>CAZXVO010000107.1:0-3649 GCA_964643835.1 uncultured Phenylobacterium sp. | reverse complement strand
GGGCGTGGCGGAAGTCCTGTTTTTGGGCGCGCTGCTGGGCTTTGTCACCGTCGCTGTGGGGCTTGGAGCCTAACGGCGACCGGTCGGTCAGCGCAATCAGCCACTCCACCTCGACCTCGACCCGGGCGCGGTTCAGGCCGGCTTCGGACAGGTAGTCGGCGAGGGTGGTGACGGCGGACTTGTAGCGGCCGTCGAGCGGGCTGAGCGGCTGGGGGGGCAGGGAGGTCACGGGCGACTCCGGGGCTCGGGCGGGTGTCCGCCTAGTTGAATTCGTCTTCCAGGGCGGCCAGGCGGGCGGCCTGGTCCTCGGCGATCAGCGGATTGATCACATCGTCCAGGGCCTCGCCCTCCATCACCTTGGGCAGGTTATAGAGGGTCAGGTTGATCCGGTGGTCGGTCACCCGGCCTTGCGGGAAGTTGTAGGTGCGGATGCGTTCCGACCGGTCGCCGGAGCCGACCTGGCTCTTGCGGCTTTCGGCGCGGGCGCTGTCCAGGGCGTCGCGTTGCATCTCGTACAGGCGGGCCTGCAGCACCTTCATGGCCCGCGCCCGGTTCTGGTGCTGCGACTTCTCGGAGCTGGTGACCACGATGCCGGTGGGCAGGTGGGTGATGCGCACGGCCGAGTCGGTCTTGTTGACGTGCTGGCCGCCGGCGCCGGACGAGCGGTAGGTGTCGATGCGCAGGTCCTGGTCGCGGATCTCGATCTCTACGTCCTCGGGCTCGGGCAGCACGGCGACGGTGGCGGCCGAGGTGTGGATCCGTCCGCCGGCCTCGGTCTCCGGCACCCGCTGCACCCGGTGCACGCCGCTTTCGAACTTCAGCCGGCCGAACACGCCGTCGCCGCTGATCGAGGCGATGATTTCCTTGTAGCCGCCGACCTCGCCCTCGGAGACGGAATCGATCTCCACCCGCCAGCCGCGGGTGGCGGCATAGCGCTGGTACATGCGGAACAGGTCGCCGGCGAACAGTGCGGCCTCATCGCCGCCGGTGCCGGGGCGGACTTCCAGGATGGCCGAGGCGTTCTCGTCCTTGTCCTTGGGGGCCAGCAGCAGGGCGACCTCGTGCTCGAGCTGGGGTAGGCGGTCCTTCAGCTCGGCCAGTTCCTCGCGGGCGAGCTCAGCCATCTCGGCGTCGCCGGAGGCGGCCATCTCTTCCAGGGCCGGCGCCTCAGCCCGGGCCTTGGCCAGGGACAGGACCGCATCGGCCACCGGCTTCAGCTCGGCGTGCTCCTTGGACAGGCGCACGATCTCCTGCCCGTCGCTGGCCGCGCCCATGCGCGCCTCGATCTCGCGGAAGCGGTCGAGCACCTGGTCTAGTCTGGCCTGGGGAAGTCTCACGGGGGTCCTGCCTTGGTCGAGCCGGCCTTCTAGCTCCTGGGCGCGCCGTCGTCACCCGCGCAGGCGGAATTCGCACCCCGCGGCCTACTGGCGCGCCACAGCCGCCGCTTTGGCGCTGCGCGGCGGCAAGCCCTTGCCAAGCCCGCGCTTTGGTGGTCGTTAACCATGTTTCGGGGAACGCTTCGGGGGATAGCGGACGAAATGAGTGGGGACGGTCATCATGAGGGCGGCGCGCACGCGCCTGCGCCACAGGCCGCGCCGCAGCCCCCAGCGCCCGCGCCGCTTGTGGTCCAGCCCTACGCCTTGGCCGCGCCCCAAATGATGGCCGCCCCGATGTTCGGCCCTGGCCTTTGCCGCTGTGGCCTGGGCGCGACCGTCCTGGTCTGCGCCTGCGCCGCCAAGCCCGAGGACAAGAAGCCCGATCCGCACGCGGCCAAGCCGGCTGGCCCGCCGCCGCCGGTCTTCAGCAGCGCGGTCCCCACCGACTTTCCCCCGCGCTTTCAATATGTCTGGGCCTCGCTCGCCAAGGTGCTGGAGGGTAAGGCGCCGCCGCACGGGGTGATCGCCGACGCCCGCGCCCTGCTGGACATGCTGCTGGACGATCTGGATCCGGAAGGCCGTGGCCGCTTCGTCACCGAGGGCGTCTGGTGGTGGAAGAAGACCACCTACAAGACCTACAGCCCCAAGCAGCGCCTGCATAAGCTGGTCGAGAAGCGGGTCCTGCTGAAGTCGGTCAAGGACACTGCCGATCGCCTGGCCTGGACGCCGGAAGAGCAGGCCAGCCGCGGCGTGCGGGGCGATCCCGACCTGGCCCGCCGGTTGGTGCACCTGGTGTGGCAGGTGGCCGATCAAGGCTTTGAACAGCGCAGCTGGAGCGAACTGGCCGAGGCGCCGCCGCGGATCCAGCCGCCGGCGCCGGCGGGCGGTCACGATGATCATGGGCATGGCGGCGGCCACGACGGCCATCATTAAGCATAGCCTCGCCTGCCGGGTGAAGGCGGACGCCGCTCCGGTGCATCCGGTTTTCGACTCAGATCGCCGGGGCTAGCTTCCCCTCATGTCCAGGCCGCTTCCTCCCCAACGCCGTCCGGTCCGCTCCGCAAGCCGGATAGATCCCCTGGTGGGTGAGATCGCCGAGGCCCTGCTGACCCTGGGCGGCGCGGCCCACCGCGACCAGGTCATCGCCCGTCTGGAAGAAAATCGCCGTCAGGACAGCGCCGACCTGGACCTGCGCGCCCGCGCCGTGGCGGTGTTCGACGCCCACAGCCGCAGCGACGCCGGCTATGGCGGCGTCCAGCCCCTGTTCCGCCGTCCCTTTGGCCCTGGCGCCTATCGCTGGGCCCTGACAGCCGAGGCCGAGGCGTTCCTGCGCACCGGCGGCCGCCAGCGCCGCCACGGCTGAGCCTGCTTCAGGCCCGAAGCTTCAGGCACGAAAAAGGGGCGGTGCGGCCCCTCGGCCGCTCCGCCCCTTCCCGTAAACTTGGAACCCCGAAGGGTCTTAGGCGCGCACGCCCGTCAGCGAGGCCGAGCCGAAGGCGCCCAGCTTCACATTGCCGGTCATGCTGTCGCCCGAGACGGTGGCTTCGAACTCGAGGGTCATCGGCATCGGCGAGGTGATGGCGGTGGACCAGGTCAGCTTGTCGCCGGCGACCTTGCCTTCGACGGCCTGCTCGCCCATCGCGCCCTTGGTGGTGCCGGTGAAGGTGTCACCGTTGGTCTTGAGCGAAGCATCGACCGTTTGCGCGCCCATGGGCGAATTGATGGTGATCTTCCAGTTGCCGTCCGCGGACATGATGTCTCTCCCTGATGGAGGCGGCACCTAATCAAGGTGGGCGCGCTCGCGCAAGTGGTGACGCAGGCGTCAGGTTTGAGATTCTTGTGCGCTGTTCGCCGAACCCTACTCGGCGGCCTGAACCGTGGCCGCGTGGGCCGCCTCAAGCTCGGCGGCCTTGGCTTCGACCAGTTCCACGATGTGGTCGACCATGCGGTCGTTGTCCATCTTGTGGTCTGGCTTGCCGGCCAGATAGACCATGCCCGCACCCTTGCCGCCGCCGGTGAAGCCGACGTCGGTCAGCAGGGCCTCGCCAGGGCCGTTCACCACGCAGCCGATGATCGACAGGCTCATCGGGGTGGAGATGTGGGCCAGGCGCTGTTCCAGGGTCTCCACCGTCTGGATCACGTTGAAGCCCTGACGGGCGCACGACGGGCAGGCGATGATGTTGACGCCGCGGTGGCGCAGGCCGAGCGACTTGAGGATGTCGAAGCCGACCTTGATCTCCTCGACCGGATCGGCGGCCAGGCTGACGCGGATG
>CAZXVO010000106.1:0-13822 GCA_964643835.1 uncultured Phenylobacterium sp. | reverse complement strand
AGTTCGAGGAGCTGGATGGCTATGCGCTGGAGGCCCGCGCCCGCGAGGTGCTGGCCGGCCTGTCGTTCAGCCAGGAGCGGATGGACGGCGATGTCGGCCTGTTGTCGGGGGGCTGGAAGATGCGCGTGGCCCTGGCCCGCATCCTGCTCATGCGGCCCGACGCCATGCTGCTGGACGAACCCAGCAACCACCTGGATCTCGAAAGCCTGATCTGGCTGGAGAACTTCCTGAAAAACTACGACGGCGCGCTGCTGATGACCTCGCACGACCGCGCCTTCATGAACCGGATCATCAACAAGGTCGTCGAGATCGACGCGGGCCAGCTGATCACCTATTCCGGCGACCTCGATTTCTACGACCAGCAGCGGGCGCTCACCGAGCAGCAGCGTCAGGCGCAGTACGAGCGCCAACAGGCGATGCTGGCCAAGGAGATCAAGTTCATCGAGCGGTTCAAGGCCCGCGCCAGCCACGCCGCCCAGGTGCAGAGCCGGGTCAAGAAGCTCGACAAGATCGAGCGGGTGGAGGCGCCGCGCCGGCGCCAGACCATCCAGTTTGAGTTCGCCAGCCCGCCGCGCTCCGGCGAGGACGTGGTGGCCCTGAAGGGCGTGAACAAGGCCTATGGCGAGCACCGCATCTATGCCGACCTGGACTTCCTGGGCCGCCGGCGCGAGCGCTGGTGCGTGCTGGGCGCCACCGGCGCGGGCAAGTCGACCCTGCTGAAGCTGGTGGCCGGGGCCGATGCGCCGGATGCGGGCGCGGTGAACATCGGGGCCAGCGTGAAGATGGGCTATTTCGCCCAGCACGCCATGGACCTGCTGGACGGCGAGGAGACGATCTTCGAGTCCCTGGAGCGGTCCTTCCCTCAGGCCGGCCAGGGCGTCCTGCGCAACCTCGCCGGCTGCTTCGGCTTCTCCGGCGACGACGTTGAAAAGCCCTGCCGCGTGCTCTCAGGCGGCGAGAAGGCCCGGCTGGTCATGGCCAAGATGCTGTTCGACCCGCCGAACCTCCTGGTCCTCGACGAGCCCACCAACCACCTGGACATGGCCACCAAGGAGATGCTGGTCGCCGCCCTGGCCGACTTCGAAGGCACCATGCTCTTCGTCTCCCACGACCGCCACTTCCTGGCCGCCTTGTCCAACCGCGTGCTGGAGCTGACGCCAGAGGGCGTTCACCAGTACGGCGGGGGCTATACGGAGTATGTGGCGCGGACGGGCCAGGAAGCGCCGGGGCTGCATCCGGGGTGAGGGCGGGCTAGGCTGAGGGCGACCCCAAGGAGCCCGACCATGACGGCCTATCTGGTGCTCGACCTGACGGTGAACGACCTGCGGGACTTCCTGCCCTATGTGGAGGCGATCCCCGCCTTCATCGCCAAACACGGCGGGCGCTATGCGTCCAAGGGCGCCGATCCGGTGACGCTGGAAGGCGACTGGTCGCCCCAGCGCCTGGTGATCCTGGAATTCCCCTCCAGCGACCACGCCCGCGCCTTCCTCGCCGACCCGCAAGCCCAGGACCTCTTCGCCCGCCGCCACCGCTCGACCACGAGCCGGCTGGTGATGGTGGAAGGGGAGGGGTGAGGCTGGCCCAGGCCCTTTCGTCACCCCAAGACTTGTTCTTGGGGTCCCTGGTCCAGCGGCTTCTGAGATCGAAGTCGGTCGCGATATTGCCCTCCCGCCTCAATGCCAGCGGCGAGAGGGACCCCAAGAACAAGTCTTGGGGTGACGGCGCGGGGGCTAGGCGTTCGCTCGCGACAGTTGGGCCAGCACCAAGGGGATCGTCTGCGCTGACGAGGTGAACACCACTCCGCCCATGCCTACGGCCTGGGCGCCTTCAACATTCGCCGGGCGGTCGTCGACGAACAGGCACTCGGCGGGCGCTCGGCCCAGGCGTGCGCTGGCGCTGAGGTAGATGCGTGGGTTGGGCTTGGAGAGGCCTTCTTCGGCCGAGATCACGATCACCGGGAACCAGCGCTCCAGCCGGTGGCGGGCGATCAGGGTCGCGCGGGTGGTGGGGCCGGAGTTGGTGATGATGGCGAGATCGGTGCGGCCAGCCAGCCCGTCCAGCGCCTGCGCCCACAGGGGGCAGACCCGGTCATCCGCCGCCAGCACCTCCTGAAGGGCCGCCAAGCCCGCCGCCTCGATCCCGCAGGCTGCGCACAGCCGCGCCTCGATCTCGGCCTCACTGCGCCCGCCTTCCCAACCTGGCCCTATAGCCTCGGCCTGGGCGCGGTCCAGGTGCCCCTCCGGCCAGCCGTGCTGTCGCTCCCAGGCGCTGCGGGCTGCGCGGGCGGGGCGTTCGATCAGGACGCCGCCGATGTCGAGGATGAGAGCGGGGCGCGCTGATGGCAGTGCGGCTAGAGCCCCTTCAACGGTTCGGGCCATTGGCGCTATTCCAAAGGTTTCGCCCAGGCTTCACCGCAGAAGAACGCCGACGCGCCAAGGCGAACGATCAGATTGGGTTCGGTGTCGGTCGGTGTCCTCAGAACATTGTGCGGAACGCCCTGGCGGTCCAGTTCCGCGCAGAGCAGATCGCGGAACTCGGCTGGTAGGCGGCCCAGCAGGAAGCTCGTTGATCGCGCCAATCCGACGAACCGGGCCAGCGTCTCCCCGTGGTTCAGGAAGTGGCCCAGCGGCAGGAACGCCTCGTGTTGCGCATGATAACTCTGCGCCACGCTGAACACCGCCGCGGGATCGTCGATCGGGCCGGAGCAGTAGATCGACCAGTCGCAAGCCTGGGCCCAGGGCGTATCCTCGACCTTCAGGATTTCGAAGTCTTCAAGAGCCTCGTCGTCCTCCAGATCAAGCTCGTCGGTTTGGATCGCCCCGCGTTCGAGCCGGTCGAAGACGAGGTTTATCGTGCCGCCTTCGCTGCGGTCCTCGTAGGCGCTCGCCCACCAGCGATAGCCGCTGACGTTGAGGGTGAGTGTGCGTCCGCGCAAAATCGCCTGCTCGATCCGGGTGGGATGAACGATAGGGTTGCGGCTCAAGAGTTCGTACAGATCGCGGCGCATGCAGGGAGTACGGTGACAACTTCCAGGATATGCCTGTATCCGTTGCATATGAAGGATGTCCCCGTCGATGGTCGCGATCCGGCGCCGGCCCGCCGAGTACAGAACCGCGACATGAGGCGCTCCGCTCATAGGGCGCCGGAGCCATCGGTTGATCGCGTCACATTCGCGGACGCCTACAACGCCTTCGTCGACCGGCACGGCCTCCTTCTGGCCGAGTTCCGGTCGTTCTGATCCCCCCACCTTCCCATCCGACCACCCCCGCCCTAAACCTTGCCGCATAACAACGGGAGGGGACGGCATGCTGGCTTTGATGATGGATCGGGCGCTGAACCTGTCGTCGATCCTGGAGTACGCCGCGGCCTATCACGGGGACCGGGAGGTGGTGAGCCGGTCGGTGGAGGGACCGATCTTCCGCTACACCTATGCTGACGCCCTGAAGCGCTCGAAGCAGATGGCCAAGGCGCTGCTGGACTTGGGCGTGAAGCCCGGCGACCGGGTCGCGACGCTCGCCTGGAGCACGCACCGGCACTTTGAGCTCTATTATGCGGTGAGCGGCATCGGCGCCGTGCTGCATACCATCAATCCGCGCCTGCATCCCGATCAGGTGGCCTGGGTGGCCAACCACGCCGAGGACAGCGTGCTGATGTTCGACATCAGCTTCGGCGACCTGGTGGGCGAGATCGCGGGCAAGCTCGACACCGTGAAGACCTTTGTCGCCATGACCGACCGGGCGCACCTGCCGGCCGCGGCGCCCGCCGGTACTCTGGTCTATGAGGAGCTGGTCGCGGCCCAGACGCCGGAGTTCGACTGGCCGGAGATCGACGAGCGGGCGGCCTCGGGCCTCTGCTACACCTCGGGCACCACGGGCAATCCCAAGGGCGTGCTCTATTCGCACCGGGCGACCGTGCTGCACGCCATGGCCATGGTGCAGCCCGACTGCTTCAACCTGGGCGCCGCCGACGCGGTCCTGCCCTGCGCCCAGATGTACCACGCCAACGCCTGGTGCACGCCCTATGGCGCGCCGATGGTGGGGGCCAAGATGATCCTGCCCGGTCGCTATCTCGACGGTCCCTCGATCTGCGAGCTGGCGGTGGCGGAGAAGGCGACCTTCCTGCTGGGCGTGCCGACCATCTGGATCGGGGTGCTGGATCACCTGGACCAGACCGGCCAGACCCTGACCACCGTCAACACCGTCTGCATCGGCGGCTCGGCCCCCACCGCCTCGCTGATCACGCGGGTCGAGGCCCAGATGGGCGCGACGGTGCGCCAGATCTGGGGCATGACCGAGACCAGCCCCATGGGGGTGATCAACACCGGCCTGCCCGGCCACGCCGAGGAGGGCGCCGACCAGGTCGTGGCCCGCAAGCTGAAGCAGGGCCGGGGCCTGTGGGGCGTCGACATGCGGATCGTGGGCGAGGACGGGGCGCTGCTGCCCCGGGATGGCAAGAGCCCGGGCAAGCTGCAGGTTCGCGGGCCCTGGGTGGCCTCGGCCTATTTCAAGAACGAGGGGGCGAGCGCCTTCACCGAGGACGGCTGGTTCGACACCGGCGACATCGCGACGATCGACCCGGAGGGCTATCTGCGCCTGACCGACCGGGCCAAGGACGTGATCAAGTCGGGCGGGGAGTGGATCTCGACCCTCGACCTGGAGGATGCGGTCTGCTCGCACCCGGCCGTGGCCATGGCCGCCGCCGTGGGCATGCCGCACCCCAAGTGGGACGAGCGGCCCCTGCTCTTGGTGGTCCTGCGCCCCGGCCAGAGCGCCGATCCGGAGGTGCTGAAGGCCCACGTCTCCGAGCGGGTCGCCAAGTGGTGGACGCCGGACGAGGTGCGGATCGTGGAGTCGCTGCCTATCGGCCCGACCGGCAAGGTGCTGAAGCGCGAGCTGCGGGATCAGTTGATCGGGACGCCTGTCTGACCTGCTACCGCCGCGTAGCGGAGAAGTCCCCTTTCACCACGAAGGGCACAAAGGGCGCAAAGGGCGCCTGGTCCTGGTGTTCAGCGTTAGGATTTGGATTGAGCGCGAAGCGCGCCTTTGTGCCCTTTGTGCCCTTCGTGGTCGAAGACGGCCGTGGGGGCGCCCAGCACGCTGACGGGATGAGCGCGGCCTGACCACAGCGCCGCATATTTTGCACTGCAGCATGAACCGCCCTTGTCTCGCCGCGTTGTGAGCCCCAGCTAGACGGCTGGTAAGCGTGGAGGAGGGCGTCGTGGCGCGCAGGCGGCCTAAGGGCGTTCTGGAAATCGGGCTGGCGGCGGCGGTCGCCGCGGCCACGGGTCGGACCGAGCACGTGGCGACGGCCGACGACTATCCCGACCACATCGTGCGCAGGATCTCGTTCAAGGCCGGCGGCGGCCTGGGCTGGCGCATCTCGGCCCTGGCCACCCCGCGTGATCGGGTCGCGCCCTGGAAGATCGTGGTGGTGACCGGCGCGCCGTCCTGGGCGGAATACTGGGCCCCGGCCCTGGCCGCCCTGCCGCAGGACCGCGAGATGATCGTCGTCGACCGGCCGGGCTACGCGGGCTCGGAGCCCATCGAATATGTCGGCGACATCCGCCTGCAGGCCCAGGCCCTGTCGCCCCTCTTGGAGGCCAAGCCCGGGCAGAAGGTGCTGCTGGTCGGCCAGTCCTATGGCGCGGCCATCTCCGTCCTGATGGCGGCGGGGGCCAAGCCCAGCAAGCTGGCGGGCCTGGTGCTGCTGTCCGGCTATTTCGGCCATTCCGGGCCGACCGCCGACTTCCTGCTGAAGACCGGCTCGCGGCTACTGAAGCTGATCCCCCGCGACCTGCGCCATGCGGTGCTGGAGGTGAGCAACCAGAAGCCCCAGCTGGACGGGGTGCGCGCCGCGCTCACCCGCCTGCGCGTGCCCGTACACGTGGTCCATGGCGACCGCGACGACTTCGCCCCCATTGAGATCGCAGAGGCCCTGGTGGCCGAGACCCGCAGCCGCCGGCCGATCCGCTTCGAGCGGGTGCCAGGCGCCGACCACTTCCTCAATGACGGGCCGGTGGATGTGCTGCTGGCGGCGCTGGAGGGCTGTCTGCCGCGGCCCAGGTTCCGCTTCGTCTGGCCTCAGCTTCCGACGGTGCAATGGCCCTGGGCGCGGCCAACCCAGGCGGCTTCGACGACTGCCGAACTCGCGTGAATTTCCCTTGGCGCGGGATGGCTGAACGGCGATAAGGTTTCCCCAACGACGCCGCGGTCGGCAGTTCTCCGTACCCAGGCTTCGATAATCCGCCCACCTCAGGGCGCCGTTCGGGGAGATCGCGAAAATGAAGGCCGCAGTGCTGCGCGAAGTGGGCAAGCCGCTTCAGATCGAAGACGTCCAGATCAACAAGCCCGGCCCGCACGAGGTGCTGATCCGCACCGTCGCCGCCGGTCTCTGCCACTCCGACCTTCACTTCATCGAAGGCTCCTATCCGACCCAGCTCCCGGCCGTCCTGGGCCATGAGAGCGCCGGCGTCGTGGAAGCCGTGGGCTCGGAAGTCCGCACGGTGAAGCCGGGCGACCACGTCATCACCTGCCTCAGCGCCTATTGCGGCCACTGCGAGCACTGCCTGACCGGCCACCTGAGCCTCTGCGTCTCGCCGGACACCAAGCGTGACGCCAGCGACGAGCCCCGCCTGTCCCTGAACGGCGCGGCCCTGCCGCAATATCTGAACCTGTCGTCCTTCGCCGAGCAGATGCTGGTGCACGAGCACGCCTGCGTCGCGATCCGCAAGGACATGCCGCTGGACCGCGCCGCCCTGATCGGCTGCTCGGTGATGACCGGCGTAGGCGCGGCCATCCACACTTCGTCGGTGCGTCCTGGCGACACCGTGGCCGTGATCGGCCTGGGCGGCGTGGGCCTGGCGGCGGTCAACGGCGCGGCCATCGCCGGCGCCGGCCGGATCATCGCCATCGACACCGTGGCCTCCAAGGGCAACCTGGCCCGTGAGTTCGGCGCCACCGACTTCATCGACGCCTCCCAGACCGACGCGGTCAAGGAAGTCATGGAGATGACCAAGGGCGGCGTGCAGCACGCCTTCGAGGCCATCGGCCTCACCCAGACGGCGGAAGCGGCCTTCAACATGCTGCGCCGTGGCGGCACCGCCAACATCATCGGCATGATCCCGGTCGGTCAGAAGATCAGCCTGATGGGCGCCGCCTTCCTGAGCGAGAAGCGCATCCAGGGCTCGATGATGGGCTCCAACCGCTTCCCGGTCGACATGCCGCGCTTGGTGGACTTCTACATGTCCGGCAAGCTGAAGTTGGACGAACTGATCTCCCAGCGCATCCGCCTGGACCAGGTCAATGAAGGCTTCGCGGACATGAAGAAGGGCGGCCTGGCCCGTTCTGTCATCGTCTTCTGATCCCCTTCGTCCGGCTCCGGACGACCGAAAAGCCCCTCCCTGGCGGAGGGGTTTTTTTGTTCAGGGCCGGGAGGTAACAGGTTGCCGCGTTACAACACCTGATGGGCTTTTGAGCGGGCGCCCTGGAATAACGTAGGTTTTGGGGAGGTGGCCCCTTGCGCGGAAGGCGCGTGAGGCGCGAAAACAGTCTCAAGTTAAGGTCTGCGACGCAACAAGACGGCGCGACTAGGTGGGCGCGAGCGGCGCGCCGGGGAAACCCGGGAGCGCCGAGGGGACAAGCGCTTCTAGGGGGGAGGCTAGCGCGGCTTCGTGATCGGAGCAGGCGCCGGCGCTGGAAGCGTTATTGAGGGGGCGGTTCGAAAGGACCGCCCCTTCTTGTATTTGGCGTTTGGCTGTTCAGGGCCGAAGCCAGCCGGTGAGGGCCGGGCGGACATAGTCCTGCAGCAGATCGCCCTCCGCCGCGGGGCGGGCCGAGTTGAAGGTCACCAGCACCAGCTGGCCCGCGAGCAGCGGGTCGACCGCGCGCAGGCTGCCATCGGCTATGCCGTCGGAAATCAGGCCCGACAGGCTCATGGCCGTGGTGTTGAACCGACGGGCGACACCGGTGCGGATGTCTGGCGGGACCGCGGCCATCGTGTAGTGGCGCAACAGCCGGCCATCGGGCGCCGAGGCCTGCAGCTGCGACAGGGACGCCGTCCACAGCCACAGCCGCTCCCAGCCATTGCGCCCGTTCGCCAGGGCCAGGCGGCGCGCCTCGCCCATCAGCTCAATGCTGCGCTCGAAACAGGCGACCGCCAGCTCATCCTTGTCGGTGTTGTGGTGGTAGAAGGAGCCCTTGGTCACCTTCAGCTCGGCGGAAATCTTCTCCACCGAGGCGCCGCGATAGCCTTCGCGGTTGATCAGGGAGGTGGCGGCGGTGAGGAAGCTCTCACGGGTCACCTCGTCGTTCTGCGCCTCGCACCCGCTCAGGACCGGCAGGGGCAGTTCGGGCGGGGCCGCGCCGTCCGGCGCCATCCCGTCAATCAGGATGTCGGCCAGGCGCTCGCCCACCCGAGCGTAGTCCTCCGGCGCATAGGCGCCCAGCCAGGCGTCGGTCCAGCCCAGGTGATCCACCAGCAGCCGGGCCAGGGCGTGACGCCGGGCCGGCGTCATCCAGGGCGCGTCGTCGCTGCGGGTCAGGCGGCCCAGCCGAATGTAGAGATCGGAGAAGGCCTCCATCAGCCCCTCGGCGCCTACCAGTCGCACCTCGCTGAACGGGGCCAACGGGCCTTCCTCGCCCAGGGCGACGCGGCGGCGGACCTCGACATAGGCGCGGATCAGGGCGCGCAGGCGGGCCCGGGGCGTGGCTTCTCGCTCGGCGGCGTCGACCATGGCCGCATGACGGGCCAGGGCGGCGTGCAGCACGGCGCCGGCCAGGTCTTCCTTGCGCTTGAAGTAGTAGGTCAGGCTGACCGGATGCAGGTCCATCCGCTTGGCCACCGCCGCCAGGGTGAAGCCGCTGAAGCCCTGGTCACAGAAGACCTGGGTGGCGGCCTCCATGATCGCCTCGCGCTTGGCGGCGTATCTGGGGCGTATCTTTCGAGGCTCTGCGGCCGGGGACATGACCGCGATCCTGGTCGGTTGGTTCATGCGGGGGTTTAGACCCGGCGCTCACGGCGGAAAAGCGGCGTGACGCGCTTTTAGCGACGCAGGCCGGCGGTTTGCACGGGGTCCGTGTTGGCCACCGCCAGGCGCTTTGGCGCGGCTTCGGGGGCGACGCGGTCCTGGGCGGCCTGTTCCTGCTCCTGCAAGAGCCGGTCGATGCGGGCCTTCTCGGCCTTGAAGGCCGCCAGCTCACGGCCCGCCAGCACGGTGCCTTGCGGCACCTTGGCGCTGACCGGATTGACCCGGGCGCCCCGGAACCAGGTCTCATAGTGCAGGTGGGGGCCGGTAGAGGCGCCGGTGGAGCCCACATAGGCCACCAGCTGGCCCTGGCGCACCCGCATGCCGGGCTTCAGCCCCTTGGCGTAGCGGGACAGGTGGGCGTAGCCGGTCTCCCAGCCGTCGTTGTGGCGGATGCGCAGCCAGTTGCCATAGCCGCCCCAGCGGCGGGCCTCGACCACCACGCCGTCGCCGGCGGCCAGGATCGGGGTGCCGCTGCCGGCGCCGAAATCGATGCCCTGGTGCATGCGGTTGTAGCCCAGGATTGGGTGGCGGCGCATGCCGAAGCTGGAGGTCATGCGCGCGCCGTCCACCGGGGTGCGCAGCAGGAAGCCTTTGATGTTCTTGCCGGATTCGTCGAAGTACTGGATGTCGCCGTCGTGGGCGAAGCGATAGAAGCGGATGCCCTTGATCTGGGCGTACTGCAGGTCGCTGGCCTCGACGGTGCGGCCGCTCTCGGTGATCTGGCGGTTGAAGACCAGTTCGAACTTGTCGCCCGGCTTGATGTCGCGATCGAAGTCGATCTTGTGGGCGAACAGCTTGACCATCTGCGAGGTGATGGCCGAGGTCGCGCCCAGCGCCGTGGCGCTTTCATAGAGGGAGCCGGAGATCTCGCCCTGGGCGACGGTCTCTTCCTCGCGGATCTTCTCCTCCATCTCGCGCAGGCGCAGGGCGCCGTCGAAGGTGCGTGAGACGGTGACGGCGGTGGCCGGGCCGGTGCGCAGGGACAGGCCGATCAGTCGAGCCGGACCGCGCTGGCCGCGGGGATGGGCGATGGCCGCGTCAAAGGCCATGCCGGCCTTGATGTGCACGATGTCCATGGTCTCGGCCAGGATCTGCACCACCTGGCGGGCCTCTTCGGGGGCCACGCCGGCGCGCTTGACCGCGGCCTCGAAGGTCTCGCCGGGCAGGATCTTCACCGGCACGCTTTCCGGGCGCGCGAAACCGGGCTGGGCCTCGGCCTGGGTGAAGGCGGCGTGCTGCAGGGCGGCGATGGCGGCGGGGTCGAGCGGGGCGGGGATCGGCGCGGTGGCCTCGGCGGCGGTCAGGCGCCAGCCCAGCGCCAGGGCCGAGAAGCCGATGACGCCCATCAGCAGCCGGGGCGCCAGGCGAAGGGTCGGACGTCGCGGATCGAACTCTTGCATCGTGCCCCCGTACTAACGATGCCCCCGAACCAGCTTAACCGTATTGAGGGTCAAACTGGCTCAACTCTTTGGAGTCCAGCAACATCCAGGCCGGACGAATCTTACCGAGGATGGTTAATCCTTAGTAATAGTGACGCTTCTCTGCGGCGATGTCACGGGCTTGCCCCTCTGGGGCGAGGCGCTTCACGCCGGACGCGCGCCATTGTGGCGCCCCATCTAGATCAGGTCGAGCACCCGCTCCATGGGACGGCACAGGGCCGCGCCCTTGGGCGTATCGACGATGGGCCGGTTGACCAGGATCGGGTCCTTGACCATGGCCTCGAACAGCGCCTCGTCCGGCGTGTCCGGCTTGGTCAGGCCGAGCGCCTCGGCCTCGGTGCCCATGGTGCGCAGGATGGCGTGGGCGCCGACCCCCATCTTCGTCGTCAGGGCCTGGAGCTGGGCCTTGGTCCAGCCGGTCTTCAGGTACTCGACCACCTGGGGCTCAAGCCCCTTGTCCTGCAGCAGGGCCAGGGTGTTGCGCGAGGTCCCGCACTTGGGATTGTGATAGATGACGATGTCGCTCATGGGCCTGTTCTAGCCGGCTCGGCTCACCACTCCAACCGCGTGCTGGCCAGATCGACCCGGCTGTCCGACAGGTCAAAGGGCGCGATGGTCTTCGGGCGCGGGGGCAGGGGCGCCGCGCCGGCCGGCCAGCCGTCGGTCAGCCAGCCGGTCTGGATCTCCAGGGTTCCGTGCGGGCTCTTCGTCGTCCAGTCGAGCGTCACCTGATCGGCGCCCACCCAGCGGATCACCGTCCAGCGTCCGGGCTGGTCGAGGATAGCCACGGGCCGGCCGGCCAGACGCACGTCGGACAGGGGCGCATTGGCGCGCAGGCGGATGAAGGCGACGCGGGCGCCCGGGCCCTGCAGGCTCAGGCCCTGGCGGCCGTCCGGACCGGCGGTGCGACTGATCGCCGGCGCCGACACATCGATCATCGGGGCGGGCGTCGCCCAGGCGGGCTTGCGGGTCAGGGGGGCGAAGTCCCGCAGGGCGGGCTGGCCCGGCCCCAGGACCTGGGCGCTCCAGGGATCGAGCTTGGGCGTGGTCGAGACCCGCCAGGCCTTGCCCGCGTCGTGGTCGATGACGAGGTGGACTATGGCAGTTTGGGGATGACGCTCGCTCCAGACCGGGGCGAAGCGGACAATGGCCACGGCGATGAAGCCGGCCGCCAAGAGGCCGATGCCCAGGGCGCGCGGGCGCGGGCTGTCGCCCTCGGACTGGATCAGCGGCCAGAGCACCAGGGCGCTCAGCCAGATGGCCAGGGTCAGCAGTTCGGGCAGGTCCAGGCCCAGATAGAGCGCGTGGCCATAGGGCAGGATCCACGCCAGGCCGAGCGCGCCGCCGACCACCAGGATCGGGAGGCGCCAGGGGCTCTTGCCGGCGCCGAGGCCGGTGGCCGCGGCGAGGGCTGAAGCCAGCAGGATCGGCCAGGCGAACAGGAAGGCGGTGGTCGGGGCTGCGACCTGCATCCCGACGGCGGTCAGCAGGGCGAGCGCCAAGCCGCCGGTCCAGGCGCCGGGCACGCCGGCCGGGCGGGCGAAGGACAGCAGGGCGACGATGGCGGCGGCGACGCCCGCCCCCAGGCCGATCAAGTCCCAGCCCCCGAAGGCTGAACAGGCCAGGCCCGCGACAAAGGCCAGGCCCGCGGCGGCGAACCGGCCCCGGCCTCGGCCCAGGCTGGCGGCGGCGTAGGTCAAGACCCCGAAGGCGACGAGGGCCAGAGCCACTTCCCAGCGGACCGCCTGGGCCAGCAGGTGGCGCTGCTCGACAAAGCCGAAGCCCGCGCCGGTGGCCCGCCGGGCCAAGCGCAGGAAGGTGACCGAGGCGGCGATCAGGTAGAGCCCGGCCCCCAGGCCCTGGGCCACGTCCATCAGCACGAAGGTCACGGCCTTGCGGGCGCGGGTGATGGCCCAGCCCAGCAGGCCGGCGGCCGCGGCCAGCAGAACCCAGCCCACCGCGGGCGGATAGGCGACCAGCCAGGGGCCGATGTTCGAATAGGTCTTGTCCGGGCCGCGGCCGGGCAGGTTGGCGTCGAAGGCGGCCAGGCGCGCGACGCCCAGCACCTCCTCGCCCATGTGCTGCAAGGCGCCCTGGCTGAGATTGGCCGGGGTCGAGGTCGGCGAGTGATAGTCGAACTGCCGGCCGATGAAGGCGTAGTTCAGGCCGGGAACGCCGGCCTTGTCCGACACGGTGAAGTCGGTGTCGTTGGGCATCTTCTTGTAGATGAAGACGGTCAGGGAGCTGGCCAGCGGGTGGCTCGCGCCCCTGGCCAGCAGGTCGACGTCCTGGCCGTTGTTGGCGGCGGTCTGGAACATCTGGACCCGGCCGCCACCGCCGCGCGTCTCCATGTTCAGCAGGTAGCCGATCCGCTTGGCCAGGGGATGCTGGTCAAAGAAGGCCTGGGCGCCGAGCAGGCCGCCCTCCTCGCCGTCGGTGATCAGCACGAACACGTCCCGCGCCGGGGTCCCCTGCAGCTTCAGCAGCCGCACGATCTCCAGGGCTGAGGCGACGCCGGCGGCGTCGTCCGCCGCGCCGGGCGAGCCGGGGACGCTGTCATAGTGGGCCATGATGGCCAGGGCCGGGGCGGCGCGGTCGCGTCCGGGCAGGACGCCGACGATGTTCTGGACCTGACCGCCCAGCACAAAGGTCTCCGGCCCCCGATAGCGGTCGACGCGGCGCACCCCGACGGCGGACTGGATCTGGGGGCTGAGGCCCAGGGCGGTCATCCGCCCCACCAGATAGTCGCGCACCGCCGCATTGGCGGGCGAGCCGGTGGGGTGCGGACGTGCCGCCATCCGGGTGACGTCGGTCATGGCCCGGCCGGCGGAGAAGGCGGCGGGTGGGGCGTCGGCCGCCAGCGGTCGCGGCGGCTGCTCGCTCCAGAACGCCAGAACCAGCCCCGCGAGGACCGCCAGGATCAGCCCAAGGTCCTTGCGCATCTTAAAGCCCCTTACGTTCCCGTCCCCTGGAGGGAGGTTAGCGGGATCGGGGGGCGGGGGCCACCGCTACCAACGCCCCGCATGCGTCACCCCAAGACTTGTTCTTGGGGTCCCTCTATCGGCTGGCTTTGAGTTGGTAACGGCGCACGGCGACGCCCAGACCGCTTCCTCATCTCCGAGGCAACGGAACTAGGGACCCCAAGAACAAGTCTTGGGGTGACGAAGGGAGCGGCGCCGGGGCCAAACGCAGAAACGCCCGCCGGAGGACCGGCGGGCGTCTGTAGAGGCTTTCCGTAAGGAGGCGTCGTCCGCCTTAGGCGGCGATGACGTTCTCGGACGGGTCGCGCAGCACGTAGCCGCCGCCCCAGACGGTTTAGATGTGGTGCTTGCCGTCCGGCGCGGCCGCCAGCGTCTTG
>CAZXVO010000105.1:0-13841 GCA_964643835.1 uncultured Phenylobacterium sp. | reverse complement strand
ACCTGGTCGGACTGGACGTCGCCGTCGTAGTTCTTGCAGGCCCAGATGAAGGCGCCGGACCACTTCAAGGCCGAGGCGACCATGTCGTCGATCAGGCGGTGCTCGTAGACCAGGCCCGCTTCCTTGTACTTCTCGGCGTATTCAGCCTCGAACACCTCGGCGAAGATGTCCTTGAAGCGGCCGTCATAGGCCTTGAGGATGGTGTTCTTGGTCGAGAGATAGACCGGGTATTTGCGGTTCAGGCCGTAGGCCAGCGAGGCATGGGCGAACTCGCGGATCGAGTCGTCCAGGTTGTACATGCCCATGGTGACGCCAGCGCCCGGGAAGTCGACCACCTCGTGCTCGATGGTCTCGCCGTTCTCGCCTTCCCACGTCATGGTCAGCTTGCCCTTGCCGGGCACGCGGAAGTCGGTGGCGCGGTATTGGTCGCCGAAGGCGTGACGGCCGATGATGATCGGCTGGGTCCAGCCGGGGATCAGGCGCGGCACGTTCTTGCAGATGATCGGTTCACGGAACACGACGCCGCCCAGGATGTTGCGGATGGTGCCGTTCGGCGACTTCCACATCTTCTTCAGGCCGAATTCCTCGACCCGGGCCTCGTCCGGCGTGATGGTCGCGCACTTGATGCCGACGCCGTACTTCTTGATGGCCATGGCGCTGTCGACGGTCACCTTGTCGTCGGTGGCGTCGCGGTGCTCGATCCCTAGGTCGTAATAGTCGATGTCGATATCGAGATAGGGGAAGATCAGCTTGTCCTTGATCCACTTCCAGATGATGCGGGTCATCTCGTCCCCGTCGATGTCCACGACAGGGTTGGCGACTTTAATCTTGGCCATGAGGGGGCAGGCGCTCCGGCGAAAAGGGTAAGGGTTGAAGGCCGTATATTAGGCTTCGGCCCGCCGCGCAAAGGCCCTCGATGTAACGTAGCGATAACCGGGCGTGTTTCTGGAAACCGGTGTCAATCCTTGCGCGGCAATGCAAAGGCGACAGTCAGGGGTGTGATGTATCATCGCGCGGCGCCCTGGATCGTGCATCGCCCTTGCCTTCCTGCCGGCCTGAGGCTTCAAACCGGGCCATGGAAATCCTTGCCCCCTGCGTCATCCTCGACAAGCCCCAGATGGCCGAGAACATCGGGGCCGTGGCGCGCGCCATGGCCAATTTCGGCCTCTCTGACCTGCGCCTGGTCAATCCGCGTGACGGCTGGCCGCAGGAGCGGGCCTGGGCCTCGGCCTCGGGCGCCGAATGGCCGCTGAACGCGGCGCGGGGCTATGACAGCGTCGAGGCCGCCGTCGCCGACCTGCACCTGGTCTATGCGACCACGGCCCGGCCGCGGGAGCTGCAGCTCCCGGTCCTGACCCCGCGGGTCGCCATGTCCGCCATGCTGTCCGAGGTCCAGTCGGGCCGCCGCGCCGGCCTCTTGTTCGGCGGGGAACGCGCCGGCCTGGAGACCGCCGATATCGCGCTCAGCCAGGCGGTGGTCACCCTGCCCATCGACCCGCGGTTCCGGTCGCTGAACCTGGCCCAGGCGGTGATCATCCTGGCCTACGAGTGGCGCATGACCATGGAGACCGGCGCGCCGGCCATCTTCCGCGACGCCCCGCCGCCCGCCGACGGCGCGGCGATGCTGGGCCTCTATGAGCACTTCGAGCGCGAACTGGAGACGGCGGGTTTCTTCCATCCGCCGGAGAAAAAGCCGTCCATGGTCCAGAACCTGCGCTCGGCCCTGGGCCGGGCCAGGATGAGCGACCAGGAGGTGCGCACCTTCCGCGGCGTGGTCACCGCCCTGTCGCGCGGGCGCGGGCGGGTCCTGGAGAAGCTGGCCAAGGCCAAGGCGGACAAGCCTACCGATCGGTAGGGCCTTGCGCGCCGCCCCCGAAAAGGCGACATGCTAGGCGCCAAAAGATCGGGAGGTAGACATGGCCGGGACGACCCTGGACGACCTGCGCCTTGCAGCGTGCGAGGCCTACGTCTTCACCCTGCCGCTGGTGGAGATCGCCACCACCCGGGCGAGGGGGCAAGCGGCGGGTTCGCCGATGAACGTCTTCGGCCACATGCGACGGCTGGCCGACCACAAGGCCCGCGCGGTGACCACGCCCAACAACGACACCTTCTATTCTACGGCCCAGGTGGACCTGAGCGCCGGTCCGGTGACCATCAACCTGCCGGCCACGGGCGACCGCTATTTCTCCCTGGCCCTGATGGACGCCTACACCAACAACTTCGCCATCCTGGGGACCCGGACCACCGGACCGGACGGCGGGACCTTCACCCTGGTCGGCCCGCGCGACGCCGCCGATGGTCCTAATGTCGTCCGTTCGCCCACGGATCACGTCTGGGCCCTGGCCCGCATCCTGGTGGACGGCCCGCATGACGTGGACGCGGCCAAGGCGGTGCAGCACGGCCTGTCCATGCAGGGGCCGGCCGTTGACTTCCCCGGCCCCTTCGCCCATCGCGGCGCGCCCTGGCCGGAATACTTCGAGACCGCGGCCCGGCTGATGAAGTTGAACCCACCGCAGGTCAGCGACCGGGCTATCCTGGCCAGGATGGCGCCTCTGGGCCTGGACGCCTTCAACCCCGCCCGCTTCACCGCCGAACAGGCCGAGGCCATCGAGGCCGGTCTGGCCGAGGGGCGCAAGACCTCCCGGCGCAGCGGCCTGGGCGGCGACCAGTTCATCGACGGCTGGTCCTATCCTTCGGCGCGACTGGGAGACTTCGGCCAAGACTACGCCCTGCGCGCCTCTGTCGCCCTTTCGGGTCTTGCGGCCTTGCCGCCGGTGGAGGCGCTCTACATGCGCGCGCAGGGCCATTTGCCTCGCGCGCTGCTGGACGGGAACCGCGCCTGGCGCCTGCGCTTCCCGGCTGACCGAATGCTGCCGGTCAACTCCTTCTGGTCGCTCAGCCTCTACGAGGCGACCGATGACGGGCAGTACTTCTTCACCGAGAACCAGCTGAACCGCTTCGCCATCGGCGACCGGACCGAAGGGCTGCAACACAATCCTGACGGCTCACTGGACATCTGGATCGGTCACGCCGATCCGGGCGAAGAGCGCCGCGCGAACTGGCTGCCGGCGCCGGCTGGGCCCTTCGCCCTGTTCATGCGGGCCTATCTGCCCAAGCCCGAACTGCTGGACGGCGCCTACCGTCTGCCGCCGATCACTGAAGCCTGAAGCCTGAAGTCTCAAGCCCCTGGGGAGGGGACCATGAACCGACGCGAACTCATGGCCGTGCTGGCCGCCATCGCCGCGACGCCGGCGGCCCGCGCCTTCGCCGCCGAGGGCGACCTGACGGCTGCGGCCCGCGAGGCCTGGATCTACGCCCTGCCGCTGATCGAGATGGTCCAGGCGCGCCAGCGCATGCTGACCGCCACCGGCGTCGACGCCCAGAAGGCGGGGCTGAACAGCTTCGGGCACTCGCGCAAGCTGGTGGTCCCGGCCAACCGCTGGATCACCACGCCCAACAACGACACCCTCTATTCCAGCGCCTGGCTCGACCTGACCAAGGGTCCGGTGACCCTGACCATCCCGCCGACCGGCGACCGTTATATCTCGGTGGCGGTGATGGACATGTACACCAACAACAACGCGGTCCTGGGCACGCGGACCCTTGGCGGCCAGGGCGGGACCTTCACCCTGGTGGGGCCGGGCCAGTCCGGGTCGGGCGCCGATGTGGTGCGGGTCGAGACGCCGCATGCCTGGATGCTGGTCCGCACCCTGGTGGACGGCGAGGCGGACCTGCCGGCGGCTCACGCCGTCCAGGACGGGCTGAAGCTCAAGGGGCCCAAGGGCGTCATGCCCGGCGCTTACGCCAGCCGTCAGTCCCCCTGGGACGCCTATTTCTCCAGCGTCGCCGAGCTTCTGGTCTCGGATCCGCCCCAGGCCGAGGACCTGGCCCTGTTCCGCAAAACCGCAGCCCTGGGCCTCGATCCCAAGGGCGCCTTCGATCCCAAGCGGTTCGACGCCGCCGCCATCGCCCAGATCCAGGCCGGCGTCGCCCAGGCCTCCATGGGTCTGATCGGCTTCACCAAGCGCATGGTCTTCACCCAGGGCTGGAGCTATCCGCGCTCGAACCTCGGTGACTATGGCCAGGACTACGGCTTCCGGGCGCTGGTGGCCCTGGCCGGCCTCGCCGCCCTGCCGGTGACCGAGGCCATGTACCTGCGCGCCCAGGGCGACGACGGGGCGGTCTTCTCCGGCGACGGGCTCTATCACCTGGCGGTTCCGGCCAAGCTGCCGCTGGACGGCTTCTGGTCGCTGACCATGTACGAGGCCACCGCGGACGGGCAGTTCTTCCTGACCGAGAACCCGATCAACCGATACGCCATCGGCGACCGGACGCCCGGCCTGAAGCGCAACGCCGACGGCTCTCTGGACGTCTGGATCGGCCGCAGCGACCCGGGCGGCGAGCGCGCCGCCAACTGGCTGCCGGCGCCCGCCAAGGGGCCCTTCGCCATGACCCTGCGCGCCTACCTGCCCCGCCAGGAGTTCCTGGACGGCCGCTTCCGCATGCCGGCGGTTCAGAAGGTCTAGGACTCGGATCCTGCAGGGATTTCGTTGACAGGGGCGGGGTGGGACGCCATACACCGCCCCTTCGCGCCGCCGGACCATCGGGCGGCCGCGAACCTATGACGGGATGATGTGTCGCCGCCGTTGAGATCGCGCCCCCACTATCGGAGGCGCCGGCCCACGTCGAATAGAAGAGAGTTCTCATGTCGAAGCGTCACTCGGCGAAGTACAAAATCGACCGCCGTATGGGCGAAAACA
The DNA here is from genome assembly GCA_964643835.1 of uncultured Phenylobacterium sp. Lineage (GTDB taxonomy): Bacteria > Pseudomonadota > Alphaproteobacteria > Caulobacterales > Caulobacteraceae > Phenylobacterium. The sequence goes on along the minus strand of CAZXVO010000105.1, from coordinate 9,081 downwards.
TCTGGGGTCGCCCGAAGTCCCCGATCAACCAGCGCGCCTACGGCCCCGGCCAGCATGGCCAGCGCCGCAAGTCCAAGGTCTCCGACTTCGGCCTGCAGCTGCGCGCCAAGCAGAAGCTGAAGGGCTACTACGGCAACCTGACCGAAAAGCAGTTCAGCCGCACCTACACCGAAGCCGCGCGCCGCAAGGGCAACACGGCCGAGAACCTGGTCGGCCTGCTGGAAGCCCGTCTCGACGCGGTCGTCTACCGCGCCAAGTTCGTGCCGACCGTCTTCGCCGCCCGTCAGTTCGTCAACCACGGCCACGTGCTGGTGAACGGCAAGCGCGTCAACATCGCCTCCTACCGCGTGAAGGTTGGCGACGTGGTCTCGGTGCGTGAGCGCTCCAAGAACATGGCCCTGGTGCTGGAAGCCCTGCAGTCGTCCGAGCGCGACTGGCCGGACTACGTTGAGGTCGACGCCAAGGCGATGACCGCCAAGTTCATCCGCGCCCCGGAACTGGCCGAAGTGCCGTATCCGGTGAAGATGGAACCGAACCTGGTCGTCGAATTCTACGCCTCCTAAAGCGTTCCCGACGTCCCGATACTGCGAAGGCCCCGGAGAAATCCGGGGCCTTTTGCTTTGCGGCCGCAAGGTCAGCCGCGTCCTTGTTGCAACGCGGAGAATATCTTGCAGAGATCAACCGCCGAGCGAGCTTGACAGTCCTGTTACGGCGACTGTTACCTCCCCGACACAAATGGGTCACGCGTCCTGAATCGCCGGGACAAGACCCTGCGCATTGGGGAGCACGATGAGACATTTGATGATGAGCGCGGCGACGCTGGCGCTCGCAACGGGGGCCTTTGGGCTCTCGGCGGGCGCGGCCTACGCCCAGAGCGGCACGGTCGAGGAGGTGGTGGTCACCGGCTCGCGGATCCGCACCAGCCCGCTGGACCAGGTCCAGCCCGTGATCCAGATCGGCCAGGACGAGGTGCTGAAGACCGGCCTCTCCTCCACCGCCGACATCCTGCAACGGCTGCCCGTTGCGGCCGGCGGCCTGAACTCGAAGTTCAACAACTCCGGCAACTTCGGCAACCCGCCGGACGGCGGCGGCGTCGGCGCCGGCGCGGCTGAAATCGACCTGCGCTATCTGGGCTCGCGCCGGGTGCTGGTCATGGTGGACGGCCTGCGCTGGGTGCCGGGGGCCTCGGCCTCGGGCGTGCCGGGCTCGGTCGACCTGAACACCATCCCGTCGGCGTCGATCGCCCGGATGGAAGTGCTGCAGGAAGGCGCCTCGCCGATCTACGGCTCCGACGCCATCGCCGGCGTCGTCAACATCATCACCAAGAAGAGCCAGGACGGCTTCCAGGCCTCGGCCCAGGTCGGCCAGTACGGCGAGGGTGACGGCTTCTCCAAGGAGGTGAACCTCTCCTGGGGCGCCAGCCAGGACAAGACCAGCATCGTGGTCGGCGGCGGCTACATCAAGCAGGACGCCGTGTCGTCCGGCGACCGCTCGATCTCCCAGTTCCCGACCCCCGGCGCGACCTCGTGCCTGGGCGGCGGCTGCTCCTCCGGCACCCTGCTGGGCCGGTTCATCGTCCATGACCCGAACACCAACCAGGACCTGGACCTGACCCTGAAGCAGGCCCTGGCGGTCGGCGCCCGGCCGACCTACACCCCCGCCAGCCCGACGGGCGCGGGCAGCAGCTTCAAGAACTTCGCGACCCTCGATCGCTTCAACTTCCAGCCCTACAACTACATCGTCAGCCCGTCGGAACGGACCAGCCTTTACGGCTCGGTGACGCATGACTTCACCGACACCCTGAAGCTGCGGGTCAAGGCGAGCTATGTGAACCGCCGCTCGGCCAACCAGGCCGCGCCGCTGCCGCTGTTCGTCGGCCCCGACGCTGGCAACGGCAACCTGCTCGACCAGGTCTCGGTGGACGCCACCAACCCCTACAACCCGTTCGGCTTCACCCTGCAGCCGGGCACCTACGCCTTCATCGGTCGTCGGATGATCGAGAACGGCCCGCGGCACTATGCTCAGGACGTCAACACCTTCAACCTGACCGCCACCCTGGACGGCCAGTTCGAGGTCGCCGGCAAGACCTTCTTCTGGGACGCCAACGCGGTCTGGTCGCGCAACCACGCCGAACAGACCTTCACCGGCAACGTCAACGCCCAGCGCGTTCAGCAGGCTCTCGGCCCGGCCGCCCTGTGCACCGGCTCCTGCGTGCCGCTGAACATCTTCGGCGGCCAAGGCACGATCACCCAGGCCATGCTGGGCTACATCGCCTTCACCCAGCAGGACGTCTCCGAACAGGAACTGCGCGACTACACGGTCAACGTCACCGGTGACCTGTTCGACCTGCCGGCCGGTCCGGTGGGCGTCGCCGCCGGCTACGAGCATCGCGAGAACGAGGGCTTCTTCCAGCCCGACGCCATTGTCGCCGCCGGCCTGTCCTCGGACATCCCGGCCCAACCGGCCCGCGGCTCGATCAAGGTCGACGAGCTCTACACCGAAGTCTCCGTGCCCCTGGTGCGCGACATGCCCCTGTTCCATCGCCTGGACGCCTCGGTGGCCGGTCGCTGGTTCGACTATTCCACCTCAGGCCGGGATTCGACCTACAAGGCCGGCCTCGCCTGGCGGCCGACCGGCGACATCCTGTTCCGCGCGTCGTGGGGTGAGGGCTTCCGGGCCCCGACCATCGGCGAGCTGTTCGGGACGGCCTCGCGCTTCGACCAGGAGGTCAATGACCCCTGCTCGGGCCTGGCCACCAAGTCGGCCACCATCCGCGCCAACTGCATCGCTCGCGGCGTGCCGGCCTCGGGCAGCTATTCGCAGCTGAACCCGCAGGTCTCGGTGATCACCAGCGGCAACCGCGCCCTGCAGCCGGAAACCAGCGAAAGCTGGACCTACGGCTTCGTCTGGGAGCCCAGCGCGCTGAAGAACACCAGCTGGTCCAACGGCGCTTCCATGGAGATCGTCTACGCCGACATCACCCTGGACAACGCCATCCAGGCCCAGAACGGCCAGACCCTGCTGGACCGCTGCGCCCAGACCGGTGACGCCTTGGCGTGCGCGACCATCACCCGCACGGCCTCGGGCGCCATCGCCGGCATCTCCAACCCGCTGATCAACATCGGCGGCGTGAAGACCCGGGCCGTGGACCTGAACCTGAACTGGCGTTCGCCGGAGACCTCGGTCGGGACCTTTGCGGTGCGGTCGAACTCCAGCTTCCTGCTCGAGTACAGCGAGAAGGTGCCGACCTCGACCGGCCTCGCCGAAATCAAGCGTCAAGGCACCGAGCGCGGCAGCCCGGACCAGGCCTATCCGAAGACCAAGTCCACCCTGGCGATGGATTGGGACAAGGGCGTCTGGGGCGCGACGGCTTCCGCCCGCTACCTGTCGAGCGTCAAGGAAGTGAACGCCGGGGACAACAAGCTGGCGGCGCGTACCTATTTCGACGCCCAGCTCCGCTACACCCCGGACTATCTGGAGGGCTTCTCCTTCGCGCTGGGGGTGAACAACCTGTTCGACAAGGACCCGCCGGGCTGCATCAGCTGCGGCCTGAACAACTATGACCCGAACGCCTATGACGCGCCGGGCCGCTATTTCTACTTCCGCCTCAGCTACAAGCAGTAGGCGTAAGCGCTCTGGAGAGCAGGGGGCCCCGGAGAGATCCGGGGCCTTTTGCTATGTGCGGCGCTGTTCAGCCAGGCGCGCGTGCCAGCGGCCGGGGTCGACGCCGCGGATCAGCAGCCACAGGCACAGGGTGCTTTCGGCGATGAAAGGCACGATCAGGATCGCAGGCGTGATCACCTCGGCCAGGGGGCGGAAGAACATCACTGCCGCGCAGGCGATCAGGTAGGCTACGCCGGCGAGTTGCATCATCCGGCCGATCAGTCCCGGCAGGAAACCGGAGCGGACGATCAGCTGTCCCAGGACCAGGCAGGCCAGACCGAAGAAGATCAGGGCCAGGTGAAAGGCGGTGTGGTGCACGGCCAGTGCGGCGGCGGCGATGGTCTCGGCTCCGCCCGGTGGCAGTCCCCCGATCAGGCCGCGGCCCTCGGCGGCCATCCCCACCACATAGAGGAACACCTTGCTCACCGACTCCACGGCGATGGAGACGATGTTGATCAGCAGGAAGAGCAGGGCGCCCTGGCGGCTGACCGGGCGGATCAGCAGGTACTCGATCCACAGCTGAAGCGTCGCGACCACCGCCAGGATCACGGCGGCGGCGCTGCCCAAGGCCCACAGGTCTGACCGGGCGGCGATGTTGCGCAGGGTCTGTGCGGCGTCGCCGGGCGCGATCTGCGCCTCCTGGACGAACATCTGGGAGAACAGCCCGGTGACGATCACGATGAGGTAGAGCAGGCCCGCGGCGCGGGCATAGGCGCGGGGCGCCTGATCCAGGGCGGGGAGGGCCATGGTCAGCCCACGTCCTTCAGGATCTTCTCGATGGCGGCCAGGCGGTCGCGGGCGTCGGTGAGGTCGGTCTGGATCTGGGCCAGGGCGGCGGCGGTGGCTTCCGCCTCGGCGCGCCTCGCCTGGCTCCGCAGGATGCTGGCCCGGTAGCGCATGCCGAAGACGATCAGCACGGTTCCCAGGACCATGGACAGGGTGGTGAAGAAGACGGGGGCGGACATGGTTCCTCAGGACTCCGGCTTGGACGTGAGACTGGCGGCGGCGGCCGCGATAGCCCCAGGCGTGAGGTCGATGGCGAAATCGGAAACGGCGAAGAAGTTCAGAGCCTTGCCGTCCGGCGAGAGTTCGAGCTGGCTGGTGACCAGGCCGGCCTCTTCCAGCTTGGCCAGGTGCAGGTGCAGGAGGGGGCGGCTGATGCCGATCTCGCGCGCCAGCTGGCTGACATAGTTGCGGCCTGACTGGTTGAGGGCGGCGATGATCCGCAGCCGATGCGGATTGGCCAGGGCGGCCAACATCGCCAACAGCTCATCGCCGGAAGGAGGCTGGGAAGTCTCTTTCATATGTCAGAAATAACTTACATATGAAAGCGGAGTCAAGCGCGGCGTCGCTTGCCAGACCTGCCGCAGGCGGGAACACTGCGCGCCATGAACCGACGTCTCCTGATCCTGGCCGGCCTGGGCCTCCTGGCCGGGTGCGCCACGGCGCCTCCACCGCCCATCATCGCGCCGGCCGGCTCCGACCTGAGCGAGCTTGAACCGCTCTATGCCGTGGATGCGGGACGCCAGGCCCTGACCATCAAGGTCTCGTCCAACGGCTGTACGAAGAAGGAGGACTTCGCCTTCTTCGTGGAGAAGAAGGGGGAGGGGACGACCCTGGCCTTCGGGCGCAAGCGGCTGGATCCCTGCCGGTCCTTCGCCATGGGCCGGGCGGAGTTGGTCTTCACCTATGAGGAGCTGGGCGTGGCGGCGCGGACGCCGCTGTTCCTGCTGAACCCGGTTGTCGCCTGGACCGGGCCTGGCAGCTAGAGGAAGCGGGCGACCATGTCCGGGGGCACCCTGCGGGGCCGGCCGGAGCCCTGTTCGATCAGGCACCAGGTGGTGACAGCCTGGGCGCACATGGCGCCGTCCGGGCCATCGATGCGGACATAGCGGTCGTAGCGCGGGCCTTCGGTGGTCTCGCTCAGCCAGGTGCGGGCCTGGGCGGTTTCGCCGGGCATCAGGGCGCGGCGGTAGTCCACCTCATGGCGCAGGCAGATCCAAGCCCAGCGCGCCTGGTCCTCCGGCGGCTGGACGGCTTCCCAATGGGCGATGGCGATCTGCTGGACCCAGTCCAGATAGACCACGTTGTTCACGTGGCCATTGGCGTCGATGTGTTCGGGCAGGACCGCGAAGGTGCGCCTGAACACCTGACGGCCTTCAGGCGGCTCCAGCAGCTTGGTCATGGGTGCGTCGGCGGGTCAGGCCGCGAGCACGCCCTGTTCGATCAGCAGCGGCTTCAGTTCGCCGTTCTGGAACATCTCGCGGACGATGTCGGCGCCGCCGACGAACTCGCCCTTCACATAGAGCTGGGGAATGGTCGGCCAGTCGGTGAAGGACTTGATGCCGTCACGCAGGCCGTCGTCCTGCAGGACGTCGACGCCCACGAAATCCACGCCCAGGTGATCGAGGATCTGCACCACCAGACCCGAGAAGCCGCAGCGCGGCTGTTCCGGCACGCCCTTCATGAACAGGACGACGGGGTTCTCGGCCACGGTCTTGCCGATGAAGTCGTGGACGGGGTTGGCGAGGTCGGACATCGGTCTGAAGCTTTCGACGAAAGAATTGCCCAAGAGCTAGGGAGGCGTGGCCCCTGGGTCAAGCGTCTGCGCGGATGTGGCGCCTGCGCCGATCAGGCGCGACGGCGGCCTTCCTGCTCGGAGCCGAAGCGGGCCATCTCGATCTGGGCGGCGACGCCAGTGGGCAGATCACGGTCGGGCACCGCGGCCAGCCGGTCGATGGTCTCTGCCCGGAAGGCCTCAAGCTGGATCGAGGCGAAGGCCGGTTCGGTCAGGGCGTAGGCGATGCACACCTCTTCTGGAGTCCAGCCGGAGGTCTCATGCAGGAAGGCGTAGGTGCCGGCGCCCGACAGGGGCTCGATGCGGCGGCCCAGCAGGGTGGTCTTGACCGGCGCCGGGCCCCGATTGCGCAGGACGTTGGGGAAGGGGTCGCTGGCGATGATCACCATGTCCTTGGCGGAAGCCTCGCGGATGCGGCGGCGCGCCTGCCAGTCCGAGGTCAGGTTGAACGGCGTGATCAGCACGTCGAAGCCGGCCGACGAGATGCAGGTGTCGATGGCCGGACCGTCGCCCGAGACACCCAGCTGCAGGGCCAGGCCGCCGGCCCGAAGATCGTCGAGATAGGTCCGCGCGCTGGGTTCCAAGTGCGCGAACGCGTGCTCGTCCAAGACCAGCAGGTCGAAATAGCCGGCGCCGGTCTTTTGCAGCCCGTTGCGCACACTGGCGGAAATCGCGTCGGCGGTGACCGGCTTGTGGCCGTCGCCGCGAATGCGCCAGGCCAGGAAGATCAGGCGGCGCTCGACGGCGCGCAGGGCCTCGCCCACGCCCATCGACATGATGTCGGAGCCCGCCGAGAGCTCGAAGGTGTTGATGCCGCTTTCCATGGCCGAGAAGGCCAGGGCTCGCCACGCCTGGGGCGTCGCCATGTTGGGCGCTTCCCGCAGCAGCAGGCTGACGGCAGAGACCGCCTTTCCTGTCGCGCCGAAAGGACGATAACGCATCGCCGTCGCTCCTAGGCCGGGGCCTGGGTCTCGAGGGCCAGGGCGTGCAGTTCCCCGCCGACCTTGCCCTTCAGGGCCGCATAGACCAGTTGGTGTTGCTTCACGCGCGACAGCCCCGCAAAGGCCTTCGAGACGATCCGGGCGCGATAGTGGTCGCCGTCGCCGGCCAGGTCATCGACCTGGATGTCGGCGTCGGGAAAAGCGGCCTTCAATTCGGCTTCGAGATCGGCGATGGGCATGGGCATGAGTAAGGGCTCCGCTCAGGGACAACTTTGTGCGCTAGAAAGCTTAACAACCGCCATATCGGAGTGACGGGACATGTTTCGGAACGCCGTGATCCTGATGGCGGCTCTTTGGCTTGGGGCCTGTTCCACGGTCGGGTCGGATACGCCCCTGTTCGCGGCCGCGGACACCGTCGGCGCGCCGGTGCTGCGGCCCGGGCTCTGGGCCGCCCCCAGCCGGGGCTGCCGCTTCAGCTCGAAGGCTGACGCCGCGAAGTGGCCGGACTGCGCCAACGGGGCGGTGATTGGCGCGCAAAGCCTGGTTGGCGGCCGCCGGGACGCCAACGGCGCCTTCACCGAGGTCCTGCCCTTCACTCTGGCGGCCGGCGATCCGGCGGTGATGCAGATTGAGACCCCGCCGGGCCACGATCTGCGGGGACCCAAGTTCGTCTATGTGGGGGTTCGGCCCTTGGCCTCCGACGAGGTGGGCGAGATCGTCAAGGCGCGGGTCTGGCTGGCCCTGTGCGCCCCACCCGTGGTCGCCGGTGCGCCTGCGCCCCGCCTGCCCAAGCTGCCGGCTGGGGTGATCCCCAGTAAGGATAAGAGCTATTGCATCGCCCGCAGCAAGCTGGCCCTGCGCAGCATGGTGCGCACCAGCGAAGGCTGGGCCTTCCAGGGAACCCAGGACGACTACGGGCTGGTGGCCTTCTGGGTTCGCGACGAGCCGCGCTGATGCGGCCCGCCGCGCGCCGCATCAATCGATGATGGCGGAATAGACCAGGTTCTTGAGCTGGCCGCGGAAGTTGAAGGTCCCCGACGGCATCAGCTGGGTCATGAACACCAGGAAGAGGTCTTCCTTCGGATCGACCCAGAAAATCGTCGAGGCCGCGCCGCCCCAGTAGTAGTCGCCGGTCCCCAGGGAGCCGGTCTCCACCTGGCCCATGGTGGACGCAAAGCCCAGGCCGAAGCCCACGCCCTCATTGGCGGTTTCGGAGAACGAGCCCAGGGCCATCTGGGTCAGGTCCTTGCCACCCGCCAGATGGTTCATGTGCATGATCTCAAGGGTGCGCGGACCCAGGATGCGGTGGCCGTCCAGTTCCCCACCGCGGCGCAGCATCTCGCAGAACCGGCCATAGTCGGCGATGGTCCCGGTCAGGCCGCCGCCGCCGGACTTGAAGCCCGGCTCCTTGGTGAACTGGCTGGTGGCCGGATCGTCGATCAGCTTCAGCGTCTTGTCGGGGCCGCGCTGATAGTTGGCGCAGAACCGGTCGAGCTTGTCGGGGGCGACCTGGAAGGCCGTGTCGACCATGCCCAGGGGCTGGAAGATCTCTTCCTCGAAGAACTGGGCCAGGGGCTTGCCGGAGATGATCTCCACCAGGGCGCCGCAGACGTCGGTGGCCAGGGAGTACATCCACTGTTCGCCGGGATGGTAGCGCAGCGGCACCTGGGACAGCTTGTCCATGAACTCCATCATGGTGTCGGTGCTGCCGGCGCTGCGGATCTTCAGGCCGCGATAGATCAGGTCGATGGGGTGCTGGACGCCGACGCCCGGCAGGCCGCCGCCATAGGTCAGGCCGGCGGTGTGGCTGAGCACGTCGCGGAAGGTCACGGCCCGGCGCGGGGCCTCGGTGACCATGTCGTCGCCTTCGCCGGAGACCCAGACGCGGTGGTTCTTCCC
>CAZXVO010000104.1:0-13872 GCA_964643835.1 uncultured Phenylobacterium sp. | reverse complement strand
GCCTTCGCCACTGGTGTTCTTCCGAATATCTACGAATTTCACCTCTACACTCGGAGTTCCGCTAACCTCTCCCATACTCAAGATAGCCAGTATCAAAGGCAATTCCAAGGTTGAGCCCTGGGCTTTCACCTCTGACTAAACTATCCGCCTACGCGCCCTTTACGCCCAGTAATTCCGAGCAACGCTAGCCCCCTTCGTATTACCGCGGCTGCTGGCACGAAGTTAGCCGGGGCTTCTTCTCCGGGTACCGTCATTATCGTCCCCGGTGAAAGAATTTTACAATCCTAAGACCTTCATCATTCACGCGGCATGGCTGCGTCAGGCTTTCGCCCATTGCGCAAGATTCCCCACTGCTGCCTCCCGTAGGAGTTTGGGCCGTGTCTCAGTCCCAATGTGGCTGATCATCCTCTCAGACCAGCTACTGATCGTAGCCTTGGTGAGCCTTTACCTCACCAACTAGCTAATCAGACGCGGGCCGCTCCAATGGCGATAAATCTTTCCCCCGAAGGGCACATACGGTATTAGCTCAAGTTTCCCTGAGTTATTCCGTACCAAAGGGCACGTTCCCACGTGTTACTCACCCGTCCGCCACTAACTCCGAAGAGTTCGTTCGACTTGCATGTGTTAGGCCTGCCGCCAGCGTTCGCTCTGAGCCAGGATCAAACTCTCAGGTTGAGTTGACGTGACTCCAAAGACTTTTGAAATCCCGAAGGACTTCTTGGCATTTGGTCTGCATAGTTCTTGACGAGATCCCACCAACCATCCAACCCGAAGATCAGACAGTTCATGGTATTGTCTTCAAGAGACCGCAGTATTCGTCGACGTCGAGATAATCTGGTTAGGACTATCTGCTAGAGCGCCGCCGCCTGCGTTTCTCTTTCCAATTCAACGATGTCAAAGACCGTGACCGGCTCTCGCCCGCCCCACTGTTTAGCGCCGGTGGCCGGCGGAGGCGGCTATCTATTGGGGCCACCCCTCCCTGTCAATCGGCCCTTTCGGACTTTTTTCGCCGCCGTTCAGGAGACCCGAACACTTGGCAAAAATCGCTCCGGGGGCCGCCGAGGGGCTTCCCTCATCAGTCCGTTACGATTCGATTGAGGCTGCGGAACCTAAAGGGCGGACCCGGAAAAATCAAGACCCAATCTACTGGGCCCCGCCTCCCGCGTCCCCAGAACCCGAAGGTCCCGGCCGCGGCGGTGTATCTGGGTGTCGGAGCCCCGCGCGTCAACCTTTCATATGCCGGAAGGCCGTCACACTTGTGGATGAAGCCTGCCAGGCCGTAAGGATGACGGGCCCGTCAGTTGGGGGAGGAAGGCCGTAAGATGCTGTCTCAAAAGGCCCGTTACGGACTGCGCGCCCTTGTCGAACTGGCGCGGGCGGACGGCGCTCAATTGACCTCGGCGGAATTGGCCCTGCGAGCCGACGCGCCCCGCAAGTTTCTGGAAGCCATTCTTCTTGAGCTGGCCCGCAACCGCGTTGTGGTCAGCCGGCGCGGCAAGTTCGGCGGCTATATTCTGGCTCGCCCGCCCTCGGAGATTTCCTTCGCCGAGGTGATCCGCATCGTTGACGGCCCGCTGGCGCTCGCGCCCTGCGTCAGCCGCACGGCTTTCCGCAAGTGCGATGACTGCCCGGACCTGGCGACCTGCTCCCTGCGCGAGGCGCTATTGCGGGCCCGCGACGCCACGGCGTCCGTGCTGGAGGGCTACAGCCTGGCCGACGCCGCGGCCGGCCAGGGCGCCGAAGTCTTCGCCTGAGCGCCGGCGTCAGCCGTTGATATAGGCCTTAAGATTGTCGGCCTCGGCTTCGACCTCGGAAATCTTGCTCTTCACCAGGTCGCCAATGGAGACGATGCCCAACAGGCGCGTCCCCTCCACCACCGGCAGGTGGCGAATCCGCCGATCGGTCATGCGCGACAACAGCGCATCCACCGTCTCGCCCGGACTGGCGAACTGAACCTCGCGGGTCATGAAGTTGGACACCGGCTGGGACAAGGCCCCCGCCCCCAACTCGGCCACGCCGCGAACGATGTCCCGCTCGGACACGATCCCGGCCACCGCATCATTTTCCAGAACCACCATGGCCCCGACCCGCCGCGAATGCAGCAAGGCGCAGACCGCGCCCAGGGTCTCGCTCGGGACCGCCGTGAAGACCAGGTCGCCCTTGGACTTCAGGATCTGAGATACCAGCATCGAACGCTTCCTCCCTTATCCTCTTTGAAGGGAGCGTCGCTCAGCCCGCCCGGCAAATCAATCAGTTATATGGCGGGCCGCCAGCCAGGCGAACGGACCGGCCAGGACCAGGCCCGCGGCATAGCCGAACAGGTGCGCCTCCCAGGCCACCGGGGCCGAGCCCATGCCGGGCGCGAACCCCAGCACCGCGACGATCAGGTTCACCACGATCCAGGCCAGGCTCATGCCGATCACCGGCGGACTGAGAATCGGTCCCATGCGCCCCTGGCCGCCGATGATCCGGGCGCCGGCCGCCATCAGGCCTGACACCGCCCCCGAGGCGCCGACCAGCAGCACTTCCTCGCCAGGATGCACCAGGGCGAAACCCAGGTTCGAGACCGCGCCGCAGACCAGGTAGAAGAGCGCCAGCGCCACCACCCCCTCGCCTCTCAGCCCGAAGGCGCGGGCGACCGGCGTGCCGAAGGCCAGGGCCATGGCGGCGTTAACGATGGCGTGCGTCCAGCTCCCTGACAGGAAGAGGGCTGTAAACAAGGTTTCGTAGCGCCCGGCGTCCAGGGCCGCGGGCGAGAAGGCGAACCGGGTGATCACCTCTGGCCCCGCGAACCCCTGGGCCGCGTAGCCGCCCAGAATCACAGCCGCCAGCAGGACCGGCGGCCAAGGGGCGTTGAAGATGGGCTGCCGCTCGTCGCTCATTCGCCGTTCCCCACGCTCACCATTGCCCACTCTGGGTCGCAAAACTTGGCCCCGCCGGGCCCGCTCTTAACCAAAAAGCCAGGACCTTTAATGTTTAGTGCCTGCTGAACGCTATCGGCGCCCCTGGATCCGGGGCCTCACGTCCGCGCGGAGTAACAGAAGTCACCATGGCCGTCGCATCCCCCGCCGCGCCCGTCCTTCGCCGCCTGGCCTGTGGGCTCGCCCTCGGCTTCGCCTTCTGCGCCCAGGCCCATGGCCAGCAGATGAACAGCAACTCCGCCGCCTATAACGCCGGCTATGGCCGCGTGGCCGGGTCGGAGAACCAGCCGGTGGATGTCTCGACCCGCGATTCGAACGGCAACCGGGTCATCGTCGACGGCCTGATCCTGACCGGCGAGGACCAGTCGACCTTCTCGCGCACCACCGGTGTGTTCGATTCCTACACCGGCGTCGGCGCCCAGGGCGGCGCGACCGCCATCGGCAACAGCCTCGTGGTCGTGACCCAGGGCAACTACAACACGGTCATCGTCAACTCGACCCAGACCAACACCGGCAATGTGAGCGCCAGCGCCACAGCCTCGAGCGGCGGCGTCGGCAATGGTCAATAAGTCCCATCTCATGAAGGTCACGGCGCTGCTGACCGCCAGCGCCCTCGCCCTGGCCGGCTGCGCGACCCCGGTCGCCGGGCCGAGCGGCCAATACGCCCACGCCATCGGCACCGCGCCGGTGACCGCCAACCCGACCCCCTATTCCTCGGCCCTGGTCTGCATGGCGGGCTATGCGCGCCAGACCCATCTGGTGGCGCCGCGCATCGCCGTCGGCCGCATCGCCGACTACACCGGCAAGTCGGAAAGCGACGGGTCGGGCCGCAAGATCACTCAAGGCGCCTCGCTGATGGCCATGTCGGCCTTCGCCAAGGCGGGCATGCCGCTGGTGGAGCGCTTCGACACCTCGGTCTCCGAACTCGAGCTGAAGTACGCCAATAACAAGCTGATCTCCGACGCGCCGAACCCGAAGCCGGACCAGCCCGCGGACTATCGCAAGATCCTGGCCGGCCAGGTGCCGGGCTCGGACTTCTATGTGGCGGGCGGCGTCACCGAGCTGAACTTCAACATCCGCTCGTCGGGCTTCGATGTGGCCGGCGGCGACCCGGACGCGACGGACCTGAAGGGCACCTTCCGCGGCCGCATGTTCATCATGAACATCGGCCTGGACCTGCGCCTGATCAACACCCGCACCCTCGAGGTGGTGGACGTCATCTCCTACCAGAAGCAGGTGGTGGGCCGCGAAGTCGGCGCCGGCATCTTCGACTTCCTGGGCGGCAACGTGTTCGACGTCTCGACGGGCGCCGGCGCCCTGGAGCCGATGCAACTGGCGGTCCGCTCCCTGGTGGAGCGCGCCGTGGTCGAAATGACCGCCAATCTCTACGGCATGCCCGGTCCCCGGGCCTGCCTGGCCACCGACCCGCTGGGCGACGGCACGGTCGGGATCACCGGCGGCTATGTGCCGGCCTACAACAACCTGGGGACCAACAATGGCGAAACGCGGGCTGATCCTTCTCGCTGGAACGCTCGCCGGGATTCTGCCGTGCGGGACCGCTACTAGTCAGACCAGCACGGTCCTGAACAACCAGGTCCAGCTCGGCGACGTCTTCGCCGACCAGACGCTCAATGTCGTCACCGTGGACCAGCAGACCTCGGCCACCACCGGCGCCACCGCCAACAGTTTCGAAGCCGCCAGCAACGGCTCGAACGTGGACATGCGGTCGAACCAGTACGCCAATGGCGGCGTGGCCTCGAACACCCTGCTGAACGTGGGCGCCTATTCGGGCGCGGCCACCAACCTGAGCACGGGCTCCACCGGCAACTCGGGCCACGCCGAAGTGACCGGCGCGACCATGACCGGCGTCTACAGCCAGTTCACCTCGGCCCAGCCGATTTCCAGCGTCAGCCATATCGAGGCCCCCGACGCCGAGGGCGGCGATGTCACCGCCTCCAGCCAAGCCCAGGGCAACACCCAGTCCCTGGCGGTCAACTACGGAACCGCCGGCGTGCGGGTGAACCAGTCCAACGCGGCCCAGGTCACCTCCGACGGCGGCGGGGTCTATGGCGTGGTCTGGGGCGCGGCCAAGTATGACGCCGCCACGGTGGGCAACAATGTCAGCTATGCGGGCGCTTCCGGCTCAGGCGCGGCCATCGCCACCTCGCAGAACAACACCGCCGTGCTCGGCCAGGCCACGCAGTTCACGGCGTTCGGTCAGGTCCAGGACGGTCAGACCACCGCCACCATCGCCGGCAATAATGTCAGCGCGGTCAACAATGGCTTCGTGCTGAACGCCAATGTCCAGCAGTACAACTCCGCCTACCAACGCGCCCAGGCGGAGACCTCGGCCTACAACTTCGGCGCGGTCGCCGCGACGGCGAGCGGCGTCGGCAACACCGCCCTGCTGGGCGATATCGGCGGCGAGATCATCATCGACGCCAGCCAGATCAACGATGTGGGCGGCATCGAGGCGGTCGCCTCCACCACCGGCCAGGACGGCTACGACGGCCAGGCCACGGCCGTCGCCACCGGCAATGCGATCACCGGCTATGCCTGCGCCGACTGCAACGGTCGCCTGACCGCCAATTCCAGCCAGGTGAACGGCGCCGACGTGGGCGCGACGGCCACCACCACCATGAACGGCTCCGTCCGCTCAGCGACGGGCATCGCGACGGCGGTGGGTAACACCGCCACCTATTATCTGAGCAAGCCCTCCGGCCAGTAGGTCCCGCGGCCGCCTTGTTCCCGCCTTGCGCCGGTCACGGCGTGCGGTGCAGGGTGCGCGCCCTTGTGGTGACCTGAACGGAATTCCGGATGCTCCGACCGCTGCGTACGGCGCTGGCCCTGGCCGCGACCTTCTCGCTTTCCGCCTGCGCGGTCCCGCATCTCGCCCTGCCCAAGCTCCCCAGCTTCGGTCACCGCCCGGCCGCCGAGGCGCCGCCCGCCAAGCCTGAACCTGCGCCCAAGCCGGCGCGCAAGGCCTTCCGGCTGCCCGCCCTGCCCCACCTGTTCGGCAAATCGGCGCCGACCGCCCCGTCTGAAACCGCGGCCCGCCTCAAGCCGGGCGAATGGGCTCAGGCGCGCTCCGACGTCGCCGCTGATCCGGACTTCCGCTTCGGCGCCCTGCCGAACGGCATGCGCTACGCCATCCGCAAACAATCAATCCCGCCGGGCCAGGCGGCCCTGCGCCTGCGGTTCGACGCCGGCTCGCTGATGGAGACCGACGACCAGGCGGGCCTGGCGCACTTTCTGGAGCACATGGCCTTCAACGGCTCGAAAGCTGTCCCTGAAGGCGACATGGTCAAGATCCTGGAGCGGCTGGGCCTGGCCTTCGGCGCCGACACCAACGCCTCCACCGACTTCAACCAGACGATCTACAAACTCGACCTGCCGCGTACCGACGCCGACACGGTCGACACCTCGCTGATGCTGTTGCGCGAGGCCGCAAGCGAACTGACCATCGACCCCGGCGCGGTGGACCGTGAGCGCGGGGTGGTGCTGTCGGAGGAACGCGCCCGGGATACGCCGGCCTATCGCGTGTTCAAGGCGCGCCTGGACTTCTGGCTCCGGGGCCAGCGTCCGCCCCAGCGGCTGCCGATCGGCAAGGTGGAGGTGCTGCAGACCGCGCCGGCCAGCCGTATCGCCAGCTTCTATCACGCCTGGTACCGGCCCGAGCGCGCGGTGCTGGTGGCGGTGGGCGACTTTGATCCCGTCGAGATGGAGGCCCGCATCAAGGCGAAGTTCGGCGACTGGAAGGCCCAGGCTCCCGCCCTACCCGAACCGAACCTGGGCGCGGTGGCCAAGCGCGGCCCCGAAGCCCGGCTGGTGGTCGAGCCTGGGGCCCCCCTGTCCATGCAGATCACCTGGATCGCGCCGCCCGATCTGGCCCTCGACAGCCAGGCGAAGCGTCGGCGCGATCTGATTGAACGGCTTGGCTTTTCGGTCCTGAACCGGAGGCTGTCCAGCATCGCCCGCAGCCCGCAACCGCCCTTCCAGGGGGCCGGCGCCTTCAAGAGTGACCAGTATGACGCCGCTGAGCTCACCCTGCTGACCGTCAACGCCGACCCGGCGCGCTGGCGCGAGGCGCTGAACGCCGCCGAACAGGAACAGCGGCGCGCCCTGCAGTATGGAGTGCGCCAGGACGAGCTCGACCGGGAGATCGATGAACTGCGCGCCGGTCTCAAGGCCGACGCCGCGGGCGCCTCGACCCGCACGCCGTCGGAGTTGGCTGGCGAGGTGATCTCCAGCCTCGACGACGACGAGGTCGTCACCAGCCCGGCCCAGGACCTGGCCGAGTTCGAAACCGTGGTGAAGGGCCTGACCGCCGAGCAGGTGTCCGCCGCCCTGAAGGCCGCCTTCAAGGGCGATGGCCCGCTGATCTTCATGACCTCGCCCAAGCCCGTCGAGGGCGGCGAGGCCGCGCTGCTGGCCGCCTACAAGGCGGCGTCCGCCGCCGAGGTGTCGGCGCCCAGCGCACCGGTCACCATCGCCTGGCCCTATGAGAGCTTCGGCGCGCCCGGCAAGGTGGTCGAGACGCGGGATGTCGCCGACCTGGACACCACGTTCGTCCGCTTCGAGAACGGCGTGCGTCTGACGGTGAAGCCGACCCACTTCCAGGACGACGAAGTGCTGGTTCGGGTCAATGTCGGCGACGGCCGCATCCGCCTGCCCAAGGACCGGCCGAACCTGGGCTGGGCGTCAGGGGCCTTCATCGAGGGCGGGCTGAAGCAGATCAGCGCCGAGGACATGGAGCGCGTCCTGGCCGCCAAGATGTATGGCGCGCGCTTCAGTATCGCCGACGACGCCCTTGTTTTGTCCGGGGAAACCCGCACCGACGACCTGGAAACCCAGCTGCAGATTCTGACCGCCTATGTCGTCGAGCCCGGCTGGCGGCCGGAGGCGTTCCAGCAGGTGAAGAGCCGCGGCAAGACCATCCACGACCAGTTCGAGGCCACCGACGGCGGGGTCTTGTCCCGCGACCTGGCGGTCCTGGTCCACGGCGGGGACGCCCGCTGGGCCTTCCCGACAAGGGACCAGATCGCCCAGGCCAAGCTGGAGGACTTCCGCAACCAGGTGGGGCCAGACCTCGCCACCGGGCCCATCGAGGTCGTCATCGTGGGCGACATCACCGCTGAAAAGGCCATCGACCTGGTCGCCCGGACCTTCGGCGCCCTGCCGCCGCGCCAAGATCGCCCCGCCGCGGCCTCTGACCAGCTGGCAGTGGGCTTTCCGGCGGCGACTCCGGAGCCTGTGACCCTGACCCACAAGGGCCGCGGCGACCAGGCGATCGGATACCTGGCCTGGCCCAGCACCGACTTCTGGGCCGATCCGCAAGGCGCCCGCGACACCGCGGTGATGGGCGAGGTGCTGGAACTACGGCTGATCGACGAGCTGCGCGAAAGCCAGGGGGCCACCTACTCGCCCCAGGTCACCTACAACCACAGCCAGGTCTGGCCGAACTGGGGCTATGTCTCGGTCAATGTGGAGATCCCGCCGGAGAAGCTGCCGGCCTTCTTCGCCGATGTCCGCAAGATCGCCGCCGCCCTGCGGACCGCCCCGCCCACGGCCGATGAACTGGAGCGGGCGAAGAAGCCGCGTCTGGATCAGATCGAGAAGGCTCAGGCCACCAACGGCTACTGGCTGGGCGAGCTGTCGGGCGCGCAAGGAGACCCGCGCAAGCTCACCGCTCTGCGCGCCATCATCCCCGGCACCGAGCGGGTCACCGCCCAGGACGTCCAGAAGGCCGCCCAGCGGCTCCTGAAGGACGACCGCATGTGGATGTTGCAGGTGAAGCCGGAGGCGAAGTAGGCGGCGGCGACTAGGCGGTCGGCTTGGCCTCGCCGCCATCCAGGTCGAAGCCGACCTGGCGCAGGTTCTGGACCAGTTGGCCGAAGCGCTGGTTGATCTGCACGCCGGCGCTCAGCAGGGCTTCGGACTGCATGTAGACCATGGAGGACAGGTAGCCGCCCCGCACGGATTCGCACCGGTCCAGCTCCAGCATCCGCGTCACTCGCCGCCGCATGGTCTCTCTGGGGATCGACAGGCGTTGGGACAGCTCGGCGATGGTGACCGGCCGACGGACCGTATCCGGCGGCGGGGTGTCTGCGCCGGAATAGCGCCACGCGATCTCAGGATCGCGAACAATGGGATCGGCGTTGGCGATCATCATCGCCGTATAGACCAGGGCGTCGAGCATCGAGCCGTGCGGCTCCACGCCCGCCTCCAGGACGCGCAGAATGAAGTCCTCGACCAGCTGGCCGACCTCGAGATCCAGCCTGGAGGCGTCCACGGACACGTGGGTCGGAGCCGGCACATTGGCCAGCAGGTCGACCCCGAGCGCCTTCAGTTCGGCGATCGTGGCGATGACGGCCTGGCCCGTGGCCCGGCCGGCTTCGCGCACGTCCGGGCCGTCGAGGACATGGGGCGCGGCGGCCACGCCCTGGGCGCTGACCCGGACCACATAGCCCCGTTCCTCCAGCTCCAGGATCTTCCGGCGGGTGGTTTCATAGGGAAGCATCAGCGACTGGGCGATGGCCCGTACGCTGACGGACCGCGCCTCCTGGCCGGCGCGGGTCGCCTGGCGGACGGCCAGGAAGATCATGGCGCGGACGAAGTCGCGGTCATGCACCGCAATCAGCCGCGCCGCCTCTTCAACCAAGAACCGGCTGACACACCGGAACACCAGGCGCGAGATACGGCGTCTCTGGTCACCGTCTCCGGTCTCGGTCGTCACGCTTCACTCCCCCGAGGGCTAGCCGATTCGGGCATTGTGCTCTCGGTGTCTAATAGACCGTGCCACCCACCCCGCCGTCGAGGCTCATCGTGGTGACGATTGATGACGCCTCGGTGCGCTCCTCGTCCTCACGATAGGCCGTGTAGGTCTCGGTCAGGGTCATGGTGAGAATTTTGATCCCGGCGCCAAACCGGCGAAGCAGCGAGCGCTCGTTGCAATCCCGGGCGGGCTTCTGGGGCCGGCATTCCACCTTGCCGCCGGCGCCATGGTACAGCGCGTCGTTCTTGCGGCAGGTCAGGGTCTGGCCACCGGAGAAGTCGGCCTGGCCCTTGTATTCGGCGATGGTCGCCTGCAGCCAGGTCCCGGCGATGCAGCGATAGAGCTCGCCGTCATAGACATCGTCGATGTCGCGGTCGGGCGTCACCTGGGAAGCCGGGTGCGGAATGGTGCGGTCGTCGATGCACACCGCCTGGATCACCACCCGCTTGGTGCGGGTGCGGGTCGCCTCATAGGCCGTGCGCTTCATCCGCCGGCCGGTGTCGACATTCAGGCCCTGGATCACGCCGCTGGCCATGGGCGGCATGTAGCCGCCACCGCCGCCACCGCCGCCGTAATAGACCGTGCTGCCGGAGCCGGAGCCCGCGCCGGCCGAGGAGCCGGCGTTCGAGGCGGCGTTGGCGTTGGCGATGGCCACGCTGACGCTGGAGACGTTGATATTGATATTGTTACGGAAATTATTCGTCGTGTCGCAGCAGCTGGGCGGCGGCGACGGCGGCGTGCAGCAAGGCGGTGTGGGCGCCGTACAGCAAGGCGGGGTCGGCGCGGTGCAGCAGGGCGGCGTGGGCGTCACGCAGCTATTGCAGTCGCCCGCCGCGGCCGGAACCGAGCCGCCGAGGAACAGGAGGGTGAGGCCCAGCAGGAAGCCCAGGAGACTGGTTCGCTTGATCAAGGGTCGCTTGGTCATGGGGCGGCCCCTCCTCGATGGGCCTGGCTGTTAAGCATGCAAGAACCGCGCCGTGCAGACGCGCCCTCGCCTCTACGCCGCGCCCGCCTGTCCCGATCCGGAACATCCGGGTTTGGCCCGTTTGTCGCCTGCAAGCCCCATGCGGTCGCGTTTGGCCGCGCCAGGGGCTTGTTTGGCGATGTCGATGTTCCATTCAAATACGGAACGGTTGATAGACTATTGGCGTAGCCGCCGCGGCGAGGCGCGCCTGCCCACCCGCATGGCCGTCGACCCGGCCGATTTCTCCGACATCGTCGCCCAGACCTTCATCCTCGGGCGGGTGGCGACGGGCATCTATCCGATCCGCCTGGCCGGCGCCTTCCTGGGCGAACTGCACCAGCGGGACCTGCGCCAGCAGAACGCGCTCAGCCTGTTCCGCGAACGCGACAAGCTGGAGGTGAAGGCGGCGCTGGAGGCCTCTCGCCGCCGGCCGGAGCCTCTGGTGGTCACTGTCGAGGTTCCGACCGAAGGCCCCTCGATGAACATGGAGATCCTGTTCGCGCCCCTGGCCGGCACAGAGACCTCTCCCGAGCGGTTCCTGGGGCTCTATCAGCCGCTGAACATGGTCTCGCGTCTGCGCGGCCTGCCGGCCCGTGAGTTCGCGGTGCGCAATCTGGTCGGCATGAGCCCCGCCAACCAGGAAACGCCCCGCCTGCGCCTCGCCACCCTGGACGGCCGTCGCATCGCCTGACCCGACCCGCTAAGCTCCCGCTCGAATCCAGAGACGGGAGCACACCTTGGCCGGTAGTCAGGACTTCGCCGCCGATCCCCGTAACGCCGACGCCCTGGTCTGGCTGAACGGCGAGCTTGTTCCCAAGTCCCAGGCCCGGGTCTCGATCTTCGACGCCGGCTTCGTCCTGGGCGACGGGGTCTGGGAAGGTCTGCGGCTGCACAAGGGCCGGCTGATGTTCCTGGACGCCCACCTGGACCGGCTGTTCGAGGGCGCGGCCGCCATTGAGCTGGACATCGGCCTGAACCGGCAGGGCGTGATCGACGCCCTGAACCAGCTGTTCGCCGCCAACGGCATGATCGACGGCGTCCATATCCGGCTGATGGTCACCCGCGGCGAGAAGGCCGCAGCCAACCAGGACCCGCGCAACGCCCTGGGCAAGCCCACCGTCGTCATCGTGGCCGAGTGGAAGACCCCCAGCCCAACCATCGTCACCCGCGGCCTGTCCCTGGCCACCGTCTCGGTGCGCTGCACGCCCAAGGAGATGTTCGACATGCGGCTGAACTCGCACAGCCGCCTGAACCTGATCCTGGCCCTGCAGGAGGCGATCCGCGCCGGCGCCGACGAAGCCCTGATGCTCGACCCGCACGGCCACGTCGCCAGCTGCAACGCCACCAACTTCTTCTGGGTGCGGGACGGCGAGCTGCGGACCTCGAGTGGCGAGTACTGTTTCAATGGGGTCACGCGGGCCAATGTGATCGCGCTCACCCGCGACAACGACATCCCTCTGCGCCTGGCCGACTTCCCGGTCGAGGACGCCCAAGGCGCCGACGAGGCCTTTGTCACCGGCACCTTCGGCGGCCTGACGCCTGTGCGCAGCATTGATGGCCGCCAGCTCTCAGAGGCCCTGCCCGGCCCGCTGACGGCTCGCCTGCGCGGCCTCTATGACGCCCTCAAGGACGCCGAGGCGGCGCGATGACCCCGCCCGTCCGAATTGCGATGTGGTCGGGACCGCGGAACATCTCCACGGCCATGATGCGGTCCTTTGAGAACCGCGCCGACGCCACCGTGGTGGACGAGCCCTTCTACGCCGCCTACCTCGCGGCCACCGGTCTGGACCATCCGATGCGGGACGAGGTGCTGGCGTCGCAGTCCACCGACTGGGGACAGGTGATCGAGGACCTGACCGGCCAGGCGCCGGCCGGGGCGGCGGTCTTCTATCAGAAGCACATGACCCACCACATGTTGCCCGGCGTGGACCATTCCTGGACGGCCCAGTGCCGCAACGCCTTCCTGATCCGTGATCCGGCCCGCGTACTGGCCAGCTACAGCGCCAAGCGCGGCGAGGTCACCCTGGCCGACATCGGGGTCGAGCGGCAGGGCGAGCTGTTCGAGCGTGAGGCCGACCGCCTGGGTCACGCCCCGCCGGTGATCGAGGGCCGGGACATTCTTATCGATCCGCCACGGGCGCTCGCCGCCCTGTGCGCGGCTCTGGGAATCGCATTCGATCCCGCCATGCTGGCCTGGCCGGCGGGGCGGAGGGACACCGACGGGGTCTGGGCCCCGGCCTGGTACGACGCCGTGGAGCGCTCCACCGGCTTTGGCCCGCCGCCGGACGAAGCCGCCGCACCGGTCCTGTCCGACGATCTGCAGCGCATCGCCGATTCTGCCCGCCCCTATTACGAGCGGCTCGCCGCCTTCAGGATCGGGCTTTCAAGCGGGGGCGCACAACCCTAGAATCGGCGGCAAGCTGGAGACCTACCCGATGAAGTCTGCTCGACTCTTCGCCGCCGCCCTCTTCGCGGCGGCGCTGGCGGCCGCCCCCGCCGCCTTGGCCGATCCCGCGGCGATGATCGCCAAGTCCGAGAAGGTGAAGCTGAAGGGCCGCAAGGGGGAGAAACTCACCCGTCCCGGCTATGAGCTCGCCGAATACACCGGCGTCTTCAGCGCCACGACCTTCCAGGGCTCCGACAGCCTGGGCATCTGGGCGAAGAACAAGTCCGCCTTTGACTTCACGATCAACCGTCCGGGCTGGAGCGCGCCGGTCACGGTCACCTGCGGCGGCGGTCAGGGACGGCTGGGCCTGGGCTGGATCACCTTCAAGCGCGACAACCTGCAGGTCACCTGCACCTTTGGCGGCTCAGCGCCTGCGAACGCCGCTTTCAGCTTGGCCCTGGCCGACGGTTCCTTCCTGCAGAAGCTGGCCCAGCCGCAGCGGGCGGCGGAACTTCAGTACGGGCCGGTGAACCTCCGAGCCCAGACCCGGGTCCTGGGCGGCCTGCCCATCGGTGGCGGTGGCGGACCGGTCGGCTACCTGTTCACGAAGGGCGACGAGGAGGTGGGCGGCCTCCAGCTGGGCGGCTTCCAACCCAACTTCTACCTGCCGCCACAACCCTCTGCTGACCGTGACGCCGCGGCGATCACCGCCATGATCCTGTTCCTGTTCAAGGATCCCGGCCGGCCGGAGCGCTGAGCCGCGTCAGATCATCATCACCTGGGCGACCTGGGCGCCGTCCAGCACCGCCTCGTTGAAGTCCACCGC
>CAZXVO010000103.1:0-14000 GCA_964643835.1 uncultured Phenylobacterium sp. | reverse complement strand
ACTGTCACCCATCTATCCGGGCTGTTCTGTCACCACTCTATCCGGGCTGCACAGCACCCCAACCCTCTCCCCCAGAGGGGGCGAGGGGGTTAGTTGAGCCGCGCGTCGCGCAGGGCGGAGCGGCGGACCTTGCCGGCGTCGTCGCGCAGGGGTTCGTCGACGAACTCGTAGGAGCGCGGCTGCTTGTAGGTGACCAGCTTGTCGGCCAGGTGGGCGCGGAGGGACGCCTCGTCCACCACGCCCTTGGTCTGGACGATGGCGTGGACCTTGTTCCCCAGGTCCTCGTCGGGCAGGCCGATCACCGCGCAGGACTGCACGGCGTCATGCTCCTCCAGGGCCGCCTCGATCTCGGCCGGATAGACGTTGGAGCCGCCGACCAGGATCATGTCGGTGCGCCGGTCGGCCAGGTAGAGATAGCCCTCGGCGTCGAAGTAACCGATGTCGCCCAGGCTCTCCCAGCCGCCCTCGAGCGTCTTGGCGGTGGCGCCGACATACTTGTACGAGGGCGGCGCGCCGGCCGGGCGGCGCATATAGATCTCGCCGATCTCGCCCGGGGGCAGGAAGCTGCCGTCCTCGCCGACCGCGATCATTTCGCCCACCGTGACCTTGCCCACCGAACCCCGGTGGGTCAGCCATTCGGTTCCGGTGATGGTGGTCACGGCCTGGGCCTCGGTGCCGGCATAGAGCTCCATGACCACCTCAGGCCCGACCCAGTGGATGAAGGCCTCCTTCAGCCAGGCCGGGCAGGGCGCGGCCAGGTGCCAGAGGGTCTGCAGCGACGACAGGTCGTACCGGCCCCTAGTCTCCTCCGGCAGGCGCCAGATCCGGGTCATCATGGTGGGGACCAGGTAGATCCAGCTGGCCTTGTTGGCCTCGATGGCCGCCAGCGTCCCCTCGGGGTCGAAGCGCGGCAGGATCACCATGTGCGCGCCCATGGAGAAGGCCGACATCATCATGCCGAAGCCGGCGTTGTGATAGAGCGGCGCGGGCAGGACGGCGATGGAGTCCTGGCGCAGTCGCCAGCCGCCGACCTCCGGCGTCTCGGCCGCCGTAACGCCGGGCTGGCCAGCCAGGATCAGCTTGGGCCGGCCGGTGGAGCCGCCGCTGGTGGGCGCCTTGGAGACCGGCGCGATGGCGTCGGGCAGATCGCTGTCGTCGTCGGACAGGGCCAAGAGGTCGTTCAGGGTCAGCAGGGGACGGTCGATCTCGACCTTGAAGTCGGCCACCACGACGGGGGTGTTCGCCAGCTCCATGATCGCCTTGAGTTCGCCCAGGGGCAGGCGGAAGGACACCGGCTGCGGCGTCGCGCCCAGCTTCCAGATGCCCCAGCAGACCACGGCGAAGTCGGCGGAATTGGGCAGGCCCAGGGTGACCAGGTCGCCGAACTTCACGCCCTTGGCGGCCAGGCCGCGGGCGACCCGGTTCGAGAGCCGGTGGAACTGGTCATAGGTCAGGGTGGTCGCGCCGCAGGTCACCGCTGGGGCGTCGGGCTTTAAGGTCGCCAGCTGCTTCAGCTTGGCGCCCAGGGAGATCATCTGCGGTTCGGTGATGTCGTCGGCCATTATGCTTCCATCCCAATGGCCCGGTCGTTCGCCGCCGGGCGTCTTTCAAATCCGGTGTCGCCGCCGAGAGAAAAGAGCGGCCTGTTCCCAGTCTCCCCCACCGGGCGCCGCCGCGGCAAGCCCGTGATTGCGGCGCCCGCGCTTTCCGGCCTAAAGGGAGCCAACAATTCGAACGATCGGTAGGGAGACGCCGTCATGACTGTCGAGGAAATCCTGTCCCAGGACTTCGGGACCCTGGCCGACGTGATCCGGGTCCAGGCCGCCGACAAAGGCGCCAAGCCCGCCCTGGTCGACGCCAAACGGGTGATCTCCTACGCCGAACTCGACGTCCTGATGGACCGCATCGCCGCCGCCCTGCAGCGCGACGGCGTCGCCAAGGCCGAGGTCGCCGCGGTGTGCGCCACCAGCTCGGTGGAGTATGGCGCGACCTTCTTCGGCATCCTGCGGGCCGGCGCCATCGTCGCCCCGCTGGCGCCGTCGTCGACGCCCGAGAGCTTGATCGTCATGCTCAATGACTCAAGCGCCAAGGTCTTCTTCCTGGACAAGGGCGTGGCCGACGCCATGGCCGGCGTCGCCGACCAGATCACCGCCAAGCGCGTCTCCCTGGACGGCTCGGACGCCGGGATCCCCTTCGAGCAGTGGCTGGCGCCTGAGGGCGCGAAGCCTGCGCCCGTCGAGGTCGAGCCGGACCAGGGCTTCAACATCATCTACTCGTCCGGCACCACCGGCACGCCCAAGGGCATCGTCCAGCCGCACGCCATGCGCTGGGGCCAGATCCGCCGTGGGGTCTATCCTGACACCGCGGTCTCGATGATCTCGACCCCGCTCTATTCGAACACGACGCTCGTGTCCTTCCTGCCGACCCTGTCCAACGGCGGTACGGCGGTGCTGATGCCCAAGTTCGACGCCGAGCAGTTCCTGAAGCTGTCGGAAAAGCACCGCGCCACCCACGCCATGCTGGTGCCGGTCCAGTACCGCCGCCTGATGGAGCGCCCGGACTTCGACAGCTACGACCTGTCGAGCTTCGTGATGAAGTTCTCGACCAGCGCGCCCTTCCCGGCCGAGATCAAGGCCGATGTGCTGAAGCGCTGGCCGGGCGGCCTGATCGAGTACTACGGCATGACCGAGGGCGGCGGCTCCTGCGGCCTGCAGGCCCATGAGTTCCCCGACAAGCTGCACACCGTCGGCCGCCCGCTGCCCGGCCACGACATCCGCCTGATCGACGAGGACGGCAAGGAAGTGCCCCAAGGCGAGATCGGCGAAGTGGTGGGCCGCTCCGGCGCCATGATGGTCGGCTACCACAACCAGCCGGGCAAGACGTCCGAGGCCGAGTGGTGGAGCCCCGAGGGCCTGCGCTACATCCGCACCGGCGATGTGGGCCGGTTCGACGAGGACGGCTTCCTGACGCTCATGGACCGCAAGAAGGACATGATCATCTCTGGCGGCTTCAACATCTATCCGTCCGACCTCGAGGCCGAGATCGTCAAGCACCCGGCGGTGCTGGAGGCCGCGGTGGTGGGCGTGGCGTCCAAGGCCTGGGGCGAGACCCCGGTGGCCTTCGTGGCGCTGAAGGCCGGCCAGAGCGCCGACCCCGCCGAGATCAAGGCCTTCGTCAATTCCAAGGTGGGCAAGACCCAGCGCCTGGCTGACCTGGTGCTGATCGACAGCCTGCCCCGCAGCCACATCGGCAAGGTGCTGAAGCGCGAACTGCGCGACGACTACAAGGGCGAGGCGCTGACGGCCTAAGCCGCGGGCCTCCCAACAAGGATTTCAAGATGAGCCTGCCCAACGACATGGCGGTCGGCGTCGCCGACCTGTGCGACGCCAACGAGGACGAGATCGAGGTCTGCGAGCTGCAGATGCGCGACTATGGCGGCCGCACCGCCTTTTCCGGCCCGATCCGCACCGTGCGCTGCCACGAGGACAATTCCCTGGTGAAGGCCACCCTGGCCGAGCCGGGCGAGGGCTGCGTCCTGGTGGTGGACGGCGGCGGCTCCCTGCACCGCGCCCTGCTGGGGGACATGCTGGGGGCGGATGCGGTGAAGAACGGCTGGGCCGGGGTGGTGGTGAACGGCGCTGTCCGCGACAGCGCCGTGCTCGGAACCCTCGACCTTGGCGTCAAGGCGCTCGGGACCCACCCCATGCGCAGCGTCAAGCGCGGCGAGGGCATGGTCGATGTGCCGGTGGCCTTCGGCGGCGTGGTCTTCGTGCCCGGCGACCGTCTCTATGCCGACGAAGACGGGATCGCCGTGCTCGCGGCCGAGGACTGATCCGCGCCCCAACGCCTAAGGCAAATCAGCCCCTTGCGAAGCCGGAGCCGTATGAGTAGGTTCCGCGCCTCGCTCGGCGGGCCCCTCTTGAAGGCGGCTTCCCTACGGCTCCGGAGAGGTGGCTGAGTGGTCGAAAGCACCGCACTCGAAATGCGGCGTACCTTTACCGGTACCGTGGGTTCGAATCCCACCCTCTCCGCCACTTCAGTCCCTGAGTGGGCACTGAGTTTACGCTGCTTTTTCCGGTGAGCGCCTGAAGCAGCCGGGTCTTCGATCCCATGATCCGAACTTCGCCGTCCGTGACCTCGACGCGCTGGGCGAGCGCGCGCAGGTGGTCACGGCGATAGCCGCCGCCTTCGAGGCGGATGCGCTGGCGCGCGGTCCTGGCGAAGGTGCGGACCATCTGCGGGGTAATGGCCTTGGAGCCGGAGTTATCGAGCATGGCCTGGGCGCGCTCGGCGTCTGCCTTGGCCTGATCGCGGATGGCCTTGAGGCCGTCGATGCGGTCTTTCAGGGCTGGATCGTCAATGTCCGCCACGCCAGCCTCGATGGCGTCATAGAGGCGCTTGAGGCGCAGTTCCGATTCGGTCGCGCGCTTGTTCAGTTCGGCGATATGTTCGCGGCGGCGCTCGGATTGCTCCTGCCGCCGGTCGAGAACGCTGGCGAGGATCGTTTCAAGCCGCTCCGGCTGGAGAATCTGATCTTCCAGATGGCTGGCGACAAGATCGTCCAGCTTCTCCATCGGCACGGCCATGCCCTCGCAGGCGGTCGGTCCCTGCCGCGCCTTCATCGAACAGGCGTAATAGCGATAGCGCCCGCCCTTGCCGGTGCGGATGGTCATGGCCCCGCCGCACTTGGCGCAATGGATCAGCCCGGTCAGCATCGTCGGGCCGCTGATGACGGCGGAAGGGATGACCTTGGGGTTGCGGGCCTTTAAGAGCGCCTGCACCGTGTCGAACGTCTCCCGGTCGATGATCGGCGGAACCGGAACCGTCACGATCTCGCTGACGGGTTTCAACTCCTTGGTCTTGCTGCGTTTGTTGAACTCGTGTTCGCCCATATAGGTGCGGCGGGTCAGGATGCGGTGAACCTGACCGATGCCCCAGCGCCCGCCGTCGCGAGTGAAGATGCGGCGGCTGTTGAGGTAAGAGACAATGTTCTTGACGCCCATCTGGCCGGTGGTGCCGTCGCCTTCAAGCGCAAGGCGATAGATCAGCCGCACCGTGTCGGCGTGGAGCGGGTCGATCTCCAGCTTCTTCTTGGTCTTGGCTCCGCGCTGCTCGGCGGCGACGGTGCGATAGCCGATAGGAGGAAGCGAGCCGTTCCAGAAGCCTTGCCGCGCGTTCTCCTTCAAGGCCCGCATGACGTGCTTGGCGTTTTCCTTGGACTGGTATTCATCGAACAGCGCCATGATCTGCCGCATCATGACGTGCATGGGGTCATCCCCCATTTCCTGCGTGATCGAAACCAGCTTGACGCCGTTCTTCGCCAGCTTGCGGACATAGAACTCAAGCTCGAAGTGATCGCGGAAGAACCGGCTGAACGAGTGAACGACAACCACGTCGAACGGCGCGGGCTTGCTGGTCCCAGCCTCGATCATCCGCTGGAACTCGGGGCGGCGGTCGTTGGTGGCCGACGCGCCCGGCTCCACAAAGGTCTCGACAAGCTGGTAGCCGCGTGAGGCGCAGTAGGCTTCGCCCTGCCGCTTCTGATCGGGAATGGAAACATCATGCTCGGCCTGCCGCGCTGTCGAGACACGCAGGTAAAGGGCGGCGCGCTGCATCACACCGGGAGAAGATTTGCTGTCGTTCGATGTCATGGCGCTTCTCCCGACAAAAGGCGCTGCGCCGTTCCAACGGGCAGATAGAGGGTGTTCGGTCGATCAATCAGCGCCGTAAATCCGAAAGCCGCGTAGAAGGCTGCGGCCTTCTCGTCGATGGCGTCGGCGAAAATGGCATGAGCGCCTATCGGGGCTTCGGCGACGGTCCTGATCGCGTCGAACAGCAAGGCTTCGCCCAGCCCAAGCCCCGCATAGGATTGATCGCGCCCAAGCCAGCCGATCAGCACGGCCGGAACGGTGGGGTAGCGCGGTAGCCTGCTCGCCAACGGCTCGGGGACGGACATGAGCGGCACATTGCTGGATGAGAGCGTGTAGAAGCCTGCAACCCGGCCTGTCTCGATGTCTTTGGCGACGAAGCAGGTCGCGTATCGACGCTTGATGTCCTGCGTGACGGCCTCGCGGAAATAACGGTCGATCCGCTCATTGCCGCACGAGAACGCCTTGCGCTGATGCGCCTTGGAAAGCGCCTCTATCGCAAACCTCGCGCTCACCTGGGCGCGATCAGGTCGGCATGGCGCTTCGCGGCGCGAGCCAGCCGGGCGTTGGGCACGGGCGGATCAATCAACGCCTTGGCGAAACGCACCTGATCCTCGGCCGCGAGACGCAGCACGTCGGCCTCCTCGACCGTGCGGCGGGCATCCTCTCCCGCCGTAGCGATGAGATAGCCGGTCAGCGTCATACCGCGCAGTCTGGCCGCGCGCTGCATCTGCTCATAGACATTAACGGGCACGCGCGCCTCAAGGCGGGCGGTTTCGACTTCACTCGCGGGTCTGGGCATGGCCGATCTCCTTATCTTGGTTATATACGGCATATTGCCGGAATAATCAAGAATCGGATGCGCCGAACAATTCATCGAACAGGTCGCCGAACCATTGCTCGAACACCTCGATCTCGGCCTGCGTGACCGGAACGGGGCGCGGCCAGTCGTCAGTGACGGTCCAGGTGGACAGGTCGTGCTTGGGCGGTCGGCCCATGGGAACATGGTATCCCAGCAGCGCCTCAAGCTGCTCCGACGCTGTGGGCGGCCTGACGCGCCGGGAGCGGGACAATGCGCGATCAGACGGCATCGAGGCCGCGCCCGCTTCCCGGCCGCCACGCCACGGGATCGGCGATCCAACGGTCGATGTCGGATTCCCGCCAGCCCGCGCCGTTGACGCTGATCCTGATCTGGGGCGGGAACGTGCCCTCGGCGATCTTGCGGTAGATGGTGGACCGCGACAGGCCGGTGCGGTCGCGGACGGTGTCCATGCGGATGATACGGTCTGGTTGGCGCATGGCCTGGCTGCCTCCTGCTGGCTATTCGTGGGACTGCCAGAACAGGCAAAGGCAAGGATTTGTTGTTATTCAATAGGGATTTAGCCGTCGTAGGGCTATGGCGTAGAGGGGGCGGTAAATAGGATGGTTCTACAGCCCGAGACCCCGGCCCCGGCCAAGCCCGAACGTGAGGGTGAGGTCGCGGCTGACGCCCATCCCCGAATCGAATGAGATGCCGAGCTCCCGTTTGCGGCCAGCCAGAAGGGACTCCATCTGCGGGTCGCGTTCCAGGCTCTGCGCCATGTTGCCCATCTCCGCCCGCGCCGCCCTGTGACCGGCATAGTCGCCCCCCGCATAGCGTTGGTCGCTGGCCCGGTGGAGTTTCTGCCAGCGTTCCACGAAACGGTCGGCTCGCAGGCCGGGATCGGCGCGCAACTCGGTTTCCAGTTGCAGGGCGCGGATCGCGCGCCGGGCGTCACCTGACGCCGCCTCCGCCGCAAGCTGCGGGTTTTTCTTGTAGGCCGCTTCGGCGTCATGCGAGCCGTAGGGGCGCACCTCCTCGAACCGCTGTCGCGCCTCCCGCAATTCCCTGACCTGATCGGGGCTGGCCCTACCGCCCTGGTCCTGCGCCGCGAAGATCGCATCGACGGCGCGGGCATGACGGACGAGTGCCCGGCCACGGGCTCGGCGCAACGCCGCCTCCGGGTCTTCCTCGACCTTCCTTTCCGGCCCCTGTCCGCCCTCGGCGGGCAGGCGCAGGCCGTCGAAGATGCCGCGCACCTCCTCGGGAACCTGGCGGACGATCTCGACAACCCGTTCCACGCGCTCGCGGAAGGTGATGCCGCGCCGCTCGGCATAGTCGCGGGCGGGTTCGTAATCCGTCGCCATGTCTTTGGCGCGGTCGCGCGATAGGGTGTTGATGAGTTTGTCCCGGCTGGCGAAGTCATCGCGGCCGTAATGCAGGTCCATGCCGTCGCGGTGACGCGACAGGGCGACATAGCTGCCATGGCGGTCCATGCCGGGCGTCGCCAGCACATGGGCGCGATCCACGGTCATGCCCTGCGCCTTGTGGATGGTGGCGGCATAGCCGTGGTCGATCTTGTTGTAGTCCTTCAGGTCGAACGCGACATCGCGGCCGTCATCGGTGCGGACGGTCATGCTCTGATCGCTAACGCGCTCGACTGTCCCGAGCGTGCCGTTCTTCACCTCCAAGCCGCGTTCGTTCTTCAGGAACATGATGCGGTCGCCGGGGGCGAAGGTCCGTTCGCCGCGCTCGGCGGTGACGCGCACATCGTCGCCAAGATCGCCGGCTTCGCGCATCCGCCCGCGCGCGGCCTCGTTGAGCGCACGCACCTCGTCGTTGGTGTGGGTGAGGATGATGCGGCTGGCGTTGGGACTGGCCTGCCGGTCACGGTCCCAGCGGTCGATCAGGTCGCCGCGCGCCTGCTCGCGGGTTTCGGCGGAATGCACCATGCCATGATTGTCATAGTCATGGATCGAATCGCCGGTTCGACCGCTGGCGAGGTTGCGCGTGGCGTCACGCTGCCAGTCCTCGCGCTGACGGCGAACCTCGGTGATCTCGACGCCGCTGTGGCGTTCGTGGATCGAGCGGAAGGCCGCACCCGCCTCAATGGATTGAAGCTGCTGCGGATCGCCGACCAGCACCACCTTCGCACCGGCCTCGGCGGCATGGGACAGCACGCGCTCCAACTGCCGCGTGCCGACCATGCCGGCTTCGTCGATCACCAGCACGTCGCGTGCGGTGAGAAGGTCACGGCCCTGCGCCCAGCCATGTTCCAGGCTGGCGATGGTGCGGGACGCGATGCCGGAGCCGTTCTCCAATCCCTCGGCGGCGATGCCGGACAATGCGACGCCGCGCACGCTGTAACCGGCTTCCTCCCACGCCTCGCGGGCCACGCCGAGCATGGCGCTCTTTCCCGTCCCGGCATAGCCGACCACGGCGCTCAAATCCCGACCATCGGTCACATGCCGGAAGGCATCGGCCTGTTCGCCGGACAGGGTGAGCCCCCGATCTGCCGCGCGCGCCAACGCGGCTTCGCGGTCCCTGTCGTTCACCTCATGGCGTTCGCGCTCCGCCATCATCGCGGCGGCGCGGTGCAGGCGTTGTTCGGCCTCGATCATGTCGCGGCTGGTGAAGCGGTCCTGCCCGGTATCATCCTTGCCGAGTTCGACAAGATCGGGCGCGCCGCGCATCGCGCCCATCACCGCGTTGAACTGGTCAATCCCGTCGCTGTGCCGGTGCGCGAACATGGCCATGTCGCGCTGAGTGAAGGTCGATTGCTGCTGTGTGATCGCGTCAAGCGCGACGGAAGGATCGGCGATGATGCGCGCGCCGTTCTCGCGGGCGATACGCCGGTGATCCTCGGCGCGGTCAGCCGCGATTCCGGCTGCCTCGATGCGCTGCGCTGGCGCGCCGATCTTGGTCTGTGGCTCAAGGCCGATCCCCTGCGCCTCAAGGCTGCGATGGTCGATCCGCGCGTCGATGTCGAGTTCGGTAAGGCGCTCGTTGACATGATCTGCCCACCGTTCCCGCCAGCGCTCGATCATTTCCGTGCGGTTCCAGTCCCGCACCTTCTGGCCGAAACCGTTATCGTCCACGCTGCGCATGGTCAGCATGACATGGGCGTGGGGCTTAGGCATTCCGTCTTCGCCGATATCCCAATGCACGTTCACATCGGCGATCATGCCCCGATCGACAAATTCCTGCGCCACGAAATCGCGGGCCAGTTCGACGCCCTCGGCCTGTGTCATCTCACGGGGAATGGCGAACTCCACCTCGCGGCAAAGCTGGGCGTCCTTGCGGACCTCGCAGGCTTCAACGTCGTTCCAAAGCCGCTCGCGGTCACGCCATTCCTCCGGCGCGTTCTCCGGCAGCATGACTTCGGAATGGACGACGCCGCGCTTGTGCGAGAAGTCCTGATCGCGGCCGAGGCGGTCGTCGCGCAGCCGCGAGGCCGAGCGGTAGGCGGCGGCAGCGACCGCGCTGCGGCCAGCCGTGCGTCCGATGACCTGAACGGAGAAATGGTAGATCGCCATGGCGACCGACCAGATACTGCTCTCAAGCGAACGTCGGAACGACGTATAAGCGCGCCCTCGAAATGAATTTCTCGGGATGATCCGCGCCGTTCCACGCCGTCCCGGCAACATAGAAGCATTCCGGCGGCTACGAAACTATCATCGCTCCATCGACAGCTTATGGAGGACATGATGCGAAAGCCACGAGACTTCGACGCGGAACTGAAGGCGCTGGAGGATAAGGCCAAAGACCTGAAAGCCCGTAAGGTGCAGCAACTCGGCGAACTGGTGATCTCGACCGGAGCCGACGCGCTGACCGCCGACGAACTTGCGGGCGCGCTAGTCGTGCTGGCCGAAACCAAGGATGCCGGGAAGAGGGAGGCATGGGCCAAGCGCGGCGCTGCGTTCTTTCAGAGCCGGGCGCGGCGATCTGCGCCAGCGCCTGACCGCGACGCGGGCGGCGCTCAACCGCAGCCGGACAGTCCGCAACAGACATCAAGCCGCATTGGCGCGGCATGACATGCGGACATGGCAGGTCGAACGCCGCAAACGCACGCGGCATCTGATCGAACTCGGCGGCCTTGTCGTCAAAGCCGGGATCGTGGACCTGACCGGCGACGACCGCGCCATGATCTATGGCGCGATGCTCTGGATGGCCGACAAGCTCAACAGCGAAGAACGTGAGAAGGCGTTGGCGCTCTGGGCCGCAAAAGGGAAACGGGCGTTCGAGGCGGAACACGCCAGCACGAATCTCACTGCCGCGCAGGACCATCCCGATGGTGCGTGACCGATGGCGGGCGGCGCGGAGACCCCACATATCGCAGCGCCGCCCGCCATCGCGTGGCTTGCCGCGCAACGGCGACGCACATCACGGACTCGGCGTTTCGCGCACCTCGCGCAAAGCCCGGCTGAAGAGGTGGTTGAAGATGCGATCGCGATCTTCCGCGTTGGTCATGATGATGCTTTGAAGGCTGCTGTCGCGCTGATATTGCTTGATCGTCTCTTCGAGGAGACGGCGCACGAAGGTCGGGCGGGAGACATCCGGCGGATTGTTCCGCAGCACCGCCGCCATTTCCTCATCGAGCGCTTTGCGCTTCACCTGTTCGAGGCGGATGAAATCCTCTTCCGTGAACTGTGTCCCGTGCCGGTCGTTGAAGGAACGGACAATCTCGGAAAGCGCCTTCGCCTCGTCATCGGTATAGGGCTTGGCCCCAAATTCGCTGATCGCGGTGAGCGGCACGGCGTCGCCCGCTGCTAGCGACGCGGAGCCAGCTTCTTTATGCTGAACGCGGAAGGCGCGCAGGCGCAGCATTTCATCCGTGATCTCGACTTCCGGCGGCTGTTCTCGGTTCGGCAACATCCGGTCCAGCCAATCGGTGTAGGCATAGAGCTTTTCCAAGCTGGTATCCCCCAGCCGGACGATTTGCGCGACGAAGCTGTAGAAGCGCTTGTAGCTTCTCAATAGTTGGCGGAACTCTTCCTGCCGGCCCTCGTCATCCTCGGCTTCAAACCGCGCAACGGCGTTGCGAACCAGGGATTCCAGCGTCACGCGATCTTGGGTGGAGAGCGTTCCCTTGAAGAAAGTCGTGGCGAACCGCTCGATCTCGCTGCTGTCGAGATAGCCGAATGTGCGGATGCGTGTCTCCAACTGGTAGATCTGGTTCTTGTCGGAAACGGCTTCGAGGCTGGACACCTCGTAGAAGGGGCGAAACGCTTCCTTGATGTCATCCGTCGTGTTCTGGAAATCGAGGATGAAGGTTCGTTCCTTGCCCTGATAAATCCTGTTCAGCCGTGACAGGGTCTGGACGGCCTGCAACCCCGCCAGCTTCTTGTCGATATACATCCCGGACAATTTGGGCTGGTCAAAGCCGGTCTGATATTTCTCCGCGACGATGAGAATTTGAAATTCAGGGGTATCAAAGCGCTTGGGCAACTCGCTTTCGCCGAACCCGTTCAACTCGGCCTCGGTGTAGGCATTGCCATCGACGTGCAACTCGCCGGAGAAGGCGACGAGCGCCTTGAGGTCGCGATATCCCTTGTCCTCGATGTAGGTCTTGAGCGCAAAATAGTAGCGAAGGGCGCTTTCGCGGCTTGAGGTGACGATCATGGCCTTCGCCTGGCCGTCCAGTTCCGGCCTGACATGGCGCTGGAAATGCTCGACCATCACTTCGACCTTCTGGCTCAGGGCGGTCGGATGCAGGGCGGCGAACCGCGCGACCTTACGCTGCGCGCGCCGCGTATCCAGTTCCGGGTCGTCGTCGATCGTCTTTTCCAAGGCGTAATACGCCTTGTAGGTCATGTAGTTCTGAAGCACGTCGAGGATGAATCCCTCCTCGATCGCCTGCCGCATGGAATAGAGATGAAACGGATGCGGGAGGCCATCTGCGCCCACCGTGCCGAAACGCTCAAGCGTGACGTTGCGGGGAGTCGCTGTGAAGGCGAAGTAGCTGATGTTCGGCTGCGGGCCGCGCTGGCGCTGGTATTCCGCGATCAGGTCTTCGATCTCGTCGGGCGTCCCGGCCTCTTCGTCGCGGCTGAGGGCGTCGCTCAACGCCTGGGCGCTCTTGCCGGACTGAGAGCCGTGCGCCTCGTCGATCAGCACGGCGAACCGCCGCGTCCCCTGTCCGCTGATGACGCGGAGATGGTCGGTCGAAAACTTCTGGATCGTGGTGATGATGATCTTCGCCTGACCCTCGATCGCCGCCTTCAACTGCCGTGAGGTTCCGTCGATCTTGCGGACGACGCCGGGCGTCTGCTCGAACTGGGCAATGGTGTTCTGAAGCTGGCGGTCGAGGACGACGCGATCCGTCACCACGATCGCGGTGTCGAAAATCGGCTGGTCGGACGGGTCATGCAACGTCACCAGCCGATGCGCCGTCCAGGCGATCGTGTTGGACTTTCCCGATCCCGCCGAATGCTGGATCAGATAGTTGTTGCCGCTGCCGTTGGCGCGGGCATGGGCCAGCATCTTCAGAACCGCGTCGATCTGATGGAAACGCGGAAAGATCAGCGCTTCCTTGCCGTTCGTGCCGTCGAGGTGGAGAAACCGCCCGATGATGTCGAGAAGGATGTCGCGAGAGAAAATCGCCCGACCTTCGGGCTGATCCGCCCAGAGATAGGCGACGCGAAACTCCCCGTCGATGTCCGGGTTGCCCGCGCCGCCGTCATGCCCACGATTAAAGGGAAGGAACCGGGTCTTGCCGTTCTGAAGGCGGGTGGTCATGGACACATTGTCCTGATCCACCGCGAAATGGACCAAGGCCCCCCGCTTGAACGTCAACAGAGGTTCGTTGGCGGGAGCCCGGTCATGGCGATATTGGCGTTCGGCATGACGGAAATTCTGGCCGGTCAGCGTGTTCTTCAGTTCCAGCGTCGCCACAGGCAGGCCGTTGACGAACAGCCCCACGTCGATGGCGTTCTCGTTTTTCGCGCTATAGCGAAGCTGATTGATGACGCTGAGGATATTGCTCTCGAACAGCGTCACCAAAGCCGGGTTGACGCCGGACGCCGGCTTGAAGGCCGCGAGGAAGAACTTCAGATTCGGAACCAGCTTCAGCCCGTTGCGCAGCACATCGAGCGTGCCGCGCTGCTTCAATCCCTGCTCAAGCTGCTTGAAGAACTCGGCTTCGGCGGAAGGACCGTAATGACCTTCCAGCTTCGCCCATTCGTCGGGTTGCGTCGTCTTGACGAACTCGATCACCAGGGTCTTGTCGAGCGCGGAGGCGCGGTCATAGTCCTCGGGATGGCGGGGGCGATAGCCCTGGCGTTCCACCAGCGCTTTGCACAGATGGACTTCCAGCACCTCCTCCCGGTGAACGGTGTCTTCGGAAAAGCCCTTGGCGTAGGGGTGTGAGGTCGATGGCTGTTCGTAATTCATGGCCGATCCCCCCGCGCCATCTTGATCTCATCGACCGCCGAAACCAGGGCCGCGTTGAGCGCCAGCATCGCCGCTTGCAGGTGCGACATGCTGACATAAGCTTCAATTCTCATTCCTCTTCAATGGCATCGGCGTGCCGATCGCCGCAGGCGCGCTCTATC
>CAZXVO010000102.1:0-14183 GCA_964643835.1 uncultured Phenylobacterium sp. | reverse complement strand
CCGCCCCGCCCCGCCACCCGGCGCAGCAGTTCGCGCATCCACATCAGGGCCGGATCGGCCATCCGCTCGCTCAGGTACAGCAGCACCAGTTCTGTGGTCGGCGTCTCGAACGGCGGCTCGATCACCCGCAGCAGGCCGCTGCGCACCGCCAGGGCCGCGATCCTGCGGGGCAACAGGCCGGCCATGTCCGACTGACGGATCACCGAGACCGCCGAATAGGAGTCCGGCGTCGTCGCCCCGATCCGGCGGGTTAAGCCATGCTCGCGCAGCATCACCTCAAAGGCGCTGCGGTCCTCCCAGCTGCCGCGCAGCTCCAGCCCCGGCGCCACCTCAGTCTGCGAGCGGGCCACCACCACATGCGGCACGCTCACCAGCTCTTCCAGCGTCACCTTGCCATGTGGCAGCGGGTTCTCCGCCCGCACCGTCCAGGCCAGGGTCTCCTGCAGCAGGGTCTCCTGCGCCCCCCGGGACGGCGCCGGGATCCGCCCGCCCAGGATGAAGTCCACCTGCCGAGCGTCCAGCTGGTCGGCCAGGTTCATGCCGAACTCAACAATGGTCAGCTCCGCGCCCGGCGCCTGCTGGGTCATCAGCTCCACCAGCCGCGGCGCCAACACCGCGCACCCGTAGCTTCCGGCCATCAGGGCGAAGCGCCGCTCGGTGGTCGAGGGATCAAAGGTCGGCGGCGCAAACGCGGCCTGCAGCTGCACCAGGGCGCTGTGCACCTGCGGCCCGATCTCCAGGGCCCTGGGCGTCGGCTTCAGGCCCCGCGGATCCCGCACGAACAGCTCGTCGCCCAGGGCGAAGCGCAGCCGCCCCAGCGCATGGCTCACCGCCGACTGAGACAGGCCCAGCCGCGATCCCGCACGCGTCGCGTTCCGCTCTTGCAGCAGCACGTCAAACACCCGCAGAAGGTTCAGGTCTAGATTGTGGATATGCAGATCATTCATTTTGCACGTGACGACATATCATTTCTCTCATTACGAAGCTTGGCCTAATTCCCTCTGCGTCAAGGCGCGCTCGCAAGGGCGACGCCCCTGTTCTCGACTGCGCAAGACGACCCGAAAGGACGCATCCTGTGAGTGATGCACAGGGCCAGCGGCCCGTTGCTGATGTGAGTGTTGGCCAGGAGAGCTTCCTGCGCCGCTGGCGGTGGCCCCTGATCGCGGGCGGCCCGGCCCTGATCCTGCTGATCGCCGTGATCGCCATCCTGACCGGCGGCCGCTACCAGACCACCGACAACGCCTATGTCCAGGTGGCCAAGGCGCCGGTGAGCGCCAGCATCCCCGGCCGGGTGCTCGAGATCTATGTCCACGAGAACGAGCCGGTCAAAAAGAACCAGCCCCTGTTCCGGCTGGACACCCGCGACGCCATCGCCGGCGCCGACCAGGCCCGCGCCGACCTCGCCCAGGCCGAACTGCAGGTCCGCTCCCTCCAGGCCGCCTATCGCGCCGAGCAGGCCAGCGTCGCCGCCGCCACCGAGACCCTGGCCTATGCCACTCGCGAGGCCGCGCGCCAGAAGGCCCTGGTCGGGGCCGGCGTCGCCAGCCAGCAGGAGGCCGACCAGGCCGCCCACGCCGCGCAACAGGCCTCCGACACCCTGGCCGCCGCCCGCCAGCGCGCCGACCAGGCGCTGGCCAACCTGAACGGAAATCCGGGCGCCGGCGTCGGCGGCCATCCTGCCGTCTTGGCCGCCAAGGCCAAGCTCGAGCGCGCCCGCCTGAACCTGGGCTATGGCGTCATCATCGCCCCGGCTGACGGCGTCGTGACCCGCGTCGACCAGTTGCAGGTCGGCGGCTATGTGAACCCCGCCCAGACCGTCTTCTGGCTGATCTCCGGCAAGCCCTGGATCGAGGCTAACTTCAAGGAAGACCAGCTCGCCAAGATGAAGGTCGGCCAGCCGGTGCAGATCAAGATCGACGCCGCGGGCGACACCAAGCTCACCGGCCATGTCACCAGCTTCAGCCCCGGCTCGGGCTCGGTGTTCTCGGCCCTGCCGGCCCAGAACGCCACGGGCAATTGGGTCAAGGTCACCCAGCGCCTGCCGGTCCGCATCGACTTCGACCAGCCCCCGCCGGAGATGGCCTCGCGCGGCGGCCTCTCAGCCTCGGTCAAGGTGGACGTGAAAAGCTCCGGCTCGGCGCAGGCCCGCTGAGGCGCGCGCCATGACCAGTCCTCAGGACGTCGCCAACCGGGTTCCCATCACCATCGCCATCATGCTGGCGACGGTGATGAACTCCCTGGACACGACGATCGCCAACGTGGCCCTGCCGCATATCCAGGGGAGCGTCTCGGCCTCCCAGGATCAGATCACCTGGGTGCTGACCTCCTACATCGTGGCCGCGGCGATCATGACGCCGATGTCCGGCTGGCTGGCCGACCGGGTGGGGCGCAAGCGCCTCTACCTGATCTCCATCGCCGGGTTCACCATCGCCTCCATGCTCTGCGGCGTGGCCAACTCCCTGGTGGAGATCGTCGGCTTCCGCCTGCTGCAGGGCCTGTTCGGCGCCGCCCTGATCCCCATCGCCCAGGCGATCCTGCTCGACATCAACCCGCCTGAGAAGCACGGCCAGGCCATGGCCATCTGGGGCGCCGGCGCGATCCTGGGGCCGATCCTGGGGCCGGCCATCGGCGGCTGGCTCACCGAACAGGCCTCCTGGCGCTGGGTGTTCTTCATCAACCTGCCCATCGGGATCCTGGCCTTCGCCGGGGTCTTCCTGTTCATCTCCCGCGACGGCGGCGCGCGCGCCAAGCCCTTCGACTTCCTGGGATATGCCTCCCTGGTCGGCTTCATCGGCGGCCTGCAGCTGATGCTGGACCGCGGGCCGGGCGAGGACTGGTTCTCGTCTCCCGAGATCTGGACCTACCTGCTGGTGACCATCGGGTCCCTATGGGTGTTCTTGGTCCACACCCTGACCGCGGCCCATCCCTTCTTCGACCGGGCCCTGGCGCGGGACCGGAACTTCGTCACGGCCAGCATCTTCGGCTTCTTCATCGGCATCCTGCTGTTCTCCACCATGGCGCTTCTGCCGCCGATGATGCAGGGCCTGATGGGCTATCCGGTGCTGACCTCCGGTCTGGTCAGCATGCCCCGCGGCCTGGGCTCCTTCATCGCCATGTTCGCGGTGGGCCAGCTGGTGGGCCGGGTGGACACCCGCCTGATCCTGCTCACCGGCCTGTCCATCTCCTGCGTCTCGCTGTGGCAGATGATGCACTTCGACCTGGCCATGACCTCGGTCCCGTTCATGGTCTCGGGCTTTATCCAGGGCCTGGGCGTCGGCCTCTTGTTCGTGCCGCTGTCGACGCTGGCCTTCGCCACCGTCCCCGCCCACCTGCGCCCGGAGGGCTCATCCCTCTACACCCTGATCCGCAGCATGGGTTCGGCCGTGGGCATCTCGATCATGCAGGCCCTGGTGGTCTCCAATTCCCAGGCCATGCACGCCTCCCTGGCCGCTCGGGTCATCCCGGCCGACCCGGTGGTCCAGGCCGACCTCGCCCGCCGGTTCGACCTGACCTCGGCCCTGGGCCTCTCCGGCCTGAACGGCGAGATCAACCGCCAGGCGGCCATGGTCGCCTATATCGACGACTTCAAGCTGATGCTCCTCATCACCCTCGCCTGCATGCCCATGCTGCTGCTCATGCGCAAACCCAAGGTGCAGCCGGGACGCCCGACCGCCATCGAGGTCGACTGAAAGCCATGTCCGTGAAACCGCTTCTCGCCCTGCCCCTCATCCTCAGCCTCGGCGCTTGCGCCGTGGTGGGCCCGAACTTCCAGCGCCCGCCTGTTCCGGGGGCGAGCCAGTACGCCATGGCCGGCGACCCCGCCCCCGCCGCCGTCCGGATGGCGCCGGAGGCCCGCAGCGCCGGCGCCTGGTGGCAGGCTCTGGGCTCCGCTGAACTCGACCGCACCATCCGCCAGGCCCTGGCGTCCAGCCCCTCCATCGCCGAGGCCGACGCGACCCTTCAGCGGGCGCGCGAGCAGGCCGGCGCGGCCCAGGGCGCCCTGGGCCCAGAGGCGAACGCCACGGCCGGCGCGACGCGCGAGCGGATCAACACCGCGTCCTTCGGCTTCGCCGGCTTCCCCAGCCCGACCATCAACCTCTATTCGGTGGGCGCCGGGGTGGCCTATGACCTCGACCTGTTCGGCGGCGGCAAGCGCCGGCTGGAGGCCGCCCGCGCCCGCGTCCAGGCCGAGACCGCCCGCGCCGACGCCGCCTACCTGTCCCTGTCCGGCAACATCGCCCTGCAGGCCCTGCGCATCGCCGCCCTGCGCGCCCAGCTGGACGCCCTGGACGCCGTCATCGCCGATGACCAGCGCACCCTGGCCATGGTCGACCGCGCCCAGGAACTGGGCGGCGCCGCGCCTTCGGACCTCAGCGTCGGCCGCGCCGACCTGGCCCGTGACGAGGCTCAACGCCCGGCCATCGCCCGCGACCTGGCCGCCGCCCGGCATCAGCTGGCCCTGCTGGTGGGCAAGGCGCCCGCCGACTGGACCGCGCCCGACTTTGCGCTCACCGACTTCACGCGGCCTGCCGACCTACCGCTCAGCCTGCCCTCGACCCTGGTCCGGCAGCGCCCGGACATCCAGGCCGCCGAGGCCGAGCTGCACGCCGCCACCGCCGAGGTGGGCGTCGCCGCCGCGGCCCTCTATCCGGACATCCGCCTGTCGGCCAACCTGACCCAGGGCACGATCCATCCGGAAGACATCCTGCGCTACGACTCCACCGGCTGGAGCCTGGCCGGCAACCTCACCGCGCCGCTGTTCAATGGCGGCCGGCTGAAGGCCAACAAGCGCGCCGCCGAGGCCTCCGCCCGCGCGGCCCTGGCCCGCTACAACGGCGTCGTGCTGCGCGCCTTCGTCGAGGTCGCCGACGCCCTGGCCGCCCTCGCCGAGGACGACAAGTCCATCGCCGCCCTGACCCGGGTGCAGCAGTCGCAAGCGAACCGGCTGAAGGACGCCCGCGCCGCCTACGAGCTGGGCGGCGGAACCCTGCTGTCAGTCGTCCAGGCCCAGCGCGACCTCGCCAAGTCCCGGCGCGACGTAATCCAGGCCCTGGGCCGCAAGGACGCCGACCTGGTCATGCTGCTCACCGCCACGGCCACCGGCTGGAAGCCCGCCGCGAGCTGAGCTAAGCCGGGCGGCATGAAGGTCGCCTACCTCGCCTGCGCCGACGTCCTGACCACCACGCCGAAGCGGCGCGTGGACGCCTATGAGCACGACCGCGAGCTCGACGCCTTCACCCCGGCCTTCGCGGCGCGGGGCCTTGAGCTCACCGAGGTCGACTGGCGCGTCTGTGATCCGGCCGCCTTCGACCTGATTTTCCTACGCACCTGCTGGGACTACACCGACCACGAGGCTGAGTTCCTGGGCTTCCTGGACCGCGCCCAGGCGGTGAGCCGGGTGGCCAACGATCCGGCCCTGGTCCGATGGAACCTGTCCAAGCTCTATCTGCGCGAGCTCGCCGCCAAGGGCCTGCCGGTCATTCCGAGCCTGTTCACCGACACCGCCCTCCCCCTGGCCGAGGCCTTTGACCGCCTCGGCGCCGACGAGTTGGTGCTGAAGCCCGTGGTCGGCTCCTCCGGTTTTGGCCAGGCGCGCATCGCCCGCGCCGACGCCGGCGACCAGATGCTCGAGCCCGATCGGTTCGCCCAACCCCTGATCCCGGAGATCTCAAGCTGGGGCGAGGTTTCGCTGATCTTCGCCGGCGGCGCCTATTCCCACGCCGTGCGCAAGACCGCTGGCGCCGGCGACTACCGCATCCACGTCATGCACGGCGGGTCCGAACACGCGCACCAGGCCTCGGAGGCCGAGATCGCCGTCGGCCAGGCCTTCATCGACGCCCTCCCCGTCCAGCCCCTGGCCGCCCGCGTCGACCTCGTACCGCACAACGGCGGCTGGCTCCTGATGGAAGTCGAAGCCATCGAGCCCCACCTCTTCCCCCTATACGCCCCGGACCTCGGGGAGCGCCTCGCCGAGGCCGTGTTGACCCTGGCCGCCGCCTCGCCGTCGACGAGGCCCTAGTTCAGCACGAAGGGCACAAAGGGCACGAAGGTTCACCAGACCTTCGACCGAAAGCAGAGCCACACCGCGCGCAAAGCGCGCCTTCGTGTTCCATGTCTTCCTTCGTGCCCTTGGTGGTCGAAGGCGGCGCCTGAAGCAGGCTCAGAAGCTCCAAGGCCTCTGCATCCCGCTTAAATC
Source organism: uncultured Phenylobacterium sp. (assembly GCA_964643835.1). Taxonomy (GTDB): domain Bacteria; phylum Pseudomonadota; class Alphaproteobacteria; order Caulobacterales; family Caulobacteraceae; genus Phenylobacterium. Next base: position 7,987 of record CAZXVO010000102.1, on the reverse strand, counting down.
ACCGCTTAATCACAATGGGTTAGCCTCTTCCCAAATGGCTCCAGAACGAGCCGCAATGGGAGGACGCCCATGTCCACCAAGGTCAGCAGCTTCAAGCGCTATTCGCAGGACCACTTCGTGCCTGACGTTTCCGAAGACACCAACGCCCAGCGCCGGCTGCGCGGCCAGCTCGAGCAGATCGACTACACCGCCTACGCCTCGAACCGCGAGGTGGTGAACGCCATCCTCGGCCACGCCGACGCCCAGAAGTTCCAGCGCCTGGCCGTCGCCGCCGCCCACGCCCGCTCGCAATGGGTCAAGGAGGCGCTGGCCATGAGCGAGAAGGTTCACCTGGAGCCTGCCCAGACCCAGCGCCTGGCCGACCTGCGCAAGTCCTACGAGGAGCTCACCGAGGTCTATGAGGCCATGCGCCGAATGGTCGAGCGGGGCTACCTCTCCTACCGCAGCCCCGCCGCGTCCTGACCTTCTACTCCGACTTAGGCTGGGCCGGCGGCGTCAGCTGAGCCGGCGGCCACTTGATGCCAAGCTGGTCGAGGTAGGTCGGATACTTCTTTGAATCGTAATAGTATTTGGCCATTTCCGGACGGAACTTGGCCATGGTCTCGGTATTGATCTGGATCTGCGGCTTGTCGCTCGCCTCCAGCATCGGCACGTACTTCTGGTCCTTGGTCTGGACGTCCTTGAAATAGGCCTTGGCCGCCGTGATCAGCTCCGGCTTGGTCAGCAGGTCGACAATCGTCATCGCCATCACCTTGGAGCCCGCCTGAACGCCCTTGTGGGCGATCGGCGTCGCCATCGAGATCGCATTGGCCCAGTGGTGCCCCGGCAGGCCGGGGATATTGGCCGGATAGCGGATGGTGATGGTCGGCATGTTCCAGCTGATGTCGCCGATGTCGTCGGACCCACCGCTTTCCGGCTTTTCCTTCGGCGGCTCCAGGCCGGTCAGCTTGGTGTCCAGCCCCTTCTCGGGCGCGCCGATGTTGCGCTGGACGGCCTTGGCGAAGGCCTGCTCGTCCGGCGTCCAGGCCGGCAAGCCGACCGCCTGGATGTTCAGGTCGGCCGCCTCGGCCATGGGCTTGTTGAAGTGCTGCGGGGCCGCGGTGCCGACCACCTTATGGTCCACCGTGGTGTCGGTCATCATCGCCGCGCCGTCGGCGATCTTGTTCCCCAGCGCGTAGTTCTTCTTGATGTTGTCGAAGGTCTGCTCGCGGAAGAAGTACCAGACGGTGGCTTCCTGCGGCACGACATTGGGCTGGTCGCCGCCGTCGGTGATCACATAGTGGCTGCGCTGTTCGGGGCGCAGGTGCTCGCGGCGCATGTTCCAGCCCATGTCCATCAGCTCGACCGCATCCAGGGCCGAGCGCCCGCGCCACGGCGCGCCGGCGGCGTGGGCCGCCTCGCCGTGGAAGGTGTACTTCACCGAGACATTGCCAGTGCCGGACGGCTGGCCCCAGGTGGTCACCAGGTTGGAATCCACGTGGGTGAAGATGGTGACGTCCACGCCCTTGAACACGCCGTCGCGGACCATGAAGGCCTTGCCGGCCACCAGCTCCTCGGCCACCCCCGGCCACAGCACCAGGGTCCCGGCGATCTTGTGCTTGATCATCAGGTCCTTGACCGCAAGGGCGGCGACGACGTTCAGGGCCTGACCCGAATTGTGACCCTCGCCATGGCCCGGCGCGCCGGCGACGATGGGGTCATGCCAGGGGACGCCCGGCTTCTGCGAGGCCTTGGGGATACAGTCGATGTCGCTGCCGAGCGCGATGACCGGCCCGCCGGTTCCATTGGTCCAGGTCGCTGTCCAGCCGGTGGGCAGGCCCGCCACCCCTCGCTGAATCTTGAAGCCGTTCTTCTCCAGCACGTCGGTCAGGTACTTGGAGGTCTCGAACTCCTGGAAGGCCAGCTCCCCATAGGAGAAGATCTGGTCGTTCATCACCTGGCTGAGCTTGGCTCGCGCCTCGACCCCGGCCAGCGCCTCCTGCTTCAGCCCGGCGATCGCCTGGGCGTCATAGGTCTCGGCGAACAACTCGCTTGGTAACAGGCTCGCGCTAAGGAAGAACGCCAAAATCCTTCCAAACTTTTTAGCCATTAGCCCCCACCCCTTCTTCTTCCAGCAGCCTCAGAATAAACGATCTTCTGATATTGTAGAATTGCCTAATCGCCGCACACAAAAAGGCCGAAACAATAACAATCCCAATGACCTCACACCAAAACGCATGCACTCCATATACATGTCGCACTTGTAATACACTAACACTTATCACGACAGTTGCGCAGAACAAATACATTCCAGTCATGTATTTGTATACTATGAGTCTTTTTGAGAACTCGTAAGAGACGCGCTCCCACAAAAGAATATTTGATCCCAGGAATTTGTTTATGTTCAACTCAATGTGCCTCTTGTATGCGCCAAACATTGAGACCCACGTCGATAACATCAAGCCATACCCAAGAACACCGAGAACCAAGAATGGCACGGCAAAAAATAGAGCAAATGCCTTTGATGACCATATAGCGGCGCAAGCACCAATAGAAATAGTCACGCCAACGGCAAGCACTCTGTCATTATATGACTCCATAGATCGAATATCATCACCAACCCTCTTGTATTCAATAGATAGAAATTCTCCTAAACTCTTTCGCTGCTCAGCAGCCAACTCTTGCCGCTTGCGAAGATTGAGCGCTTTCATATCGCACTCTCCAAGCCGATTGCCCGCGCAGGAAGCTTAGAGCCGATCACAATGCAACGACAACCTCAGCGGGCCGCGTCGTCGTAGAACTTGGCCACGTCGGCCTTCATCTGGGTCAGCTGGTCCAGGCTCAGATAGACCATGTGTCCGGACGGGTAGTAGGCGAAGCGGACATTGCCGCGCAGGCTGGGATCCAGCTGCATGTGGGCCACGTCATACTCCGTGCCGAAGAACGGCGTGGCGAAGTCATAGAGCCCGTTCAGCGCATAGACCTTCAGCTTCGGGTTCTCCCGCATGGCTGAGGCCAGGTCGAGGGCGGTATTGGCCACCGGCAGGGTGCGGCCGCCGCCCGGCGGCTTGTGCCGCCAGTCCCAGGACTGGTTCACGCCGGGCGCCGAGGGGAAGTAGGTCAGGTCGGTCTGGTAGCCGAGGGTCCCGCGCAGATAGCTGTTCACCGCCGCGATATAGGGGCCCGAGACCTGGACGTCGGAGGCGTCATATTCCGGCTCCTCGCCGGCCGCATCCACGTCGATGCCGATGAAGCGGCTGTCCAGCCGGCCCACCGTGCGACGCTGGTCGCGCAGCAGCTCCTTGCGGAACCGCGACAGGTCCACCCGCAGATCCGTCTGACGCAGGAACTCCACGGACAGGCCGGTATAGCCTGACAGCTTCTGGGCCACGGCCGCGGCCTCGGCCTCCGAGATGTCCGTGCCCTTGGCCAGGGCCGCCGCATACGGCCCGTTGGCGTAGTCACGCACCTCCTTCAGGAAGGCGTCCAGGTTGGCGGGCTTGGTCGCCAGCTTGTTGTGATAGGCCGCCGTCACCGCATAGCTCGGCAGATAGGTCTGGTAGATGCGGTCGAAGCCTGGGCTGCGCACCCCGTAGTTCAGGATCGAGGACAACAGCACCACGCCGTTGAACTGCATCCCCTGGTCCTGCAGCTTGGCCACCAGCCCCCCGGAGCGCGTGGTGCCGTAGCTCTCGCCGAACAGGTACTTGGGCGAATTCCAGCGGTTGTTGATCGTCACGTAGCGGGTGATGCCGCGGGCGAAGGCGTCGATGTCCTGGTCCACGCCCCAGAACTTCGGCCCGGGATTGTCGATCAGCGGCCGCGAATAGCCGGCGCCAATCGCGTCGATGAAAACGATGTCGGTCTTGTCCAGCAGGCTGTCGGGGTTGGGAACAATCTGGAACGGCGCGGGCTTGGCCGGGTTCGGCGCCTCGGTCTTCACCACCACCGGGCCGAACGAGCCCATGTGCAGCCACATGGACGAGGACCCCGGCCCGCCGTTGTAAAAGAAGGTCACCGGGCGCTCAGCCCCGCCCTTCGCCCGATCGGCCACATAGGCGACGTAGAACATGCTGGCGGTCGGCTTGCCGTCGTCGTCGCGCAGGGTCAGCGTCCCGGCCGTCGCCGTATAGGCCACCGCCTTGCCGGCGATGGTCACCGAACCCCGGCTGGTCTTGGCCTGCTCCTCCACCGGCGCCTTGACGGCGTCGAGGGCCTTGGCGGCCTCCTTGGCTGGGCCGGGCTTGGCCTCGTCGGCGAAGGCCGGGGCGCTTAGCGCCAGGGCGCAGACCGTGAACATCAGGGCGAGTTTCCGCATGGGGCATCCTCCACGGCGTTTGCGTACCGCAAGCTGGAGAACGCCCGCCCCCCGGCCGCGCTGTAACAGGTGACGCATCGAGCCCGAACGGCTCTGCGCCGCAAGCGGAATGTTGAGAGCGGCGTTCGGCGACGCGCCATTGCCACACAGCGGGCGCCACTGAAGCGCCCAAGAGGTGTTTTTCAAAAAGTTACACTTATGCGGAGATCGCATGCGTGATCTGGTCCCGGGCGAACAGGCCAGGGAGGGCCCCATGGATTTGCGTGACGACGTGCTGATGGCCGAGGCCTCGGCCGGATACGGACCTATCTTCGCCGGGCCCATCGCCGGTCAGGTCAATGTCGTGGACACCGCCCCCTGCGACGGCTGGCTCAGCGCCTGCATGTTCAATGATGCAGACCAGGCCACTACGATGCCCATCTATGTTGGCCGGGGCATGCAGCCCAACACCTTGGCGGCAGCCTCGACGGCACTGAACCTTACATCGATCTATCGCCTTTCAGCCCAGTCCAGCGCGACGCCGCTGGCGGCCAACACCAATTATGTCGTCGGCCTGGACACCAGCATCGTGCCGGCCAACTCGGCCTATGTTCGCCGCTTCGACGTCGCCCCCGGCCTGAAACTGTTCGGCGCGCCCTCTAGCCCGCCAGCGCCGTCACCGGGCTCGCCCCACACCTTCACCGCAGACACCGACGGCATACTGCAAGTGTTGCTATCGGGGTGTTCGGATGGCGGAGTCAGCGCAACGGTTTGGACCGCGGGCATCATCATCGGCGGCCAGCAGATCGCCGCCTGTTCCGCCGGCTGGGGCGACTCCTCCTGCATTACACCTGTCCCTAAAGGCTCCGTCTGCACGGTCCAGATCGGCGTGGTTCAAGGCGACGCAACCTGGAACGTCGATCTGGTCTGGACGCCCCTTGTCGGCGCAAAGCTCGGCGCGCCACAGCTCAACCTGTCCCCGAACTACACCTATACCGCACAGACGGACGGCTTCGTCGTGGTGGTGCTGGCCGGTGACACCGGGTCCTACAGCGAGGCCACCTGCGCCATCAGCCAAGGCGGGACTGAGACCTTCGGACTTATGGTTTCGGCGGCCGGCCCCTATCAGGGCATCATCCTTCCCATTGTCTGCGGCCCGTTGAACAGCATGACCCTGCCGGTCTCCCACGGCCAGCAGATCAATCTGGTCAGCGACCTCTACCACCCGGCCGCCGGCTTCTCGGCGACCTGGATCCCGATGCGGCGGTGATGACGATGGATGCGACCTTCCAGCAGGCGCTCCTGGGGACGCTCTCGTCCCCCGAGCCACAGCCGGCCAACGACTTCGGCATTTCTTTCCGTAACACGCTCGCCTCCCCCATCAGCGTCTTCTGGCTTGATCCGTCGGGGCGTCGCAGCTTCGTTTGCGGCGTGCGCCCCTCCGGGGCCTCCGTTGTCGAAATCCAGGCCCAGCCCGGCGACTACTTCATCGCCACCTGCGGGCTCACCGGGGCCTTCGTGGGCGTCGTGACCATCGCCGAGAAGTCGGCAGACAACAGCTATGTCTTCTCCGCTGGGTCCCTGACCGCGCCCTTCGACATCGGCCCCCTTCCTGTCTCCACCGCGGACACTCCGATCCCCGGCGACTCCCCCGCCGTCGTGGTGGGCTCCGGTCAGCTCAACAACCGCAATATCGTGATCCGCACCCAGTGCTGGCAGCGATCTCCCGACAGTTTCTGCTTGGCGCCCGGCGAGACCCGGCAAGTCACCCTGACCATCACCGAGGGGCGCCAGGACACCTCGTCCGACGTGGAGTCCGCGACCTCCAGCGTTTCGGCCAGCGCCAGCGCAGGCTGGGGTCCCTTCTCGGCGTCGGTCTCCGCCAGCCTGACAACCACCTCGACCCATTCCCAGAGCATGACGGTCCAAGCTCAGACGTCTCGGTTCGTTTCCGAAGCTCTGACCAACACGCAGACCGCCACGCAACTCTATCTGAAATGGAGCCTGCTCGACGTCGTCTCGATTTTCGACGCCGGCGACGCGCCCCTAAGCAGCCTGGTCCAGACGCTCGCGCCTACGCTGGTGAGCATCAGCACCTATCCGCCACCGGCGCGCGCTGCGGCGCTCAGCCGCCCCGAGATGCCGGGCGAACGCCTGGCCCAGCTTCCCGACTATAAGCGCCTGGCCTACGTCTAGCCCGTGCTGCGCATCGCCGCCTGGAACACACAGCGGGCCTCGAACCCCGATGCGATCCTCCGCTCAGCGAAGAAGCGGTTCGAGTATGTCGCCCGCCGGCTGCTTGAATACCTGCGCACAGACGCCCCTCCCGACCTGTTCTTTCTCAGCGAAGTGACACAGGCGGGGCCTTATTTCGCGCTCGCCTTCAATGCGCACCCCAGTCTCGGGCGCCACCACAAGGCCGAGTTCTTCGCCACCCGCGACGTTCGAGGTCGCGCGAGCCCTTGCTCCTTCCTGCTGATCTCGCCGAAGGGGATCGACATCGATGCTGAACTGGTCGGAGGGCCCACCACCCGCCGCCCTTATCTGCGGGTCCGCCTGCAGGGCCTGACCATTGCCTGCGTGCATCTGGTGGCCAATTCCGAGGAGTCCGGCGATGAGGCCGCCGCGATGCTCGGCGACCTAGTCTCTGGGGAACGTGGCGGAACCGAGCTGATGATGATCGGCGACATGAACCTCGAATTTCGTGATGCGGCCGCGAGTCTCCGAAATGTCGCCAGAGGCGTTCGCTTCGTGCCAATCAATCCGGGGGTGTCGGTCACCTATTCCCGCCTGGTGACCACGGGTCCCAAGCGCCGGGTGGTGGAGAAGGTGATCGATTACGCCATCCGCTCCGGCTCGGTGAGCGCGAGAGCGGATCTGTACTGGGCGCGGGGTCGGCACACCTTCAGCATGGTCGATCACGCACCGGTCTTCTACATCATCGACAACGTCAATCTGCCGGCGCCCTCACTTCCGTTGCGTCAGACTTGAACGGCTGGCGAGCGACCGCCAAGGTCTCCCCCGGCCGCGCGCGAGACGCGGCGTCTGTCAGGGAGCCTTCCGCATGTCCGAACTCGATTTCACCGGCCAGGTCGTCCTGGTGGTCGGAGGCTCCAGCGGCATCGGCAACGGCGTGGCCCACGCCTTCAAGGACCGCGGCGCCACCGTCCACGTCTGGGGCACCCGCCCGAACGCCAGCGACTATGATGGCGTCGAGGGCTCCGACCTCACCGGCCTCATCTACGACTATGTCGACGTCGCCGACCGCGCCCAGATCACCGCTGCGGCCGAGAAGATCCCGGCGCTCAACGTGCTGATCAACTGCCAGGGCACCGTGGTCTACAAGCGCGGCGAGTTCGAGCCGCCGGGCTGGGACCGGGTCATGGCCGTCAACCTGAACAGCCCCATGGACTGCTCCATGGCCTTCCGCGGCAAGCTGGCCAAGACCAAGGGCTCGATCATCATCGTCAGTTCGATCTCGGGCCTGCAGTCCAACCGCGGCAACCCGGCCTACGCCGCCTCCAAGGCCGGCGCCATCAGCCTGACCAAGACACTCGGCGAAGCGCTCGCCTCCGAAGGCATCCGGGTCAACGGCCTGGCCCCCGGCTTGGTGGCCACCAAGCTCACCGCCGTCACCACCGAGCATCCGGACCGGCTGGCCGGCGCCCTGCGGGCGATCCCGCAAGGGCGGGCCGGCACCCCGGCCGACAT
>CAZXVO010000101.1:12456-14457 GCA_964643835.1 uncultured Phenylobacterium sp. | reverse complement strand
GTCTATGATCGCATGCACACCCGCGAGATCGCCTACTATGGCGGCCTGGTGAACCGCATGCCCTGGTACGCGGCGACCTTCCTGCTGTTCACCATGGGCAATGTCGGCCTGCCGGGCACCTCGGGCTTTGTCGGCGAAATCCTGACCATGACCGGGACCTACCAGGCCTCGACCTGGACGGCCCTGGTGGCCGCCTCCGGCGTGATCTTCTCGGCCGTCTACGCCTTGTCGCTGTACCGGCGCGTGGTGTTCGGCGAGATGACCAATCCGGCGCTGGCCAACATCTCCGACCTCGACTGGCGTGAGGTGGCGATCTTCGCGCCGCTGATCCTGTCGACCCTGTATCTGGGCGTCCATCCGGGCGTCGTGTTCGACCTGACCCAGGCCTCGGTCGACAACCTCGTCGCGGCCTACCGCGCGGCGATCGGCGCCTAGGGGGACCTGAAGCCATGACCTTCTCCGCCGATTTCGCCCTGGCCCTTCCCGAGGTTATCCTCGCAGGGGCGGCCCTGTTCCTGCTGGTGGCGGGCGCCTTTGCGCCGCGTCGCACGGCCCTCGTCGGCCTGGGCGCTATCCTGGCCCTGGGCGCCGCGGCCTACGCCGCCGCTGTCGCCCCGGTCGGCAAGGCCTTCTCCGGTGGGCTGATCTCCGACGCCGCCTCGTCCTTCGCCCAGGTGGCCATCTACGCCGCCAGCGCGGTGTCGATCCTGCTCGGCCAGCGCTGGTTCAAGCGCCGCGGCGTCGACAACTTCGAATACCCGGTCCTGATCCTGCTGGCCGCCCTGGGCATGGCCATGATGGTCGGTGCGGGTGACCTCATTGCGCTCTATGTGGGCGTGGAGTTGCAGTCCCTGGCCCTCTACGTGCTCGCCGCCATGCACCGCGACGACGCCAAGGCTTCGGAAGCCGGCCTGAAGTACTTTGTGCTCGGCGCCCTGTCCTCGGGCCTGCTGCTGTATGGCGCCTCGCTGATCTATGGCTTCGCCGGCTCGACCCGGTTCGACGACATCGCGGTGGCCGTTGAAGGCGGCGCCCACACCGGCGTGCTGTTCGGCCTGGTGTTCCTGATCTGCGGCCTGGCCTTCAAGGTCTCCGCCGCGCCGTTCCACATGTGGACGCCGGACGTCTACGAAGGCGCCCCGACCCCGGTCGTGGCCTTCTTCGCCGCGGCGCCCAAGCTGGCCGCCATGGTGCTGTTCGCTCGGGCCCTGACCCACGGCTTCGACGGGGCCATCGCCCAGTGGCGCCAGGTCCTGGTGATCGTGGCCCTGCTGTCGATCTTCGTCGGCGCCTTCGCCGGCCTGGCCCAGACCAACCTGAAGCGCCTGTGGGCCTATTCCTCCATCGCCAATGTCGGCTACGCCGTGCTGGGTCTCGCCTCCGGCAGCGCCGAAGGCGTCCAGGCGATGCTGGTGTTCATGGTCCTCTACATGGTGGACGTGACCGGCTTCTTCGCCTGCCTCTCGGGCTTGTCGCGCGATGGCAAGCCGATGGAGACCATCGAGGACATGGCCGGCCTGTTCAAGGAACGCCCGGGCATCGCCCTGGCCATGACCGCGTTCTCGCTGTCGGCGCTCGGCCTGCCGCCGTTCTCCGGCTTCTGGGCGAAGTTCTATGTCTTCAAGGCGGCGATCAACACGCCCGACGTCGCCATCCAGGGCGCGGCCATCGCCGGCCTGGTGGGCTCGGTCGTGGCGGCCTTCTACTATCTGCGCCTGATCAAGGTGATGTGGTTCGACGCGGCTCCGGGCCGCACCGACTCCCCGCCGGTGGAAGTGCGGGCCATCGCCATCTCGGCGGCCCTGTTCAGCTTCCCGCTGGTCCTGGGCGCCCTGGTGTTCATCGACCCGCTCGCCAAGGCGGCCGCCGCCGCCTTCGGCCTCGCCTAGGTGTCGATCCCGGCCATCGAGGCCTATGACGAGATCGACTCCACCAACGCCGAGGCGCGCCGTCGCGCCGCGGCGGGGGCGGCCGGCCCGGGCGGGGTCACCGCCCGGCGCC
>CAZXVO010000101.1:2945-12446 GCA_964643835.1 uncultured Phenylobacterium sp. | reverse complement strand
CCCCCTCTCCCCCCCCCCCCCCCCCCCCCCCGGGGGGGGGCGGCCCCCCCCCCCCCCGGGGGAGGCCGGCCCGGTCTGGATCACCGCCCTGCGCCAGACGGCGGGACGGGGCCGCCGGGGCCGGGCCTGGGACAGCCCGACGGGCAATCTCGCCGCCACGCTCCTGTATGTGACCGACATGCCGGCGGCGGACGCCGCGCAAGTCTCGTTTGTCGCCGCGCTTGCGGTCGCCGATCTCGCTGAGGCCTGCCTGGGGCCTGGCCTTGGCCGCGTGAAGTGGCCCAATGACCTGATGATCCACGGCCGCAAGGCCAGCGGTATTCTGGTCGAGTCCGGCTCGCGGCCCGACGGCAAGCTATGGCTAGCGGTGGGGATCGGGGTGAACCTCGCCACCCATCCGCAGGAAGTCGAGCGTCCGGCCTGCGCCTTCGCCGAGTTCATGTCAGTTGCACCGCCCAAGCCTCGGGACGCGCTCGAGATCCTGGCGAGGTCCTTCGAGGCCTGGCGCCAGATCTGGGCCCGTGAAGGCTTCGCCCCCATCGCCGCGGCCTGGACCCGGGTCGCGCACGGGCTTGGCGAACCCTGCGTCGCCCGTCTACCCAACCAGACCCACCGGGGGATTGCGGAGGGCTTGGACCCTGATGGAGCCCTTCGCCTGAAGCTGGACGACGGCTCGGTTCTGCGCATAACCGCCGGCGACGTGTTTTTCGGAGACGCCTAGAGATGCTGCTCGCGATCGAACAGGGCAACACCAACACCCTGTTCGCCGTCCATGACGGCGAGACCTGGATCGCCCAGTGGCGCGCGGCCACCGACTCCAGCCGTACCGCCGACGAATACGCCGTCTGGCTGTCCCAACTTCTGGCCATGGCGAGCCTGAAGTTCGAGGTGCTGGACGCCTGCATCATTTCCAGCGTGGTGCCGCAGTCGATCTTCAACCTGCGCAACCTCGCCCGCCGTTACCTGCATGTTGAGCCCCTGGTCATTGGCGAGAACGCCGTGCTGGGCATTCCGGTGCGCATCGACAAGCCATCCGAGGCCGGCGCGGACCGACTGGTCAACGCCATCGGCGCCCATGTGATCTATCCCGGCGACCTGATCGTTATCGATAGCGGCACCGCCACCACCTTCGACATCGTCGCGGCTGACGGCGGGTTTGAGGGCGGGGTCATCGCGCCCGGCATCAACCTGTCCATGGAAGCCCTGCACGCCGCGGCCGCCAAGCTGCCGCGGGTCGCTATCCAGAAACCCCAGCGCGTGGTCGGCAAGGACACGGTCGGCGCGATGCAGGCCGGTGTCTTCTGGGGCTATATCGCTCTGATCGAGGGCCTCATCGCCCGGATCAAGGCCGAGTGGGACAAGCCCATGACTGTCGTCGCCACCGGCGGTGTCGCCTCGCTGTTTCACGGCGCGACCCTGGCGATTGACCACTTCGATCCCGATCTAACGATCCGCGGCCTGCTGGAAATCCAGCGGCGCAACACCCAAAAGGCGTGATGGCGAAAGCAAAACCCCACGACGAACTCGTCTTCCTGCCGCTGGGCGGGTCGAACGAGATCGGCATGAATTTTAATCTGTATGGCTTTGGCCCGCCGCATGATCGCAAGTGGATCGTCGTCGACCTGGGCGTGACCTTCGGCGACCAGACAACGCCTGGGGTCGAGATCATCCTGCCGGATCCGACCTTCATCGAGCAGCACGCCCGCGACATCCTGGGCATCGTGCTGACCCACGCTCACGAGGACCATATCGGCGCCGTGGCCTGGCTGTGGCCGCGTCTGCGCGCGCCGCTGTACGCCACGCCCTTCACCGCCTTCCTGCTGCGCGAGAAGCTGCGCGAGCAGGACCTGCTGGGCGAGGCCGAGATCACCGAGGTGCCGCTGGGTGGGACCCTGGATATCGGCCCGTTCCAGGTGGAGATGGTCACCCTGACCCACTCGATCCCCGAGCCGAATGGTCTGGCGATCCGCACGCCCCTAGGCGTGATCCTGCACACCGGCGACTGGAAGATCGATCCGGACCCGGTGCTGGGCGCGGTGACGGATTCCGAGACCATCCAGCGCCTGGGCGACGAGGGCGTCCTGGCCATGGTCTGTGACTCGACCAACGTCTTCGTGGACGGCGAGGCGGGCTCAGAAGCCGATGTGCGCGAGGCCTTGGCCGGGCTGATCGGCGGGCTGAAGGGCCGGGTGGCCGTGGCCTGCTTCGCCTCCAACGTTGCGCGGATGCACTCGGTGATCAACGCCGCCAAGGCCGCCGGCCGCCGGGTCTGCCTGGTGGGCCGCTCCATGATCCGCATGGCCTCGGCCGCGCGGCACGTGGGCCTGTTCGACGATGTGGCCGAGTTCGTCACCGAGCAGCAGGCCAGCCAGTTCCCCGCCGACCAGATCCTCTACCTCTGCACCGGCAGCCAGGGCGAGGCCCGTGCGGCCCTGTCGCGGATCGCCGATGGCACCCACCCGCACGTGAAGCTTGGGGCAGGGGACGCCTGCGTCTTCTCCTCCCGGGTCATCCCGGGCAACGAGGTGCCGATCCGCAACCTGCAGAACAAGATGGCCGACCGCGGGGTGCGCCTCTACACCGAGCGCGACCATCCGGGCATCCACGTCTCCGGCCACCCTTGCCGGGACGAGCTGTCGCGCATGTACCATTGGGCTCGGCCGCAGATCGCGGTGCCGACCCACGGGGAGCGCCGCCACCTCCTGGAGCACGCCGCCTTCGCCCGCGACCTGCAGGTCCCGCAGCCGGTGGCCCCGCGCAACGGCGACATGGTCCGCCTGGCCCCTGGCCGCGCCGAGATCATCGACGAGGTCCCGGCTGGCCGGCTCTATGTGGACGCCGGCGTGGTGACACCGGAGAACGGCGACGCCCTGCGCGAACGCCGCCACGCCGCCTTCAACGGCGTGCTCAGCGTCGCCGTGGTCCTGGACGGCCGGGGCAAGATCGCCTCGGGCCCGCAGGTCCGCGCCATCGGCCTGCCCACCGACGACGACTACCCCCTGGACGAGGTGCTGGACGACCTGGCCGGCGAGGCTGAGCAGGCGCTGAAGCGGCTGTCCGGCGACGACCGCGAGTTCGACGACCTGGTCGAACAGGCGCTGGGCCGGGCGGTGAAGAAGGCCAGCCAGCGCATCTGGGGCCGCCGGCCCGTGGTGGAGACGACGGTGCTGCGGCTGTAGCGGGGTCTGGCGTTCCGCTGCGGCAGATCGCCTAGGCCTTCCGGCATCGAGCCCCCAGGGAGTATAGAGGCGACCATGATCGGCAATCTGAACCACGTTGGGGTCGCGACCCCCTCCATCGACGAGTCGGTGAAGCTCTATCGCGACGTCCTGGGCGCCACCTCCATCGGCGAGAAGTTCGCCATGCCTGAACAGGGCGTGTGGGTCTGCTTCGTCAACCTGCCGAACAGCCAGATCGAACTGATCGAGCCCTATGGCGAAGCCTCGCCGGTCCATGGCTTCCTGGCCAAGAACCCGGCCGGCGGCCAGCACCACATCTGTTTCGAAGTGCCCGACATCATCGCCGCCCGCGACGACATGCGCGCCAAGGGCGCGACCGTCCTGGGCACCGGCGAGCCCCGCATCGGCGCTCACGGCACCCCGGTGATCTTCGTCCATCCGAAGAACATGGGCGGCGTGCTGGTCGAACTGATGGAAACCCCCAAGGAAGCCCACTAGGGACACCCGAGCATGAGCCTCTTCACCGCCATCGCCATCTACCTGACCATCTGGTGGACGGTGCTGTTCGCCGTGCTGCCGCTGGGCGTGACCAGCCACGCCGAGGCCGGCATCGACAAGGGCGACGGCGGCGATCCCGGCGCGCCGGTGGATCCGAAGCTCAAGAAGAAGTTCATCACCACGACCTGGGTCTCGGCGATCCTGTTCGCCATCCTGTGGATCGTGGTGACCTTCCACCTGATCAGCATCCCGCCTCTGCCCCACAACTGGTCCTGACGCGGGGCGTTCCGCCGCAAATTTACGCTGGTCCGGCATGCTTCGCCCAAAGCTTGGGCGGATCGCGCAAGCCTGTTCCGCGACGTAGCTTTCCGGGAAAGGTCCGGCGTAACTCGCGTTACACCTCGTCATCACGGCTGGCCCAGTTGGTCCGCCCGTGGCGTTTTTCCCCGACGACCTGAAGGCCGCCCACCTCCCTGGGCGGCCTTCTTTTCGTTCTGGTTTGCCCGAAGGCCGCCCGCCCTGGGTGGCCTTCTTTTCGTTCTGGTTTGATTGCAAAGCTGCGCCGTCGCCGGCTAATTCACAGGCCTGCGATGCGTCGCGGGAGCCAGCAGGACGCATCTGCGTTACATGGCCTTCCTGCAGCGGCGCCGTAAGCGAATGGGGGACGCGTGAGTTCAGCCGATAACCTGACCGGAGGCCGCGCCGCGCCCTTCGGCCTATGGGAGCGCTCGGTCGCCCTGCGCTATCTGCGCGCCAAGCGCAGCGAGGGCGGCGTGGCGCTGATCTCGCTCATCTCCTTCATCGGCATCATGCTGGCCGTGGCGGTGCTGATCATCGTCATGAGCGTGATGAACGGTTTCCGCTCCGAACTGCTCGGCCGCATCCTGGGCTTTAACGGCCACATGTACGTCACCGGCGGGATCATGATGACGCCGGAGCGCGACCCGATGATCGCCCGGCTGAAGGCCATTCCGGGCGTCGTCCAGGTGGTTCCGGTCATCGAGGCCCAGGCCATGGCGCTCGGCCAAGGCCAGATCAGCGGCGCCATCGTCCGCGGCATCCGCCCCAGCGACCTGGCCGCCACCAAGATCGTCTCGACCAACATCGTCCGCGGCTCGCTCGAGGGCTTCGGCGCCGGCGAATACGGCGGCGACCTGATCATGGTCGGCGACCGCCTGGCCCAGAACCTCGGGGTCCAGCCGGGTGACGCGCTCACCCTGATCTCGCCGACCGGCGGCGCCACCGCCTTTGGCGCGACGCCTCAGCGCAAGACCTACACCGTCGCCGGCACCTTCAGCGTCGGCATGAGCGAGTACGACCAGACCTTCATCTACATGCCGCTCGAGCAGGCCCAGTTGTTCTTCGGCCGCGACACCGGCGTCGACTTCGTGGAGATGAAGCTGACCAACGCCGACGACGCCATGGCCCTGAAGCCCGAGGTCGCCCGCATCGCCGGCCCGACCAGCGTGGTCACCGACTGGACGGAGAAGAACGCCTCCTACTGGGGCGCGCTGCAGGTGGAACGCAACGTCATGCGCCTGATCCTGATGCTGCTGGTGGCGATTGCGGCCATGAACATCATCTCCGGCCTCGTCATGCTGGTGAAGAACAAGGGCCGCGACATCGCCATCCTGCGGACCATGGGGGCGGGGCAGGGCTCGATCCTGCGCATCTTCTTCATGACCGGGGCGCTGGTGGGCCTCTTGGGCACCCTCGCCGGCCTGATCCTGGGCGTGCTGTTCTGCACCTTCATCGGCCCCATCCAGTCCTTCGTGGAGTGGGCGACGGGGACGCAGGTGTTCAATTCGGACGTCTATTTCCTGACCCGGGTGCCGGCCAAGATCGACTGGCAGGAGGTGGCGGGGATCACCTTCTGGTCGCTGGCCATGGCCTTCGTCGCCACCCTGCCGCCCGCCTGGCGGGCCTCGCGTCTCGATCCGGTGGAGGCCCTTCGCTATGAGTGAGGCCGACCTGGTGCTCGCGATCCGCGGGCTGAAGCGCACCTACAAGTCCGGCGACCGGACGCTCACCGTCCTCGACGGCGCCGAGCTCGACGTGCAGCGTGGCGAGATCGTCGGCCTGATCGGGCCGTCCGGCTCGGGAAAGTCATCCCTGCTGCACGCCGCGGGCCTGCTGGAGCGGCCGACCGAAGGCCAGATCTTCATCGAGGGTCGCGACTGTTCGAACCTCAGCGACCGGGTGCGCACCCGCATCCGCCTGGGCACCATCGGCTTCGTCTACCAAGCGCACCACCTGCTGCCGGAGTTCACGGCCCTGGATAACGTCGCCCTACCGCAGATGATCGCCGGCAAGTCGAAGAAGGCCGCCCGAGAGCGCGCCGAGAGCCTGCTCAGCCAGCTGGGCCTGGCCGAACGCGTCCACCACCAGCCGGCCCAGATGTCCGGAGGCGAACAGCAGCGGGTGGCCATCGCCCGCGCCCTGGCCAACAAGCCGCGCCTGCTCCTGGCCGACGAGCCCACCGGCAACCTCGACCCAGCGACCTCCACCGCGGTGTTCGAGAACCTCTACGCCCTGGCCCGCGCCGAAGGCGTCTCAGCCCTCGTCGCCACCCACAACCTCGAGCTCGCCCGGCACATGGACCGGGTGCTGGGGCTGAAGGCCGGGAAGCTGGAGCCGCAGGCGCTATAGGAATTAGCTGTCGGCAGTTGGTCTGGCGATTGCCAGCGCAGCTCTCGTGTATAATGACTAAGGAGCGCGAAGTTTTCTGGTGAGGATGTTCGGCATATATGATTTGTAACGGGGAGTCCAAGAGCGATCTGTACCCACGTCGTCTGGCGCGCCTGAAATATAGTGCTGCTTATGATTTAGTTCTAATTGCCTAGTGCATCCATGATGGCGATGAGTGCTTGGATGATGCCGTAGGCCAGCCCGCCAATTGCGGCCGCCAGGGGGGCGAGCGACAATTTGGTGAAGCGCGCACTATGTTGGGGTTGGTTCACGTGCGCCCTTGGTTCGTCATCGAGGCGAGGGCGTGCCTGGATGATCGTCAACATCCCGTCAATGTACGCTCCAGCCCGAGCGGCATCTATGTTGCCTGGGTTTGCTGATAGCGTTGCTCTGGCTTCAGCTTGCAGTCCCGCTAGTTCTCGATCCTGCGCCGCAAGCGCTCGAGCCATTATGCTCTGGTTAGGGGAGGTGGGAGGAGTTGATATGATGGAGTGAACAAGTTCAATAATTCCGAATATTCGAGCGTCGGAACTTCTGGGTTTGCAAATTGAAACATGGTTCGCGTCGATTGGTATCGGCACAACGCCCGTAATTCCGGGGTCCGAAGATTGTTCATCAACTACAATTCTTCCGCGATATTTCATAGTTTCGTAGAAGATTAATATAGATAAACCTATGTTTCCATACAATTGTCGAAAATGGGAATTTAGGTCTCGCAGCTGAGAGTTGTTGCTCTTAAGTTCCGCGATTGCGGGGCTGAAGTAATTGAATGGACGCATTGCATCGGCGTATGTTGCAAGCGAAGATCCGCTGTGGGGGGTGGCGAGGAAAACTAAACCTCGAAATCGGCGAACTAATTCGCCATAAATCGAGTCATGTTCGAACCCTTTTCGCAGCATAGCTTTTGCCAATAATCCACCATAACTATGGCATACGAGTAAAACTGGGAAATCGCTGTTTCCAAGTTGCCCCTGTATGCTTGCCAGCACATTTATTGCTCGATTCGGCAAGCTCATAGAGCCGCCCTTCCACCAGGATGACCTTACTCTGTAGCCTACTGACCAGATCGAAGCTTGGGGAAACTCCCTCATTATTAGTGCTGGAAGCGATGTATCCGAGCCGCAATCCCAACTCTTGAAGGCGTCGCCATCGAGCCCATGCAAGAAGATCACTTCAAGAGCCTTGGGTGCTCGATTGACGGCGAGGTTGTGTAACTTTGTTTCCATGGAGTGCAGTTGGTTCTGGCTTCCGGGCGGTGTGGGCCACGTGACACTACAGCGTGCTATCTGAAGACGTTAAGCGGCAAACGGACGATCCTTCGCGACCTGGGAATTCAAGGTGGTCGGGGCAACTGTCTAGCGCATCGCCCAAGGGAGCGCCCGTCCTCCTCTTGACGACGAGAACAAAACCAGAAATAAGAACATCTAGAGAACGTCCACAACGGGGGTGCGCAAGATGGTTCGTCTGGCTCGGGAATCGCTGGCTTTTGTTTCGGTCGCCAGCTTTGTCTGGATGATGTGTCAGGTGGCCCAGCTGGCGGCCTGAACGAGGGTGTAGGAGGCGGATGTGAGCGACGGGGCAGGGGAGAGCGACGGGTTCGTCCACCTGCGGGTCCGCTCCGCCTATTCGCTGCTGGAAGGCGCGATCAAGGCCGACAAGGTTCCGGGCTACGCCGCCAAGCACGGCATGCCGGCCGTGGCCCTGACCGACCGGGCCAACCTGTTCGGCGCCCTGGAATTTTCAGTCGCCGCCAAGGACGCCGGGGTCCAGCCCATTGTCGGCTGCGCCCTGCCGGTGACCGGGATCGGTGGCAAGGCGGGAGAGGCTTGGGCCAAGACCCCGACCGTCGTGCTCCTGGCCCAGACGGAACAGGGCTACCTCAATCTCTCGGTGCTCTCGTCCCACGCCTATGTGGAATCCGACGGGATGTCCGAGCCTTCGGCGCCTTGGGACCTGGTGGCCCAGCATTCCGAGGGGCTGATCCTGTTGTCGGGCGGTCCCGACGGCCCCATCGATCCCCTGTTCGCGGCCGGCAAGACCGCCGAGGGCAATGAGGCCCTGGCCGAGATGGCCCGGGTGTTCGGGGACCGGTTCTATGTCGAGCTGCAGCGGCACGGCACGCCGGCCGAGGCCGCCGCTGAGCCGGACCTGGTCGCCTTCGCCTATGCGAACGACGTGCCCCTGGTGGCCACCAACGACGTCTATTTCGCCGCCAAGGAGATGTACCAGGCCCACGAGGCGCTGTTGTGCATCGCCGACGGCGCCTTCATCAGCCAGGACGAGCGCCGCCGGGTCACCGACGAGCACTGGTTCAAGCCGGCGCCCGACATGCGGGCTCTGTTCGCCGACCTGCCCGAGGCCTGTGACAACACCGTCGATATCGCCCGGCGCTGCGCCTTCATGGTCAAGAAGCGCGACCCGATCCTGCCGCGCTTCCCCAGTGAGGCCGGCCGCACGGAAGCCGAGGAACTGGCTCACCAGGCCCGCGAAGGCCTGAAGGCGCGGATGGCGCGCGGCCAGGCCAACGCCTTCCCGGTAGAGGACTATGAGGCCAGGCTTGAGCGGGAGATCGGGGTCATCACCCAGATGGGGTTCCCCGGCTACTTCCTGATCGTGTCGGACTTCATCAAGTGGGCCAAGGCGCGCGGTATCCCAGTGGGTCCAGGGCGGGGTTCGGGCGCGGGTTCGCTCGTGGCCTATTCCCTGACCATCACCGACCTCGACCCGCTTCGCTACGGCCTGCTGTTCGAGCGCTTCCTCAATCCGGAGCGGGTGTCGATGCCCGACTTCGATATCGACTTCTGCCAGGAGCGGCGGGAAGAGGTGATCTCCTACGTCCAGCAGCGCTATGGCCGCGACCGCGTGGCCCAGATCATCACCTTCGGCACCCTGCAGGCGCGCGCCGTGCTGCGCGATGTGGGCCGGGTGCTGCAGCTGCCGCTCGGCCAGGTGGACCGCCTGGCCAAGATGGTGCCGGCCAACCCCGCCAACCCGGTGACCCTGGCCAAGGCCATCGAGATCGAGCCGCGCCTGCGCGAGCAGCGGGACAGCGACGAGGCCGTGGCCCTGCTGCTGGACACCTCGTTGCAGCTCGAGGGCCTGTACCGCAACGCCTCGACCCACGCCGCGGGCGTGG
>CAZXVO010000101.1:0-2703 GCA_964643835.1 uncultured Phenylobacterium sp. | reverse complement strand
GCGCTCTATCGCCCCGGCCCGATGGACAACATCCCGGCCTTCATCGACTGCAAGTTCGGGCGCAAGCCCATCGACACCCTGCACCCGACCCTGGCCCCGGTGCTGAACGAGACCTACGGCATCATCGTCTACCAGGAACAGGTGATGCAGATCGCCCAGATCCTGGCGGGCTATAGCCTCGGCGAAGCCGACCTGCTGCGCCGGGCCATGGGTAAGAAGAAGAAGGAGGAGATGGAGCAGCAGCGCGCCCGCTTCGTCTCCGGGGCCGAGGCCAAGGGCGTGCCGCCCGCCCAGTCCGGCGCCATCTTCGACCTGGTGGACAAGTTCGCGGGCTACGGCTTCAACAAGTCCCACGCCGCCGCCTACGCCGTCGTCAGCTACCAGACGGCTTGGCTGAAGGCGAACGCGCCGGTCGAGTTCTTCGCCGCCTCGATGAGCCTGGATATCGCCAACACCGACAAGCTGGCGGTGTTCTACCAGGACGCCAAGCGGTTCGGGGTGACCATCCGGGCGCCTGACATCAACACCTCCGGCGCCGACTTCGAGGTCGAGAATGGGGAGGTGCTCTACGCCCTGGGCGGCATCCGCAATGTCGGCCTGCAGGCCATGGAGCATGTGGTCGAGGTGCGCCGGCAGGGCGGCGCCTTCCGCGACATCTTCGATTTCGTCGAACGGATCGATCCGCGCCAGGTGAACAAGCGCTGTTTCGAGACCCTGTCGCGGGCCGGCGCCTTCGACAGCCTGAACGCCAACCGCGCCCAGCTGGTGGCCGCCGCCGACGTGCTGATCGGCTATGGCCAGAGCATCGCCGCCGAGCGGGCCTCGTCGCAAGGCTCCCTGTTCGGCGGCGACCAGGCCGAAGCCCAGCGGCCGCGCATCCCCAAGGCCGAACCCTGGACCCCCACCCAGCGCCTGGACGAGGAGCTGGCCGCCGTCGGCTTCTACCTGTCCGGCCACCCGCTGGACGACATGGTCGAGGCCCTGCGCCGCAAGCGCACCGACCTGCTGGCCGATGTGATCCCCAAGGCTGAGGCGGGGGCCGAGGCCTTCCGCATGGCCGGTATCGTGCGCCGCAAGCAGGAGCGGGCCAGCCAGTCCAGCGGCGAAAAGTTCGCCTTCGTCACCTTCTCCGACCCGACCGGCGAGTACGAGGTGCTGTTCCCGCCTGAATCCCTGCGAAAGTGCCGCGAGATGCTGGAGCCCGGCAAGGCGGTGGCCATCAAGGTCCGCGCCAAGGCCAGGGACGGGGAGGTGCGGTTCTTCGGCGACGACGCCGAGCCCGTGGACAAGACCATCGCCAACGCCGTCGCCGGCTTACGCGTCCACGTCACCCCACGCAGCGCCGAGATCGACGCCCTGAAGCGTCGTCTTGAGGGCGTGAGCAACGCCCGTGGCGGCGAGATCATCCTGGTCGCCGCCGTCGAAGGCGGCCGGGAGATTGAACTGAAGCTGCCCGGCCGCTTCACCCTGGACGGCGCGGTGCGCGGCGCGCTGAAGACCGCACCTGGCGTGGTGTTCGTCGAGGATCTTTAGTTTTACCCCGCACATACCGGCGAATGCCGGGATCCAGGTGACAGGTAGGAGGGCGGTCGCGCGAGCCCGGGCCAGGGGCTGCCCGCAGGCGCTGAGCCATATGACTGGGGCCCGGCATTCGCCGGGATGTGCGGATGTGGACGATCTCAGAACGTCGACTTGGTCTTCGGGTGATAGAGGTCGATATAGCCCTTGGGCTTGGCCGGCTTGGCGTAGGGATCGACGCCGCCGCGGGCGTTGTACATAGGCTTCGGCTTGTAGGGCTTGAACGGCTCGGGCGACGGCATGGCGCCGATCAGCGGCGGCGGGGCCGGCGGCTGGGGGGCGGTGAGGCTGCCGCTGCTGGTCGCGGCCCAGGCCGCCAGGATCGTCAGGGTAATCATTGCGCCCTCCTGTGACCTATGAGTGTGCGCTGGAGCTGGGGGGCTGGCAATCCCGAGGGGCTTGCTTTTTCAGGCGTTCGCGCCTAAATCCGCGCCCATTCCACACGTAGGCGTTTGGCCAGTTCGGGGAGACATCCCGTTCTTCGCCATTCCGGTCCTCCCGTCCGGGAGGGTTTGCCTGCGGAGGTCAACCGGAAAAAGGACGAAAAGCCGATGGCGCTTCCTGAATTCTCCATGCGTCAGCTCCTGGAAGCTGGCGCCCACTTCGGCCACCAGACGCACCGCTGGAACCCGAAGATGGACCGCTACATCTTCGGTAGCCGCTCGAACATCCACATCATCGACCTGTCGCAGTCGATCCCGCTGCTGCACCAGGCCCTGGTGAAGGTCCGTGAAGTCGCCGCGTCCGGCGGCCGCGTGCTGTTCGTCGGCACCAAGCGCCAGGCTTCCGACCCGGTCGCCATCGCCGCCAAGCGTTGCGCCCAGTACTATGTGAACCACCGTTGGCTGGGCGGCACGCTCACCAACTGGCGCACCGTCTCCGGCTCGATCGCGCGTCTGCGCGAGCTGGAAGGCGTTCTGGAAGGCGACAACAGCCGCACCAAGAAGGAGCTGCTGCAGCTGACCCGCGAGCGCGACAAGCTGGAACTGTCCCTGGGCGGCATCAAGGACATGGGCGGCATCCCCGACCTGATGTTCGTGATCGACACCAACAAGGAAGCCATCGCCATCCAGGAAGCCCGCAAGCTGGGCATCCCGGTCGTGGCCATCCTCGACACCAACTGCG
>CAZXVO010000100.1:7269-14653 GCA_964643835.1 uncultured Phenylobacterium sp. | reverse complement strand
CGGGCATCCGCGAGATGTCGATCATCGCCACCCCGCCGGTCGATCGCCTGGCGGTCCGCACCTACATCACGCCCTTCGACGCCGTGGTCATCCGCGAGGCCCTGCTGCGCGAGAAGTATCGTGGCGGCCAGGCCTACTACGTCACCCCGCGCATTTCCGACCTGCCGGAGCTGGAGCGGTTCCTGCGCGAGCAGGTGCCGGAAGTCCGCTTCGTGGTCGGTCACGGCCAGATGGCCCCGACCCAGCTCGAAGAGGTGATGACCGCCTTCTATGACGGCCAGTACGACGTGCTGCTGTCGACCACCATCGTCGAGAGCGGCCTGGACATCCCGACCGCTAACACCATGGTCATCCACCGGGCCGACATGTTCGGCCTGGCCCAGCTCTATCAGCTGCGCGGCCGGGTCGGCCGGGCCAAGGCGCGCGCCTACGCCTACATGACCACCCCGGCCGAGAAGCAGATCACCCTGTCGGCCGAGCGGCGCCTCAAGGTCTTGCAGTCCCTGGACAGCCTGGGCGCCGGCTTCCAGCTGGCCAGCCACGACCTGGACCAGCGCGGCGGCGGCAACCTGCTGGGCGAGGAACAGTCAGGCCATATCCGCGAGATCGGGGTCGAGCTCTATCAGCAGATGCTGGAGGACGCGGTCGCCGAGCTAAAGATCCTGGCCGGCAAGGAGGGCCTCGTCGAGGACCGCGGCTGGTCGCCCCAGATCAACACCGGGGCCGCCGTGCTGATCCCCGAGGCCTATGTGCCGGACCTCAATGTCCGCCTGGCCCTCTATCGCCGTCTGTCCGAGGCCGAGCAGTCGGGCGAGCGCGAAGCCCTGGCCGCCGAGCTGATCGACCGCTTCGGACCGCTGCCGCCCGAGGCCGGCCAATTGCTCAAGGTCGTCGCCATCAAGGGCCTGTGCCGCGAAGCCAACGTCGCCAAGATCGACGTCGGCCCGAAGGGCGCCGTGGTCACCTTCCGCAATGACGACTTCAAGAACCCCATCGGCCTGGTCCAGTTCGTCGCCAAAAACCAGGTCGCCTGGAAGGTCCGCCCCGACAACAAGGTGGTCGTGAAGGGCGAATGGGAAACCCCGGTCCAGCGGCTCGACGCGGCTGAAAAGATCCTCGCGGAGCTCGCCAAGCTGGCGGCGGCGTAACTCCCCATCTTCAGACGTCATGGCCGGCCTTGTGCCGGCCACCCATACGCGCCTGATCCTGCCAATACGGAGTTCATGGGTGGCCGGGACAAGCCCGGCCATGACGGATCAGGAAAGGTTTGCGACCAACGCCCGCGCCCGGATCCAAACCTCCAGCCGCTGGGCGCAGACCAGGCCCACGGCGATCAGCAGCATGGCGTCGGTGATATCGGCGACCGAGGCGTGCAGGGCGCCAGGGTTCTGCATCGCGTAGGCCCGCAGGCCGAACCGCAGCAGGAAGATGCCGCCCAGCAGCGCCAGGCCCACGGGCGAGACCTGGGAGGTCACCGTATGGGTCTCGGGATCGACCGACAGCCGGGTCAGGCGGCCACGCCACCAGCCGAGGCCCGCGCCCGCGATCAGGGCCAGCGGTAGCAGCACCATCCCCATCGGGCTGGGCATGCCCTGGATGAACACCACCAGACCGCCCAGCACCATCAGCATCAGCGGCTGGATCCAAAGCCGCTCGATCACCAGGGTGCGCGGCTTGGTCCCACGCAGCATGATGACCGCCAGGACCACCAGGGGCAGGACATAGGGCAGGGCGGCGAGGGGACCCGAGGGCTGTGTCTCGGGCATCTGGATCAGACGGCCTGCTGCTGGGCCCGGGCGGCTGCCTGTTCGAGGGCCTTGCCGACCCCTTCGACGCTGCCGACTTCGGCCACGCCGATGTCAAACTCGACCACGAAGGGCGGCTTGCCGTCGCCGGCCTCAAAAGCGGTGCAGCCGATCACCGCGGCGATCCGCTCACCCGCTGCGCGGGCCGAGGCCTGGGGGGTGGCGGGCAGGGCCAGGGCGAAGACCTCCGGGCCCAGTCGGGCGGCGGTGTCCTCGACCCGGACCAGGCGGCTGACCATGGAGCCGATCTGCGGGATCGCCCGGTCGAGCCAGCCGGAACGGCGGGCCAGGGTCACTTCCTGCCGTTCGGCGACCTTGAGGACACAGACCGACAGGGGCCGATTGCGCTTGCGCGAGGCCTGGGCCAGGCGGCCCAGATGGGCGGCGAACAGGTCACGGGTGAAGAGGCCGGTTGCCGCGTCCATCAGGCCGGAGCTGCGGGCGCGCTCCAGGGCGCGGCGGATGGCGGTCTGGCGGCGATGGCTGCGGGCGAGTTCGATGACCCGCTTGGCGGTCTCGACCTCTGGCGTCTCGGGCGAGGCCACGTCGGACACGCCGCGATGATAGGCCTCCGACATGGTCACATAGCTCTCCTGCCGCATGTAGAGCAGGGCGGGCGTGTGATAGAGCCGGGTGTTGCGGCGCATGCCCGCGGCGATGGACAGGGCTTCCTGCGAGTTGTCGCCGGCCCAGAGGACGACGGCGTCGAACGGCCGCTCATGCAGATAGTCGAAGGCCGTATAGGCCGTGAACGCGCCCACCACCTCGGCCCCGGAGCGGGTCAGAGCGTTGGACAGGGCCAGGAACTGCGGCGCGGGCTCGCCAATGGCCAGGATATGGAACGGGGTCGGGTCCGGCTCCGGCATCTCCAGCCGACGGCCGCGCTCGGCGAAGGTCTCCAGCCGAAGCTCGAACTCCTCCTCGGCCACGGCCATCCGCACCAGGGTCTCCAGGCGCAGCACCAGCTGGGCTGGATGGACCGGCGGGGCCAGGGTCAGGTCAAAACCGAAGGCGTCGAGTTCCGGGCCTGGATCGCCGATGGCGATCACCGGCAGCCGGCGGGGCGCACAGGCGGCCCGCAGGCGCCGCGCCAGGGTCAGGGCTTCCTGGCCGCTGCTGCGCAGATCGACGATGGCGGCCTCGACCGCCAGGTCGCCCAGAGCCGCAATGGCCGCATAGGGCCCGCGAGCCGTGACCGTACGCCAGCCGAGACGATCCAGCCCCTCGGCGAGGGGACCCGCCAGGGCGTCATCACGCGCAACAATCAGTACTCGCGCATGGACGCCGACGGCCATTCCCTGCAATCCCTGACTCAACTAGACCCGGCGATCCGACCTAAGGCTGAATCGCAACTGGCCTAGATTATACAGTGCCGGGCCTTGGCGCGAGGGTGCGCTGAAGATGGTCTCCACAGGAGTTGGACATGGAACGCATTCTGGACGGGCAGACCGCCATCGTGACCGGCGCCTCGGGCGGCCTGGGCGCGCACTTCGCCCGCGTCCTGGCCCGTGCGGGGGCCAAGGTCGCGGTCACCGCGCGCCGGATCGAGCTAGTCGAGGCCCTGGCCGGCGAGATCGCCGCTGAGGGCGGGCAGGCCATGGCCCTGCGTCTGGATGTCGCGGACGCCCACGCCATCGCCCCGGCCTTCGCCGAGATTGAAACCGCGCTCGGCCCGCTCTCCATCCTGGTCAACAACGCCGGGGTCGGCGGCGAGGGCCTGGCCATGGACCTCAGCATCGAGGACTGGGATCGCACCTTCGACGTCAACGTCCGCGGGGTGTTCTTCGCCGCCCAGGCCGCCGCCCGGATGATGCGCGCCAACGGGACCGCCGACGCAGGTCTCGCCCGGATCATCAACATCGCCTCGGTGGCCAGCTTCACCGTGCTGCCGGGCCTGTCGGCCTACAACGCCTCGAAGTCCGCCGCCGCCATGCTGACCAAGAGCCTGGCGCGGGAATGGTCGCGCTATGGCATCGCCGTGAACGCCATCTGTCCCGGCTATATCGAGACCGACATCAACGCCGACTGGTTCAAGACCGAGGGCGGGCAGAAGCAGGTCAAGGGTTTCCCGCGCCGCCGGCTGATGGACGCCACCGACCTCGACGCCCCGCTGATGATGCTCGCCGGCCCCGCCGCGCGGGCCATTTCCGGCTCGCTGTTCACCATCGATGACGGCCAGTCGCTGCCCGGTGGCGGCTGAGGCTTGGCTGACCGGACGGAAGCGGGGCTAGATCAGCCCAAACCCCAAGGGAGAGAGACATGCGCCAGGGACCGCTGACAGGCCTGAAGATCGTGGAATTCGCCGGCATCGGGCCTGGGCCCTTCTGCGGCATGCTGCTGTCCGACCTCGGGGCGGACGTGGTCCGTATCGACCGCAAGGGCCAGGGCCGCGCCTCGCCGGCCGACATCACCTCGCGCGGTCGCCGCTCCATCGGCCTGGACCTGAAGAACCCGGCCTCCATCGAGACCTGCCTGAAGCTGTTCGAGACCGCCGACGTGGTGTTCGAGGGCTTCCGTCCCGGTGTCATGGAACGCCTTGGCCTCGGTCCGGACGTGGCGCTGAAGCGCAATCCGAAGCTGGTCTATGGCCGCATGACCGGCTGGGGCCAGTTCGGGCCCTACGCCCAGGCCGCCGGCCACGACATGAACTACATCGCCATCACTGGCGCCCTGCACGCCATCGGCACCAAGGACAAGCCGGTGCCCCCGCTGAACCTGGTCGGCGACTTCGGCGGCGGCGCCCTCTATCTCGCCTTCGGCATCCTGGCCGGCGTGATCCAGGCCCGCGAGACCGGCAAGGGCCAGGTCATCGACTGCGCCATGAGCGACGGCGCGGCCTCGCTGATGGCCATGTTCTACGGCTTCAAGGCCGGCGGCGGCTGGACCGAGGAGCGTCGCTCCAACCTGCTCGACGGCGGGGCGCACTTCTACGACACCTATCAGTGCGGCGACGGCAAGTGGATCTCGATCGGCTCGATTGAACCGCAGTTCTACGCGCTTCTGCTTGAAAAAACTGGGATTACTGACCCGGCCTTCGCAGCTCAGATGAACCGCGGCGAGTGGGACAACCTGCGGGCCAAGCTGGCCGAGGTGATCGCCACCAAGACTCAGAGCCAATGGTGCGAGATCATGGATGGCACCGACGTCTGCTTCGCCCCGGTCCTGGACCTGGATGAGGCGCCCAAGCACAAGCACAACGTCGCCCGCCAAACCTTCGTCGAACTGGGCGGTGTGGTTCAGCCGGCGCCCGCGCCGCGCTTCTCCGCGACGCCTGGCGCGATCCAGGGCCCCCCGCCGGCCATCGGCGCCCACGATGTGGAAGCGCTGACCGACTGGGGCTTCAGCTCTGGTGACATCGACGCCCTGAAGGCCTCCGGCGCCCTCAACGCCTAGGCCCGCCCAAGCCCATGAAAAAGGCCGCTCCGGATCGCTCCGGGGCGGCCTTCGTCATATCTTGGCTTCAGCCGTGATCAGGACTTCGGCGCGCTGATCACCGGCAGGCTCTCCAGGGCCTTCTTCTGGGCCTCGTGCTGGTCAGCGGGCAGTGGGATCAGGCCGCGCTCCTGCAGGTAGCCGCCCTTGCCGGTCGCCCCGTCGGAGACGAAGGCCTGGACGAATTCCTTCAGGCCCGGCGTCACGCCGATATTGGCCTTCTTCACATAGATGTAGAGCGAACGGGACAGGGGATACTCGCCGCTGGAGATGGTGGCGAAGGTGGGCGCGACGCCGTGGACCTTGGCGCCCTTGACCTTGTCCATGTTGTTTTCAAGGAACGAATAGCCAAACACGCCCAGAGAATGCGGGGTCTTCTCCAGGGTCTGGACAATGGCGTTGTCATTCTCGCCGGCGTCAACCCAGGCGCCGTCGCTGCGCACCGTATGGCTCTTGGACTTGAAGCCGTCCTCGTCGGAGGCCTTCAGGGCCGCCAGCAGCTTGCCCGCGCCCTTTTCCATGGCCAGCTCGCTGAAGGCGTCCCGGGTGCCGGAGGTCGGCGGCGGGCCATAGACCAGAACCGGCTCGTTCGGCAGGGCCGGGTCGACCTGGTTCCAGGTCTTGTTCGGATTGGGCTTGAACCCGGCGCCTTCCGGCAGCTCGGCGGCGAGCCCCTTGTACAGCGCTTCCTGGGTCAGGTCGTAGTTGGGGCCGGACTTGGCGTTGGCCACGACGATGCCGTCAAAGCCGATCTTGACCTCGACGATCTCGGTCACGCCGTTGGCGGCGCACTTCTCGAACTCCGACTTCTTGATCGGGCGCGAGGCCGTGGCGATGTCGGGATAGGCTTGGCCCGTGCCGCTGCAGAACAGCTTGAAGCCGCCGCCGGTGCCCAGGGATTCCACCTTGGCGGGACGGCCGCCGGTCGTGCGGGCGACGTTCTCCGCCACGCGGGTGGCGAACGGGAAGACGGTGGAGGAGCCCGCGGCCCAGACGGCGCTGCGGCCGCTGGCGGACTTAGGCGCGGAGCTGGAGCCGCCGGATTGCCCGCAGGCCGCAACCAGCAGCGCAGCGCTGACGGACAGGAGAAGGGTTGGCTTCATGGATCGGTCCCTGACTTGCGGCGCGCGTCAACGCGCCCGGTTTGTTCCCGACGCCCCCCGGAGTCGGCCACAGGGCCGGGTGTATTGAAACCGGCTGGTCCCGCCAAGTCCCGTGAACCTTCCAAGACAGTCTCATTCAGCCTGGGTTCAGGCGCACAGGCCGACTGTGTCCCCAGGTTGGTCGCCGCACATTCCCGTCCCTCACGTGGCGGCCGACCCCGATGGAAGACACGCCCATCGACGGCGCGCCGCCCCTCCCGGCGGCGCGCCGTATTCATTCTGGCCCTTGCCATCCGTGCGCGGCTTGACCAGGGTCCGCCCATGTCGCTTCGGACGAGCTTGCAGCGCCTGCGCGCGGTGAATTGGGACCCCGTGCACTGGCTGCGGCTGACGGCGTCCACCCTGGCCAAGTCCCTGACCCGGCTGTGGGGCAGGGACGTCATGCTCTATGTGGGCGGGGTCTCGTTCTTCGCCATGCTGGCGGTGTTCCCGGGCCTGTCGATCATTGTCGGGGTCTACAGCCTCGTGGCCGATCCCGCCGCGGCGACCCACCAGGCTGAGGTAATGTCGCGCCTCATGCCCGCCGGCGCGCGCGGCCTGTTCGCCGAAGAGCTGTCGCGGCTGGCCCATACGCCCCTGCGCGCCATCTCCACCCAGTCCGGCATCGCCCTGATCATCGGGGGCTACGCGTCGCACCGGGGCTTCAAGGCCCTGTTGGCCGGCCTGTCCTTCATCCATGACGAGGATGCGCCGCGCGGCTTCCTAGGCTTCAACATCATGGCCCTGCTGGTGCTGATCGCGGCCATCGTACTGCTGGCCTTCCTGTCCGGCGTGTTCCTCTACCTGCGCTTCATCGCCGTCGCCTTCGACCTGACGCCCCTGCGCGGCGTGCCCTGGCTGTTCAGCGAATGGACCTGGGCCAGCTTCGGCATCACCCTGGCCATCAGCCTGATCTATCGCTTCGCCATGTCGTCCAACCCCGTGGCCTGGGCGGCCTCGATCCGCGCCTCGAGCCCCTGCCGGACCTGGTTGGCGCGCTTGCCG
>CAZXVO010000100.1:0-7259 GCA_964643835.1 uncultured Phenylobacterium sp. | reverse complement strand
GGGCGGCCTCGATCATCGGGGGCGGCTCGGCCGCCATCCTCAGCATGTTCATGTCCTGGGCCAGCGCCTTCTATGTGGAGCAGATCGCCCACCTGGGCGCGACCTACGGCTCGGTGGCCGCCGTCGTGGTGTTCCTGATCTGGCTGTCCTGGAACGTGAACGCGGTGTTCTTCGGCGGCGCCCTGGCGACGGAGATTGAGCTGGCCATGGACGCCCACAGCGCCAAGGCCTAGCCGCCCGCTGTCGCCCGGCCCACGCGGAAGCTCAACACCCCGTCGGCCTCGGCCTTCTCCAGAACCACAAAGCCCGCCCCGGCCGCGAAGTGGGGCACATCAATGCGCGCTAGCGGATCGTCCGCCAGCAGTCTGACGACGGCGCCAGCCGGCGCGGCCTCCAGGGCGCGGCGCAGCCTCAGGGTGGGGACGGGACACCTGTGCCCCCGCGCGTCCACCAGGATGTCGTCTTGGCTCATGCCTCGCCCATACCTCGCCCCTCGAGGTGTGCGCACCCGAATTCTACCCGCTCCGCTTAGTGGACGCGCCGTAAACCCCCACGCAACCTGTCCAGCCTAGGTTGTGGAATCAACACTGGCCGACTGCGATGCGATCCCTCTCAAGACGATTCCTGATCAGCGTCGGGCTGATGTCGGCGGTCGTGACCATTCTGGGCGCGACGGCGGCCTTCTTCGTGTTCCAGCAGGACCTGACGCGCCGCCAGATCGCCTTCCTGGGCGACTATGTGCGCGAACGCAGCAGCAATGTGGAGCGCCGGTTCAACAAGCTCTCCAGCCTGCAGGCCGCCGCAGGCGTCGAGCTCGCCACCCGCTACCGTCACATGACGCATGCTGAGGCCGAGCGGCTGGCTCAGGAGTATTTCCCGCGCCGCCCCGATGGGACGGGCCGCAGCACCGACGAGTACTTCGACGGCCACAAGACCTTCTCCGGGCGCTGGATCTACGGCATGGGGGCCTACATCTCCCGGTGGGACCAGATGACACCTGAGGAGGTCCGGGTCATGGCCGCCGCCTTCTCGGTCGTGTCCGACTTCGGCCAGGCGGCCCACATCGACTACGACAACTTCTACTTCTTCACCCCCGCCACCCGGGTCGCGATCTTCGGACCCGACCGTCCGGACCGACTTATGTTCTATCGTCGCCAGGCGCCGGCGACCCTAGACATTAGCAAGGAGGAGATGGCGCAGATCACCTTACCGGGCTCCGATCCCACCCACGCGACCCGCTGCACCAATCTCCAGCGTCTGATCCAGGACACCAAGGGCCAGCGTCTGGCCACCGGCTGCATCACACCGATCTATGTGGATGGCCGCTATGTCGGCTCCTTCGGCTCGACCCTCGAACTGACGGGCTTCTTCCTCAACGCCGTGCGCACGACCCTGCCGGGCGCCTCCAACCTGGTGGTGACCAGCAAGGGCGAGTTGATCGCCTCGCCCGGCTTCGACCGCCCCGGGATGGCGTCGGAAGCCACCGTACGAACCTACGAGAAGTCTCTGGGCCTGAAATCGCTGGTCGCCGCCATCCGCAAGGATGGGCAGGCCCATGGGGTGATCTCCAGCCCGGATGGCCGCCAGATCGTCGCCTATGGCCGCCTGGATGGGCCGGACTGGTACCTGATGATGACCTATCCAAAGGCCGCGGTGGCCCAGTCGGCGGCGCGGTCGGCGTCGTGGGTGCTGGTGCTCGGGGCCTTGGCGTCACTGGCCCAGACCATCCTGGTGGTGGTGCTGGCGCGCAGGACCATCGTGCGGCCCCTGCAGGACCTGGCCCAGAGTTGCGCGCCCGACCAGGCCGACGCCGCCCAGACCGACGCCATCGAGATCCGCAACGACGAGCTCGGCCTGCTGGCCCGCGCCCTGCGGGCCGAACGGGAGAAGACCGAGAGCGTGCTGGCCTCGCTGGAGGATCGCGTCCAGGCCCGTACGGCCGAGCTTGAACGCGCCAACGCCGAGAAGTCACGGTTCCTGGCCAATATGAGCCACGAGCTGCGCACGCCGCTCAATGGCGTCATCGCCCTGTCGGAGACCCTGGCCGGAGAGCAGCGGACCAACCGGGGCCGCGAGCTGGCCAGCCTGATCGCCTCGTCCGGCCGCCTGCTGGAACAGGTGCTCACCGACATCCTGGACTTCTCCAAGATCGAGACGGGCGAAATCCAGCTGGCCGACGAGCCCTTCCAGATGGAGGTCGTGGTCAAGCGGATCGCGGAACTGCATCGCGCCGCGGCCGAGGCCAAGGGCCTGACCTTCAGCTGGCACGTAGAGCCCGGGGCCCAGGGCGGCTTCCGCGGCGACGAGGTGCGCCTGACCCAGGTGCTGTCGAACCTGCTGTCCAACGCCGTGAAGTTCACGGTTTCGGGCTCGGTGGAGCTCAAGGTCTCCATGGTCGAGGACCAAGTGCGGTTCGCCGTCGCCGACACCGGCATCGGCTTTGACGAGGATGTCCGGGCCCGGCTGTTCCGGCGTTTCGAACAGGCCGACGCCTCCATCCGCCGCAGGTTCGGCGGCACCGGCCTGGGCCTGGCGATCAGTCGCTCCCTGGTCGAGCTGATGGGCGGCGGCATCGATGTGGTCAGCGTTCCGGGCGAGGGCTCGACCTTCGCCTTCCTGCTGCCGCTGGCGCGGACTTGCGGCGCCGCGGCCACCGAACCCGCCGGCCCGCAAGTCCGCCTGGATATCGCCGGCGTCCGCGTCCTGTTGGCCGAGGATCACCCCACCAACCAGAAGGTCGTGCAGCTGATCCTGCAGTCGGTCGGCATCGATCCTGTGATCGTCGAGAACGGCGCGTTGGCCCTGGCCGAGCTGCGGGAGCAGACCTTCGACATCGTGCTGATGGACATGCAGATGCCGGAACTGGACGGCCTCAGCGCTACCGCTCAACTTCGGGAACATGAGCGGGCTAAGGGTCTGCCGTCGACGCCTGTGGTGATGCTCACCGCCAACGCCCTGGACGAGCACGTCCGCGCCAGTCACGACGCCGGCGCTGACCGTCACCTGGCCAAGCCCATTCGCGCAGCGGTCCTGCTGGACACCATCGTCGAACTGATGGCCACCCGCGTCGCCGCGCCCGGCCAGGCCTTGGCCCAGGTGGACCAGGCTTAGGGCTGAGCCAGGCTCTCGATATAGGCGGTCAGGCTGCGGATATCCTCGCGGCTGATCGGCTGGGGCGGCATCTCATAGTGGCCCTGCTTGGCGATCTCGGTCAGCCGGTCTTCCAGGCTGATCTCATTGTACCGGCCGGCGATGACGACAAAGCGTGGCGCCCCTGCATTGCGGCTGTCTTCGCCGGTCTGCACGCCGTGGCACCGGGCGCAGGTGTCGTGCGCAATGGCCTGACCCCGCTGCAGAGCAGGGTCCGGCGGGCCGGCCTGGGCCGGAAGGGCGCCCCCCGCGACGAGGGCGAAGGCGAGGGCCGTCAGGCGAGAGCGCATGGGCTCCTCCAAGCTGCAATACAACAACACTACTCGCCGGCCCGTGCGCCGGGCATGACCCACATCAATCGGCCTACCGCTTCGCCGCCAGGATATCGCCCAGCCTATCCGGTGCGCCCGCCACCCGCTCGAAGCGCGGATAGCGCAGGCCGTCGTGATAGGCGATCGATGTGACACGGTAGCGATCCCCCGCCTTGATGATCAGCTCGATCGGCGCGGTGGAACCCTTGGCCCCGGTGACCGCCGCCTTCAGCCGATCCCCGTCAAAGGCCACGCCGTTCACGGCGACGATCTTCTCACCATCCACCAGCCCGGCCTTAAACGCCGGTCCCTCCCATTGCACCGCCGTGACCTCGCCCTCGCGATTGAGGGTCAGCCCGAGCGAGAAGGTCAGATCGGTGATCTTGCGGCGCGTCTCATTGCCGATGAAATAGGCGGTGGGCTTTTCGGTGTAGACCAGCCGGTAGCCACCCCGCGCCACCCCATCCAGCGGCGCGCCGGGGCCGTGGCTGGACAGGCGGGTCTTCAGGAATCCGTTCCAGTCGTAGGGCTGCACCGCGTTCAGGGTCGCAACCACGTCCTCGAACCGATAGGTCAGCTGGCCCCAATCCCCGTCGTTCACCCCGAAGAAGGCGCGAGCGAAATCATCCAGGGACTTCTTTCCCCCCGACAGCTCGCGGATCCGGGTGTCGGCGTCCAGCCAGATCAGCAGACCTTCGGAGTAGTAGTCCTCGCTGCGCTGCCAGCTGGTCCAGGGCAGGGGACGGCGCGAGGCGATGATCGGATCATTGGTGGTGTCGCTCATCTGGCGCCAGGCGCGCCCAACCCGGTAATCATAGGTCGCCGCGGTCAGGGCTAGGCCATCCAGCGCATCCTGGCGCGAGAGCAGCCCGGAACGGGCCGCCAGCACCTGACCCCAATACTGTGTCTGGCCCTCATAGACCCACAGCAGGCTGTCCCGCATCGGCGTGGTGAAGTCCGGGGTCCAAAGGTCGGCCGGCCGCCGGTACTTGCCGTTCCAGGAGTGGGTGTATTCGTGCGGCAGCAGTTCACGGGCCGACGGAACCCGGTCCCAATCCAGGAAGTAGCGGGGCAGGGTGCCGTTCTCGCTGGACCTCTGGTGCTCCACGCCGATGCCGCCCAGGCGGTCGCTCAGGGCCAGCAGGAAGTCGTAGTGGTCGTAGTGCCGCGCTCCGAACAGTCGGTCGGCCTGGGCCACCATGGCCCGGTGCAGGGCGATCTGCTGCGATGAGGCCTCCAGCAACTCCGGCTCGTCGGCGAAGACGTTCAGGGTCACCCGCGACCGGCCGCCCGGGTCCAGGTCGATCTTGCGCCCCCAACGGCCGGCGAACATCGGCGAGTCGACCAGGGTGTCGAAACCGACGGGCTTGAAAGTGACCACGCCGTCCTTGACGCTCTCGGTCTCGAGAGCCACGCCGTAGGTCCAGTTCTCCGGCAGGCGGATGCTCGGCTGGATGCGAATCTGACGCGTGAAATAGCCGGCCGGGTACAGGGCCATGTTGTTCCACTGCACATTCATCATCTCAGGCGTGACGACGATTCGACCCTGGTCCCCGGCGGTGGGCGACAGGTACTGGAACTCCAGGTCCAGGCGCTCGGCGCCCGCCGGCACGACCACGTGGAAGGCGCCCATCTCCACCGGATCGCGGCTCCACTCGATCCGCTGACCGCCGGCCGTGATGACCAGCCCCGCCAAGGCGTGCAGTTCCCCGGCCGCCCAATGCTTGCCAGGCAGCCAGCGGGGAAACAGCAGGGTCATGGGGCCGGGACCCGGGACCGGAATCTGCTGTCGCACCTTGAAAATCCGGCGATCCAGGTCGGTGGCGTCCACCGACAGGGTCAAGAGGCCCGGATAGGGCGTATCCCGCGCCGCCGGGATCGGGGTCGGAAAGGGCAAGGGGCTGGGGGCGGACTGGGTAAAGGCGGCTTGGGCTAAAGCAGAATGGGCCAGGGCGAGACCGGACGACAGGCTGATCGCCGCCGCGAGCAGGACGCGTTTCAATTGGGCGTTCCCCGAATGGAGCGACATTAATGCGTCGCGATTTTGTTACAGGAATAACGCGCGCCCCGATCTGGTGTCGATCAAACGTTCAACAAACCTAGTTCTTCGTCATGCTCTTGGCGTAGCTTGAGCTTTCCGCGTAGGGTCCAGTTGGCTATGTGCGGAGCGATTCACGCGGGTTTGCGTTTCGCTGTGCGCCTTGAGTGGCTTGGGGCAGGAGAGAACATATGAGTGGCCTTGCCGCCGCCGTTCCTGAGGACACGGCGCGCCTCCTGGCTCTGGGTGAACTTCTCGGCCGCCCAGCGATTGCTTTTGATGAGTTCCCGTTACGGAAATTGGTGCGTAACCGTCGGATCCTGGTCACGGGCGCGGGCGGGTCGATCGGTTCGGAACTGGTGCGTCAGATCGCGGCGCTGGGGCCGGGGCATCTGACTCTGATCGAGAACTCCGAGTTCAATCTCTACGCCATCGACCAGTATCTGCGGGAACATCGCCCGGAGGTCTCGCGGACCTCGGTATTCTGCGACATTCGCGACCGGAACGTCCTGGATGACTGGTTCACCCGCGAACAGCCCGACGTGGTTTTCCATGCCGCGGCGCTGAAGCACGTGCCGATGGCGGAAGACCATCCGCTCGAATCCATTCGCACCAACCTGCTGGGCGCGCGCCATGTGGCCGACGCCTGCCAGACGCACGATGTGGGCGTCATGGTCTTCGTCTCCACCGACAAGGCCGTGAACCCGAGCAGCGTCATGGGCGCCGCCAAGCGCGCCGCCGAGGCCTATTGCCAGGCCATGGACCTGGAATCTGGGCCGACCCGCTTCGTCTCCGTCCGCTTCGGCAATGTGCTGGGCTCGTCCGGCTCGGTCGCGCCGCTGTTCCAGCGCCAGATCACCGAAGGTGGCCCGATCACCCTGACCCACCCCGACGTCAGCCGCTATTTCATGACGCTGGGCGAGGCTGTGTCCCTGCTGCTTCAGGCCGCGACCCTGCGCGAGATGCCCAGCGAGGTGCGCGGCGGCGTCTATGTGATGGATATCGGCGACCCGATCCGCATCGCCGACCTGGCCCGCCTGATGATCCGCATGTCCGGCCGCCGTCCGGAGCAGGACATCGAAGTCCGCGTGATCGGCCTGCGCCCGGGTGAAAAGCTCGACGAGGAACTGATCCACCCCGACGAGGACCGCATCCTGCGCACCGCCTCGGGCCTTAGCCTGGTCGGTCCCCGCACCATGCCCCTGGACGCCCTGCGCGCCCGCTTCGATCAGATGCAGGACGCCGTGGCCCACCTGGACCGCGAGGCCGCCATCGGCCACCTTCGCGAGATCGTCCCGGAGTTCGAACCCATCGGATCGGAAACCGCTCTGCCATCAGCCGTGAACGGCTGATCCAGGCAAGCCCGCTATCAAAGTCGTAGCATAGCCGGGCGCCAAGACCTCGTTCGTCCATGTTGACGTCAAACATGACTCTGGCCTGCGAAACCTAGCGGAGCGCGCGAGCGAAAGTTCGAACTTGAAGCCTGGAGCGCGACTGCGCGACCGCCCGATAGGCCGCCCCCGCGGAGGCGTGAACGAAGCGATGCTGCCGTGAGCGAGATAGTGGCGGGCCGAAGACGAAGAAACGGAGAACTACACCTACGCTATAGCCCTCTAAATTGAGGCGCTAGCGACTTGCAAAGTCAGGGAGTGGGAAGCGGCGTCGCGGCTCGCCAAAACTGTGTAAGCGCACTTTCGTCGGCAGTATTGTCCAGCAACAACACTAGCGCCGTGAACCGAAGATCAGGGTCCGCTGTGAGA
>CAZXVO010000099.1:12754-14724 GCA_964643835.1 uncultured Phenylobacterium sp. | reverse complement strand
TGACCGACGTGCACTCGTTTACGGCGCACCTGACGTACCACATGCCGACCTTCGACATTAAGTATGTCGGCGGCCTGCAGAACTACCGCTACGATCTGCGCGGCGACACGGACGGCACCAGCGTCAAGTCCTACCAGATCCCGCTGGCGCCCGGCTCGATCTGCGGCACCATCGCCACCCTGTTCAGCATCGGCCGCTCGGCCGTGAACTGCGCGCCGCAGACGGTGAACGCCGACAACATCTACCACTACTTCGAATATCCGGAGTGGTTCAGCCACGAGATCGACTTCGCGTCCACCGGTGACGGTCCGCTGCAGTGGATCGCCGGCCTGTACTATTACAACGAGAAGTACACTGGCACCGGCTCCACCGCCGACTTCTTCCTGAACGGCTCCTCCTCGCTGCAGACCCCGATCCTGGGCGCGGCGGCGAACCCTGAAGGGATCTGGTCCTCGGGCCACTACGCCCTGACCACCGAGAGCAAGGCGGCGTTCGGTCAGATCGACTGGCAGGCCACCGAGCAGCTCAAGTTCACCCTGGGCCTGCGCTACACCAAGGACCGCAAGTTCGGCACCGAGTACCGCCGCATCGTCTGCAACTCCGACGCCTGCTATCCGGGCCTCTATCCGGCCCTGGGCCTCTCGGCCTTTGGTCCCGGCACCGCGGCCAACTGGGGCAGCCTGCTGGGCAACCTGACGGCGATGCCGGCGGTGGGCCAGGCTCTGGGCCTCGGCAACGCCCTGGCCGCCCTCGGCGGCCTGGGCAACGGCGGCATGGACCTGACGGCGACCCTGGCCCCCACCACCACGGCGGCGGGCGCCAAGGGCGTCACCAGCCCGGTGGTCTGCACCACCACCTGCAAGCAGTACACAATCGACCCGGCCACCGGCGTCGCCGCGCGCAATCTCGGCGACACTTCGGACGCGCTCACCGGCACCTTCGGTGTCCAGTGGGATCCGAGCGACGACACCATGGTCTATGGTCGCTACAGCCGCGGCTACAAGGCCTTCGGTCTCTCGGCCGGCAGCTTCCTTGTGGCGCCTGAGGCGGCTCCGGAGTTCGTGAACTCCTACGAGGTGGGCTTCAAGACCAATATCGGTCGCACCCTGCAGCTGAACGCCGCCCTCTACTACCTCGACTATCGCGACCTGCAGGCGCCGGTGACGGTGCGTGTTGGTCCGACGAACGTGAACCAGTTCGTCAACATCGCGAAGTCGCGCTCCAGCGGCCTGGAACTGGACGCCACCTGGCAGCCGATCCAGCCCCTGCGCCTGGCCGTGTCCTACTCGTACAACGACACGAGCATCCGCAAGGCCAACACCTTCGTGGACGTGAACGACAACGTGAACACCGGCGCGGTGAGCATCGTTGGCAACCGCCTGCCGCAAGCCCCGAAGAACAAGGTGGCCGTCAACGGCAGCTACTCGTTCTTCATGGAGCCCGGCACCCTGACGCTGAGCGCCAGCTACATCTACCGCGATGAGGCCTACGCCAACATCTTCACCAAGCCCTGGAACGAGGCCCCGTCCTGGGACCAGGTTGACCTGCGGGCCCACTGGGCGCCGAAGGACAACAAGTACACCATCATCGCCTACGTGAAGAACGTCGGGGACACCCTCGGCTACGACGCCGCGGTGGTGGCCTCCAACCGCAACCGGAGCGCCACGGTCGCCAGCGACCAGTTCCTGAACGGCGCCCAGAACCTCGAACTCACCCCGCCGCGCACCTACGGCATCGAGTTCCAGTATCGGTTCTTCTGACCCCGATAAGCCTCTCCCGCCTGGAGCCCTTTCCGATCTGACCGAACAAGTCAGATCGGATAAAAAGGGCTCCAATCCAAAACGTTAGAGCGTGATTGTCGCCGAGACCGGAATCCACTTTCGGCGATCACACTCTAGGGCGGGGGAGGCCTGACAGACTGTCCCGGCCGCATCGATGAGCGGCCGGGCGGGCCGGCCGCCCCGCGGCCC
>CAZXVO010000099.1:0-12744 GCA_964643835.1 uncultured Phenylobacterium sp. | reverse complement strand
CAAGGTCGGGGGGGGGGGGGGGGTTCCCGTGTGGCGGGGCCAGTGCGTTCTGGGGGGGGGCGGGCAGGCCGCCCCGCGGCCCTGCGCATAACGTGTTGTAATCCTCGAACCACCCCCTTGGCGGGCGCGCTTGAAGTAGGCGCGCCCGCTTTTTCATGCCTGCCCCAAGCGCCCGAGACTCTGAATTCTATGGCTGAGGATGCTCTCTTGGCTGGGGTAGGGGCCGGAACGGCGATGGAGATCGTTGACCGTCTCTTCTAATTACATCGTAAAATAGCACTAATATGCTCTTATTATTAGATTTTTAGAGTCTCGTTGACGCGAAGATCGCCATACCTCATCTTCGAGATAAGCGCCAACCAAGACGCGCTGACCAAAATCCATGGGGAGGAGTACGACATGGCCAACAGGCTGGGACTGTTTGCGACCTCTGCGCTTGCAGCGTCGCTGATCGCAGGGGCGGCGAACGCCCAAGGGGCGTCCAACGTCATTGAGGAACTGGTGGTCACCGCCGAGAAGCGGGAGCAGAGCCTGCAGGACATCGCCGTCGCCGTGTCCGCCTTCACCTCGGAAAAGCGTGACCTGGTCGGGATCAACAGCGTCGCCGACCTGACCAACTTCACGCCGGGCCTGCAGTACTCCAGCCAGTTGGACCGCATCAGCCTGCGCGGCGTCGGTCGCCTGACCAACGTCCATGGCGCGGACGGCGCCGTGGCCATCTATTCCGACGGCATTTACACTTCCTCGACGGTGGAGGCGGGCAAGACGCCGCTGTTCGTAGACCGCACCGAGGTGCTGCGCGGGCCGCAGGGCACGCTCTACGGGCGCAACTCCATCGGCGGCGCGATCAATGTGATCTCCAAGCGCCCGACCGAAGATTTCCAGGGCGAGGTCCGGGCCAACTTCGCCAACTACAATCGCCGCACCCTCGAAGGCACGATCTCAGGCCCGACCCCGATCCCGGGCGTCAGCTATCGGCTGGGCGCCAACTGGGACAAGCAGACCAAGGGCTGGATCGACAACGTC
This sequence comes from uncultured Phenylobacterium sp., assembly GCA_964643835.1. GTDB lineage: Bacteria > Pseudomonadota > Alphaproteobacteria > Caulobacterales > Caulobacteraceae > Phenylobacterium. The sequence continues at coordinate 11,718 of CAZXVO010000099.1, read as the reverse complement.
GTCCCGGGCATGCCGGACGAAGGCAATGTGGTCGACACCAGGTACTTCGAAGGCCAGCTGAAGTTCGACTTCAACGACAATATCGAGGGCTGGGTGAAGCTGTCCGCCAGCGAGTGGGACAACGGCGGCGGCGGGCCCGGCTCCCGCGCCACCTGGACGCCTGCGCCCTTTCCGACCCTGGAGGCCGCCAACGCCGCCCTGGTGCTCAACCCTGGCTACGGCTGTTCCGGCAAGGTGACCAATGTGGTCAACGCCTCGCCGATGGGCTGCGCGAACCCGGCGCTCACCGACCCGCGCAAGATCGCCTCCACCGTGCCCTACAAGGTGCGCCTCGACGACACCTACAGCCTGGCCAGCGAGTGGACCTACCACTTCGCCGACATGGACCTGAAGTACGTCGGCGGCGGCCAGATGTACCACTACGACCTCGATGGCCCGACGCCGGTGGACAACACCGCGCCGATCACCGCCTACACCCTGCCGGGCGGCCTGGTGATCAATCCGCGCTACGCCTTCAACTACCAGGAGGACCTGCGCTGGGTGAGCCACGAGCTGAACCTGGCCTCGACCAGCGACAGCGACTTCCAGTGGCTGCTGGGCGCCTACTATTACAGCGAGGCCTACGAGCAGCCGACCTACACCTACCTGCCCGACCAGGCCCAGGCTTCAGGCCCGTTCGGCCTGCCCGGGACCTTCTGCGCCGCCACGGGCGGGATCTGCGCGCCGCAGCAGGGCCGTCGGATCTATGACGACGTCCCGCACCTCGACATCAAATCCAAGGCGGTGTTCGGCCAGATCGACTGGCAGTTCGCCCCGACCTGGAAGACCACAATCGGGCTGCGCTACTCGCATGACCGCAAGTCGGGCTACGAGGACCTGCGCCTGCGCTGCTTCGCCATCGCCGGCTGCTTCGCCAAGCCGGAGCTGAACGCCTTCATCCCCGGCGGCATCCCGCTGATCGACCTGACCCAGACGCCCAGCGTGGTCGGGGCGCCGGCGCCCGGAACGCCGCTGCCCAAGGGGGTGACCAGCTACACCACCTACGATCCGACCACCGGTTTCGCGCACCGGACCTATGACGACAGCTGGTCGGCGGTCACCGGGACCGCGGGGGTGCAGTGGGATCCCGATTCCAGCACCATGGCCTATGCCCGCTACAGCCGCGGCTACAAGGCCGGCGGCTTCCGGATCGGCATCGACACCACCCTGGGCGCCTCCCCGGAAACGGCCGAGGAGACGGTCGACGCCTTCGAGATCGGCCTGAAGAAGAACTGGTCGACCCTGCAGGCCAACATCGCGATCTTCCGCTACGACTATAAGAACGCCCAGGTTCCGCTGACCGTCGTCCAGACCGCCGGCGGCCTGGGCCAGGCCAACTCGATCTTCTACAACATCCCCAAGGCGATCTCTCAGGGGTTGGAGCTGGAGACGATCTGGCAGCCGATCAACAACCTGCAGATCCTGTTCAACTATTCCTACCTGGACGCCCACGTGACCGAGTCTGTCGGCACCGTGGACCCGGTGGATCCGGCCGCCCTGGACCCGCTGGCCCGCCCGGTCGGGACCACCACCTCGGCGGACATCTACACCGCCGGCCTGCCCGGCGGCGGCTTCCAGCGCGGCCAGAACCTGGCCGGCCAGCAGATGCCGAACGCGCCGAAGAACAAGGTGGCCCTGAACGCCAACTATACCTGGGACTTCGCCAACGGCGGGTCGCTGATCGCCTCCGCCAGCTACCTGTGGCGCGACGCCCAGTACGGCAGCATCTTCAACCGGGCCTACACCCGCTCGCCATCGTGGGATCAGGTGGACGCTCGTCTCACCTGGCGCGCGCCGGGCGACAAGCTGACCGTGATCCTGTGGGGCAAGAACCTGCTGGACGAGCTCGGCTACGAGGGCGGCCCTGGCGCCGCCCGCCGCGCCGGCTCCAACTACAACAACCCGCTGCTGGGCCAGGCCCAGACCAACTTTGTCGAGGGGATCGCGTCCAGCTATCCGCTCACCGCGCCCCGGACCTTTGGCCTGGAGCTTCAGTACAAGTTCAACTGATCGCTTTTGTCGGGCGGGTGCATGCCGCCCGCCCGGCTGTTTCCATGGCGCAACATCAAAGACGTTGACGCCCCCCGCTGGCTCCCGCAGGTTTCCCGTCAAGGATGCGCGGTCACGAACCAGCGCCCATGACCGGGGGGAGACGACCAGGCGGAGGGGACGCTCCGCCAGATCCCAAGACGTTTCACCTTGTCGCAAGGCCGGGCCACCCGTCCGGCGCCTGTTCAACGCCCCCGGACATACCCGAAATTCTAAAGCGAAACCCGACGCATGACCTCGCCCGCCGCCCCTGATCGCCTGACCTTCCGGACCAAGTTTTACTATGGCCTGGGCTCGGTGGCCTTCGGGGTCTCGACCCTGGGCCTCTCGTCGTCCCTGCTGCAGCCCTATCTGAACCGGGTGATCGGCCTTCCGGCCCTGTGGGTGGGCACGGCGATCATGCTGACCCTGATGCTGGACGCGATCATCGATCCGGTCATCGGCCACATCTCCGACAAGCTGCGCACCCCGTTCGGGCGCCGGCACCCTCTGATGTACCTGGCCATTCCCTGCGTCGCCCTGGCCTGCATCGCCTTCTGGAACACCCCGCCGGAGTGGGGTCCGGCCAAGGCCGGGCCGATCCTGGTCGGCCTCCTGGTGCTGCTGCGCATCTCGGTCAGCCTGTACGAGGTCCCCAGCGCCGCCCTGGCCCCGGAACTGGCCCCCGACTACAACGACCGCACCGGCCTGTTCAGCTACCGCTTCTTCTTCGGCGTCATCGGCGGGCTGACCATGAATGTCGTGCTCTACCGGATCTATCTGAGCCCCGAGGCCGGCGGCATCCTCAACCCCGAGGGCTATGGCCGCTATGGCGTCACCGCCGCCCTGGTCATGGCCGTCTCGATCCTGGTCTCCAGCCTGGGCACCCACAGCCGCATCCCGCACCTGATCCGACCGGTGCCGCGCAAGGTCCCCACCGCCCAGGTCCTCCGCGAGGTGATCGGCACCATCTCCAACCCCTCGCTGATCGTGGTGATGATCTCCGGCCTCTGCTCGGGGGTGTCGACAGGGCTGTCCAGTGCGCTCAGCCAGTACTTCTATGTCGAGCTCTGGGGCCTCGACGCCAAGGCGGTGGGCCTGATCGCCATCTCCGGGGTGGCGGCCTCCTTCGCCGGCGTCGCCCTGGCCGCCCCGGCCTCGAAGCTGCTGGGCAAGAAGAAGGCGATGCTGACCCTGTTCACCATCTCGGTGGTGACCGGCGCCCTGCCCCAGCTCCTGCGTCTCCTGGGCCTGATGCCGGCCAATGGCTCGCCCTGGATCGTCACCATCCTGGTCGGCGACCTGTTCGTCTCCACGACGCTGGGTATCACCGGCTACATCATCATCTCCTCGATGATCGCCGACGTGGTGGAGGACGCCGCGGTAAAGACCGGCGTTCGCTCCGAGGGCCTGCTGTTCGCCGCCAATGGGCTGCTCAACAAGTTCACCTCCGGCTTCGGGGTGTTCCTGTCGGGCCTGCTGCTGACCATCGTGGCCTTCCCGACCCACGCCGCGCCGGGGACGGTGGGCCCAGAGACCATGCGTCACCTGTCCCTGCTGTTCCTGCCGATCTCGGTCGGCATGAGCGCCCTGTCCCTGATCGCGCTGACCTTCTACCGGATCGACCAGGACACTCATGAGCGCAACCTCGCCACCTTGGCTGAGGCCGCGGCCCTGGCCGAGACGGTCGAGGAGCACGAGGGCCGCGCCGCCATCGGCGGCTCCGGCGGGCCCCGCTGAGCGCCACACCCCTTCAACCGATCAAGGAAACCCGCGTGTCCGACACCGCCGCCCCAGGGCGCAGGCTGAGCTTCCCCACCAAGTTCTTCTACGGGTTCGGCTCCGTGGCCTTCGGGGTCAAGGACCAGGGCTTCTCCTATCTCCTGCTGATCTTCTACAACCAGGTGGTGGGCCTGCCCTCGGCCACGGTGGGCCTGGCGATCATGGTCGCCCTGATGGTCGACGCCCTCTTGGATCCCATCGTCGGCCAGGCCTCGGACAACTGGCGCTCGCGCTGGGGCCGCCGCCATCCCTTCATGTACGCCGCCGCCCTGCCGGTGGCGGCCTCATACCTGCTGCTGTGGAACCCGCCGGCCTGGAGCCATGAGGCGCTGTTCTTCTACCTGATCGTCGTGGCGATCCTGATCCGCAGCTTCATCACCCTCTACGAGATTCCGTCCTCGGCCCTGTCGGCCGAGCTGACCCAAGACTATGACGAGCGCACGCGCCTGCTCTCCTACCGCTACTTCTTCGGCTGGTGGGGCGGGCTCACCATGACGCTGGCGGCCTTCAAGATCTTCCTGGCGCCAGACGCGACCCACAAGGTCGGCCAGCTGAACGCGGCCGGCTATTCCCACTACGGCCTGGCCGCGGCGGCGGTGATGCTCTGCGCCATCCTCATCTCGGCGGTGGGCACCCACAACCAGATCCCGCACCTGAAGACCCCGCCACACCGCAAGCTGACCCTGCCCCAGCTGGCCCGCGAGATGTTGGGGACGCTCAGCCATCGGTCGTTCCTGCTGCTGCTCAGCGCCAGCCTGTTCACCTCGATGGGCGCCGGCCTGGTCCTGTCCCTGAACCTCTATTTCAACACCTACTTCTGGGAGCTGTCGGCCAACCAGATCGCCGCCTTCACCCTGGGCAACTTCCTCTCGGCCATCCTGGCTTTCGCCTTCACCGCCCCGCTGGCCAGCCGCATGGGCAAGCGTCCCGGCGCGGTCATGCTGATGATCTCCAGCCTGCTCCTGGGCAGCGCGCCCATCGCCCTGCGCCTGCTGGGGATCTTTCCGGCCAATGGCGACCCGGCGGTGGTCTATATCCTGCTGGCCCAGACCATCGTCTCCACCGCCCTGTCCATCGGCGGCGCCATCCTGGTCTCGTCGATGATCGCCGACGTGGTGGAAGACAGCGAGCTGCGCACCGGGCGCCGGTCCGAGGGCCTGTTCTTCGCCGCCGCCGCCTTCGTCAACAAGGCGGTCTCCGGCATCGGCATCTTCGCCTCGAGCATGATCCTGGCCCTGGTCCAGTTCCCGGCCCACGCCCGCCCGGGCGAGGTCGACCCGGCCATCGTGCGCAACCTGGGCCTCGTCTACCTGCCGATCCTGCTGGCGCTCTACACCATCGCCATCACCCTGATCAGCCGCTACCGCATCACCCGCGAAAGCCACGCGGAATCCCTGCGCAAGCTCGCGGCCGCGGCCGAACGCATGGAAGAAGGTTAGCGCGTAAAGACGCCCATCAGCAGGGGCCGGGCGAAGACCGAGGGCGCCGCCTTCTGGGTCACGCCTGGCACCCAAAAGCCGAGCTCGGCGCAGGCGTTCAGGGTGGCGTTCAGCATCTGGGCGGCGATAGCCGGGTCGATCGCCCGGATCGAGCCCTCGGCGATGCCGTCCGAGATCATCGAGGCGAAGCGGTCCGAGACCCGGTTGGAATGGGCCACCTGCTCGTCGCGCATGGCCTCGGGCAGGGCCGAGAGGGCCGAGGTGCGCAACAGCGGCCCGAACTCCGAGAGCTGGTATTCGCACAGCGCCGCCGCGGCGCTGGACAGCTTGGTCCACTGGTCGCCGGCCTGGGCCATGGCCAGGCGCTGCACCCGCCGCATCACCTCGAAGGTGCGGTCGAAACAGGCGACCACCAGGTCATCCTTGGCGTCGTGGTGGTGGTAGAAGCTGCCCTTGGTGACGTTGAGCGCCGCCGAAATCTTGTCCACCGACGCGCCCTTGTAGCCCCGGGCGTTGATCAGCCGGGTGGCGGCCAGCAGGAAAGTCTCGCGGCCGGTCTCCGAGCCGTCATGGGCGGCCAACTCGGCGAGCGGCGCGGGCGCCGGCGCCCATTCCGCCCCCTCGGTGGCGAACCCGCCCACCAGGATGTCGAACATCCGGTCACGGATGCGCGGATAGTCCTCGGGATCGTACTTGGGCAGCCAGGCCCCGGCCCAGAACAGCTGTTCCAGCAGCATGTGGGTGCGCGCCGTCCTGCGCCCACGGCCCAGCCAGGCCATGTCCGGGGCGTCGAACAGCGACCGCACCTTTCGGAACAGCTTCATGAAGGCCTCAGTGACCTCACCCCGCCACGGATTGTTCAGAGCGCGGATGTCGGCCAGGGACGGCATGGCGGGGCCTTCACCCGTCGCCGCCTTGCGCAGGCGCTCCAGGTGCAGGCTGAGCAGCAGGTGCAGGCGCTCCGGCGGGGTCGGCGCCTTGAGGGCCTCGTCCGCGGCGGCGTTGAGCCAGGCGATCCCGCGCATCAGGCAGGCGGCCGCCAGGTCGTCCTTGCGCTTGAAATAATAGGTGACCGAGGTGGTCGACAGGCCAACGCCCGCGGCGGCGACGCCCAGGGTCAGGCCCTTCACGCCCTCGCGGTTGAGGATAAGGGTCGCCGCGTCGAGGATGGCCTCGCGCTTCTTCTCGAAACGATCGGTCGACCGGCCCCCGCCGCGCTCGGACATGTCGTCTCCACCCCCCGCCGCGCGTCTCGGGCGCGGACCTTGACGTCCTGTGTAACGGAGCCAGGGGCCGAGCGCCAAGCCGAACTGACGGAGGGGCGCCCTACTTGCGCACCCAGCCGCCGCCGGCCGGCTTGTAGAACTCACCCGGCTTGATCTTGGCCATGATCACGCTCTGAAAGGCCGCGGCGCCTGCGGCTTCCGGGGTCACGCCGTTCTTGGCCGCGGCCTGGGCGTAGACCTGCCGGCGGCCGGCGTTGATCTCCGCCACCGCATCGGTGGTGTCGCCATCAGCCGAGCCCTTCACAAAGCCCAGGAAGCCGTCGGCCTGCTCGCCGACAGTCCCGGCGGTCTTGGCGGCGTCGACCACGGCCTTGGCGGCGGCGATATCGGCGTGGGCGGCGCCGGCGATGAGGGTTCCGGCCACGACAGCAACCACGGGAAACAGGGGATTTCGCATCGGCAGGGTCACCTTAGAACAGGTCCGGGTTCTTCTGGATCAACGCCTTGACGTCGGCGTCGAGGCGCAGGCGGACATCAGCGTCCAGCTTGGCGTAGATGGTGATCGGCTTCACATCCACATGCAGGGTCGGGGCGCAGGCCGCCAGGGCGAGCGCCCCCAGGCTCAGTGCGCAGAGCGCAGGCCCGAACACCGGGCGTTGGGCGGATGTCATTACGGATCTCCACGTCTGGGCTTGAGGCTGGATGGTCATGGCTGAACCGGGCGTGAACCGCGCAGCCGCTGATACTCGGCAAGGTCGGACAAGAGCTGATCCAGGTTGACCGAGGTGTCCAGGGTCAAATCCACCTTGGTGCCGGAGGGCAGGGGCAGCTGGCGCTGGAACCGCCGGGTCAGAACCTCGCGCAGGGTCAGGCGGATCACCTGGGGCGTCGGCGGCGAATGCTCGCCCTTGATATGGAAGATCACCCCCAGCCGCCCACCCGGCCGCGAGGCGACCTTGGCCGACAGCTCGGTGAAGGCCAGGTCCTCCATCGCCTGGTAGACGAAGTCGGAATAGGGGTCCTGCGCGCCCGCCGGATTGGCCACCGCGGCCTGGGCGGCGGCCGGCGCGCCCTCAGCCACCGCCTCGCCGCCCTCGCCCTCAACCGTGGTCAGGGCGTCGCGGCGGATGGTGATCTTACCGGGCTCCACGGCATGCAGGTCGCCGCCCTCAATGCGGACACCCTCGGCCGTGATGGCGAACGGGATGCGCCCGCTGACCCGCGCGGTCAGGTCCATGCGCTCGGCGAAGGGCGAGGCCTCCACCAGGTCGGACAGTTGCACCCGGTCGACCTGGATCGCGGCATGCCAGACCCCGCCGGCCAGGGGGATCTCGAAGGGCTCGAGGGTCACCCGGCCGCCGCTGACGCCGACCTGGGCGCCTTCAACCTGCACCGCCTCGCGGTCGATGCCGAAGCGGACCTCGGCGCCGGTCAGCGGGGTCAGGGCGGCGATGCTCTGGGCCTTCAGGCTCTGGCCCGGCGCAGCCCGCAGGGGCGCGAGACTGGTGAACACCACCTGACCCTCCAGCCCCTTCACCGCCCCGGCCGGGCTGGTGAAGTCCAGGCCGTCGACCTTCAGCAGGCCCTCGCTGGTCGCGCCCTGCGGGGTCCAGTCGACGCGGCCGACAAAGCTGGCCTGGCCCTCGGCGGGCGAGCCCACCACGCCCGCGGCCGGCGACAGGGCGGCGGGCTGCAAGCCGTCCGGCGTAAAGTCCAGGGTTCCGGTGTCGAGCTTCAGCCCACCGTCGCCGGTCGCCCCGTCATGGGCCAGGGTGACCCGCGCCAGGGAACGCCGGGCGGTGTCGGCCAGCCGCAGGTCGCCGGTCCAGTCGCCCGCGGCCAGGCGCACGACGCCGCTGGCGGTCACCGGGTTGAACCGCGTCTGGGCGGCGGTGTCCTGCAAGCGGGCGGAGCGGACGTCGGCGGTGAGGGCCAGGTCGCCGCCCCGGACCTGCAGGCTCAGGGGCCCGGCGGCCTCTGCGACCTGCGCCTCAAGGAACGGCGCCTTGGCCGCCAGGTCGCGAGCCAAGCCACGGACGCTCCAGCCCTTGTCCAGCCGCAGCAGGGGCGCGCCGTCGGGACACAGCCGCCCGGCCAGGTCGGTCACGTCATTGGCGCCCAGCTCCAGCCGCCCGGCGGCCAGGGTCGCGCAGTCATCCGCGGTGAAGCTCAGGCCACCGCCGGCGATCCGGGCCTGGCCACGGGTCTCGACCTTGCCGTCGACCACCGGGCCGATGGAGCCCGCCGCCACCAGCCGGGCCTGGGCGGTCACGCCGGCCGCGTCGGCCTGGTAGCGATCGACCACAAGGTCCGCGGCCGGCAAGCCGCCGCCATCGGCGACCACGCGGAAGCCGCCCTGGCCCTTGGCGTATAGGGCCGGTCCCGCCGCCGTCAGGGTGACCCGACCCCCGGTGGCGGTCAGCAGGTTGACCGGGCGGGGCGCCGAAACGGTGAGCCCCTCCGGCGCCAACGCCAGGACGAGGCCGGGCGCGGTGACGTCAAACCTGGCCAGGGCGCCCTTCAGGGCCGCGTCGCCCGGCCCATCGCCGGCCTTGATCGCGCCCAGGCCCGTCCAGCCGCCGCGGGCGCCAAGGCGCGCGTCCAGTCGGGTCCGCAGGCCCTCGCCGCTGAACGCCGCCGGGCCGTTAAGGGCCGCCGCCAGACCGGTCAGCTTCAGGTCGCCCTGGGTGAGGCCCGCCGCCGCCAGGGTCACCCGCGCCTGGCCGCGGGCCTGATCGCCGCCGGCTCGGATCCAGGTCAGGTCCGAAAGATCGAGGCCGACATCCAGGCCACGCAGGCTGGCCCCGCCCGCCGAGGCGCGCTCGGCATGAGCCGATCCGGTCACCGCGCCGTCCAGAGTCAGGCGATCGGCCCAACCGCCGCCCTGACCCCGGAAGCTGGCGGTCTGGCGCAGACCGGTCGCCCCAATCTCGCGGGGACCGTCGCCCCAGGCCACCCGGCGCGCCTCGGTGGTCAGGGTCAGCACCGCCTCGCCCAGCACCTGTTTCCGCGCCAGGTCCGGATAGGGCAGTTCGCCGCTGAGCTTGACCTGGCCAGCCTCCATGCGCCCGGCCTGGACCTGAGCCTTGTCGATCCGCGCCGCCGCGGCCACCGCCACCCGCGACCCGTGGGTGACCAGGTGCAGCTCGCCGCCGCTGAGCGCCGCGCTCCAGCCGCTCCCGGCCAGGCGGGCCGGATCCAGGCTGGCGTCCAGTCTTTGCAGGCGGCCATGGTCGACCCGCGCGTCCAGGCCGCCGGCCAGCCGGCCCTGGTCGGTGTCCAGCCGCAGTCGGGCGGCCTCGATGGAGATGTCGGGCAAGGGGGTGTTGGCGCTCGGGCGCGCCTTGAGCTTCGCCACCAGGGGATCAAGCGCGCCAAGGCTGAGCGCCCCGCCCTTCAGTCGGGCCTTCAGGGTCGGCCGCACGAGACGCACCGAGGTCACCCGCGCGCCCAGCGGATCGCCGGTCCAGAAGCCCACCAGGTCGTAGCGGATCTCCGCCACCTCGGCGGTCAGGTCGGGGTCCTTGGCCGGCCCCACCCGCAGGGAGCCGGTGAAGCCGCCGGGATCAAAGGCCTGGAAGGCGATCTCGGCCTCGACCCCTTGCGCCCGCAGCCAGCTAGTCACGGCATCGCGCGCCAGGCTGCGGCGGGCGGCGTAGACGCCGAGCGCCCCGGCCGCCGCGGCGGTCAGGCCCAGCACCAGGCCCACGCGCCAGACGGTGGGGCGCGGTCGGGCTTTCGGCTGTGGCGGGGCGTCGGGTTTGGTCAAATCAAGGTCCGCTTCGGCGCTGAAGCTAGCTCAAATCGCGCCGAAGCGGAGTTGTTCCGGTTTCCGTGGCGCCAGTAGGGCGCCGCGACGCTTCCTAGAGCGGACCGGTGGTGGCCAGGGCCACGCCGCCGTCCACCGCGATGGTCTCGCCCACCACATAGTCGCCCGCGCGGCTGGCCAGGTAGATGGCGCAGCCGGCCATGTCCTCGTCACGGCCGATCCGGCGCATGGGGATGCGCTTGGCGATGATGTCGCCCTGGTCGCGGGCCACGCGGTTCATTTCCGAAGCGAAGGCGCCCGGCGCGATGCCGGTCATGACAATGCCGTCTTCCACCAGGCGGGCGGCCATGCGGCGGGTCAGGTAGATCAGGCCGGCCTTGGAGGCGTGATAGGAATAGGTCTCCTGCGGATTGAGGCGGATGCCGTCGATCGAGCAGATATTGATGACCTTCGAGGGCCGCTCATGGCTCCCGGCCGCCTTCAGGGCGCCATGCAGGGCCTGGGTCAGGAAGAAGGGCGACTTCAGGTTCAGGTCCATGACCTTGTCCCAGCCGCTCTCCGGGAACTCGTCGAAGGGCGCGCCCCAGGCGGCGCCGGCGTTGTTGACCAGGATGTCGAGCTTGGGCTCCAGCTCGGTCAGGCGCTTGGCCAGCTGCTGGCAGCCTTCGACGGTCGAGACATCCTGCGGCAGGGAGATGCAGTTCGGCCCCAGCTCGGCGGCGGTCTCGTCGCAGGCCGCGGGCTTGCGCGAGGAGACATAAACCTTGGCGCCCTGGTCGATGAAGCCCTTGGCGATCATCTTGCCGATGCCGCGCGAACCGCCGGTGACGAGGGCCACGCGGCCTTCCAGGGAGAACATGTCGAGAGCCATGGGGCGCTTCCTTGCTTGACGTTATGGAAGGCTCATAGACCCGCTCCGGAGCCCCGCAAAGCCTCCGCACATTTGACTCGCGCCAAGCCAAGCGGGCCTATAACAAGCGTTTGAATCAAGGTCCGTCAGACCAAGAGCGGACCACCAGTCATTTCAAATCGAGGATCCGCCGCATGACCGCCATCAATTCGGTGACCGACCTGACGATCGAAGGCGACGTCGCCGTCATCACCCTGAATTCGCCGCCCGTGAACGCCCTGTCCGCCAATGTGCGCGAGGGTCTGTTCGAGGGCTTCAAGGCCGCCATCGCCGAGCCGGCCGCCAAGGCCATCGTGCTGATCTGCGAAGGCCGCACCTTCATCGCCGGCGCCGACATCACCGAGTTCGGCGGCGCCTCCAAGGGTCCGGGCCTGAACGAAGTCCAGGACATGATGGAAGGCTCGCCCAAGCCGGTGGTCGCCGCGATCCACGGCACCGCGCTCGGCGGCGGTCTGGAAGTGGCCCTCTGCGCCCACTATCGCGTGGCCGTTCCGTCGGCCAAGTGCGGCCTGCCGGAAGTGAACC
>CAZXVO010000098.1:4440-14733 GCA_964643835.1 uncultured Phenylobacterium sp. | reverse complement strand
CGGGACGTCGCGCAGCTCCGGCCGGTCGCGCTTCTCCACCGAGGCGTAGAAGGCGTCGCAGTCCATGTGGGCGATGGAGAGCCCTTCCAACTCGTCATGCGCCACGACGCGGGGCGAGCCGCAGGCGGGACAGCGGCGCTGGAAGTCGCCGCGCTGGAAGCAGTCGCGGCACAGGGCGCTCACGCCCCATCCCCCTGCGCATCGTCTATGGGCCACAGCCAGGCCGCGCCGCGCACGCCGGAAGAATCCCCGTGCGCCGCCGGGCGGATCGGGGTGGTGAAGACGTCGGAGAAGACGCGGGGAACGATCAGGTCGGGCAGGGCGGCGTACAGCTCCTGCACATTGGACATGCCGCCGCCCAGGACGATGACATCGGGATCGACGATGTCGCAGACCACCGCCAGGCCACGGGCCAGACGGTCCTGGTAGCGGGCGAAGGCCGCCTCGGCCGCCGGATCGCCGACGCGGGCCGCGGCGAGGATCGCCTCGCCGGTCAGGCCCTGGCCGTGGTCCCGCGCCAGGCCGGAGCCCGAGATGTAGAGCTCCAGGCAGCCCTTGCGCCCGCACCAGCAGGTCGGCGCCGGCGTCTCGTCCGCCTCGGGCCAGGGCAGGGGCATGTGGCCCCATTCGCCGGCGAACAGGTTGCGCCCCTCCAGCGGGCGGCCGTTCACCGCCAGGCCCGCGCCGCAGCCGGTGCCCAGGATGGCGGCGAACACCACCGCCTCGCCGGCGCCGGCGCCATCCACGGCCTCGGACAGGGCCAGACAGTTGGCGTCATTGGTGTAGCGGACCGGCCGGCCCAGCACCCGCCCCAGGTCCTGCGGAAAGGGCCGTCCATTGAGCTGGGTGGAATTGGCGTTGCGCATCAGGCCGCTGGCCGGGGAGACCGATCCCGGCCCGCCCACGCCGATCCGCGCGGCCCGGTCCGCCGCCTGGTGCTCGGCCTCGGTGACGGCGGCCAGCACCGCTTCCAGCCCGGCGTCATAGTCCTTGGGCGTCGCGACGCGTACCCGCGCGACAAATCGGCCCTCAGCGTCCAACGCCGCGGCCTCGATCTTGGTGCCGCCGAAATCCACCCCAATCCGGATCATGGGGGGCTTATACCTGATTTGTTCTTCTGCCGTAGCGGCTTCGAAGTGGGGGTGGCGTCTAACAACTTGAGGTTTTGGGGTGACGATGTTCGTTGTAGAAGGGCGTGGCCGATTTGCTTTGGGGACTGGCGTCTAGGCGCGTGCAAGGGGGAACTTGAGTATGGTCGATCGTAGCGCGGTGGTCACGCCGCCTGGCGACAGCGCTTGGGTTTATGACCCGACCCACAATGAGATCGACTTCGTCTCAAAGGCGTCGGCCACCCTCTACAGCTACAGCCTGACGCAGGGCGCCTTCACCCGCACGTTGTCGTTGGGCGGAACGCCCTCGAGCATCGCGATCTCACCCGACGACAGCACACTCGTCATCGGTAATGCGACCGCGTCTCCGAGTGTCACCGTAACCCGGGTGAACCTCGCCAATAACGCTGTAGATCATGTTGTCGCGCCAGCCAGCGCCGCCGGCGGTGTCGCTCACATTGCGGTCGGCGCCAACGGCGCCGTCATTGTCGAGGCGCTGGGGTCAAACCGCTTTTTCACCTTCCAGGTCGCCGACGCTGCGCCATCAGTGACCCTCTCAGCAGCCTTCTCCTCCTACTACACCGGCGCGCTGATTACGTCTCCGAACCACAGATTTCTGGAGATCCAGGACACCCAGGCAGCGCCCTCCCAGCCGGTACTCTATGACATGTTGTCTGGTGGTCGGATCGCCACCGGGGCGTCAGTCAACGGCTTCCACTACGGTCAGGGCGATGTGACCAACTCGGGCATGTTCGTCGATGTCGCCCCGGGATCCGTCAAGGTGTTCGATTCACAGCTCCACCTCATCAAGGATCTCGGGGCCTCCCAGAACCTGGGAGTAACCGCCGCCGCCGCCTTCAGCTCAGATGGGCGATCGCTGTTCCTTTGGGATGTTTCACGCAAGGCCGTGTCGGTCTTCGACACCCAAAGTTGGGCTCAGGTCGCGACGACCTCCACCACCTATGGCGCGGACTACAGGGCGATGCCGATCGCGTCGATGAAGGTGGTTGATCATGGGACCATGCTTGCGCTGAACGACGGAACCCATGTCGAACTTCTGGATATCCAGGCCCGCTTCAACCTGTCGGTGGGGCCACCCCCGGCGGATCCCGAACCTACACTTACCGATCCCGTGAGGATCGCTCCGTCGACCAATGTCAGTTTGAGCGGCGACATGGACAGCGCGCGGCTCGCCGACCTGCTGGCAGCGACGGTCACCAACGCTGATTCAGGTCTGTTCGCCGCGTCCGGGCCGGGAGCCCTGGGAATACGCCTGTCCGGCCAGAACCTGGACTATGCGAACAATCAGCTGGTGAGCGGAACCGTCCTGCGGGTCGAACTCACGGACGTTCAGAACGGGGCCACCACACTGCAATTCACGGCGGCCCCGACGAACGGTGGCTGGGCGGCGGGACAGTTCCAACCTTGGCTCGTGCACAACGACACCCTGGGCGCGTTTCAGACCCTTCTGGCGGGCGCCGATCGGATTGGGGGCGGACCACAAGGCGACGTCATCAGGGGCTACGGCAGCAACGACGAACTCTACGGAGCCGGCGGCGGGGATACGATTTACGGCGGCCTGGGGGATGATGTGATCTATGCCGTTGGCCCGGTGGTCCGAGGCCCGAGCGCCGCTTCGACCTATCTGCGCGGCGAGGAAGGAAACGACTACATCGTCGGCGGGACTGGCTTTGATGACATCAACGGCAATATGGGCGCGGACACGGCCAGCGGCGGTGACGGGAGCGACTGGGTCGTAGGCGGCAAGGACGATGACCTTCTGTTCGGCGACGCGGGCGGGGACATCGTCTATGGCAACCTGGGGAGCGACACCTGCCTCGGCGGAGCCGGTGACGACCAGGTCCGCGGCGGACAAGGCGCCGACATCCTGTACGGGGGAACTGGGAATGACTGGTTGTCCGGCGACCGGGGCGACGACACGATTTCTGGCGGCGGCGGAGCCGACATCTTCCACAGTTTCTCAGGCGCTGGGCTGGACCGCGTTCTGGATTTCAACGCCGCCGAAGGCGACAGGGTGCAGCTTGACCCCGGCACGGCCTACGCCGTGCGTCAGGCCGGGTCCGACACCGTCGTGGACATGGGTGGCGGAGACACCTTGGTGCTTGTCGGGGTTCAAGCTAGCGCCTTGCCGGCCGGCTGGATCTTCGGGGTCTGACCGGCGGCGCCTACCGTAGGGCCGCCGCGATGGCCTGCGACAGCTCCGCCCAGTCGTCGATGCGGGGGTGGCGGTCGGGTTCTGCCGGGGCGAGGGGGCGCAGGCGGGGGTCGGCCACATGCTGGAAGCGGGCGACCTGGGGCGCATGATCGGCCACGGAGTTCAGGTTCGGCAGCAGGTCGTCCACGAAGGCGACCGGGCCTGAGACCTGGGCGGCGAGGCCGGCGGCCAGCGGGCCCTTGGGCCCGGTGTTCAGCAACAGGGGGTAGTCCATGCCGTGCCGGCCCAGCCAGCGGGCGCGGGCCAGCCGCGCCTGGCCCGGCGCATTGGTCAGGATCACCACGCTGGCCACCTCGGAGAGCTCGCGAAGGGCGTCCGGGCCGCCGGGGGCGAGCTGCATGTCGCCGCAGCCGTAGCGGAAGAAGTCGTCGAAGTGCCGCTTGCCCTCGTCCAGGTCTAGGTGCTGGTCCTCGCCTGGGCGATAGATGTTCTGAAACAGGGCGAACCGGTCGAGGCGGAACTCCAGCCCCCGGTCGGCCAGGAAGTCGCCGAAGCCCTGCATGAACAGACCCAGCACCTCGTCCACGTCAACGATGACCAGCGGTCGGTGATGGGGCAGGCCGAGGTCCTGCAGGTGTGGCGTCTTGACGCTGGGTTGTAATTGTTCGGCCAAGGGACGCTCCGGCGCGACTAACGTGAGTTTAAGGATATCCGTGAGATCAACAGGGCCAATGGTGGGGCTGGCGACCGATTCGCGCAGGCCCAAAGCATCGTCAGGACGTCAATGGCCAAGAAAGTCCTCATCGTCGAGGATAACGAGCTGAACATGAAGCTCTTTCATGATCTGCTCGACGCCCAGGGCTACGAGACCCTGCAGACCCGCGAGGGCCTGCAAGCGCTCGCCCTAGCGCGCGAACATCGCCCCGACCTGATCCTGATGGATATCCAGCTGCCCGAAATTTCGGGCCTCGAAGTCACCAAGTGGCTGAAGGAAGACGACGACCTAGCCGCGATTCCCGTGGTCGCCGTCACCGCCTTCGCCATGAAGGGGGATGAGGAGCGCATCCGCGAGGGCGGCTGCGAGGCCTATATCTCCAAGCCGATCTCCGTCTCTCACTTCCTTGAAACCATCCGTCGCCTGTTGAGCTGAGCGCCATGACCGCCCGTATCCTGGTCGTCGACGATATCGAGGCGAATGTCCGCCTCCTCGAAGCCAAGCTGACGGCCGAGTACTATGAGGTGCTCACCGCCAGCGACGGCCCGACGGCGCTCGCGATGGCAGCCAAGGAAAAGCCCGACATCATCCTCCTCGACGTGATGATGCCCGGCATGGACGGGTTCCAGGTTTGCAGGCGGCTGAAGGACGATCCCGAGACCCGCCACCTGCCGGTGGTGCTGGTCACCGCCTTGGACGGCCGCGGCGACCGGATCGCCGGGCTTGAGGCCGGCGCCGACGAGTTTCTCACCAAGCCCATTGACGACGTCATGCTGTTCGCCCGGGTGCGCAGCCTGACCCGCCTGAAGCTGGTCATCGACGAGCTGCGCGAACGTGAGGCCTCGGGCCGCCGCATGGGCGTGATCGCGGGCGCCGCATCGCGCCTGGGCGGCACGGGCGGCCGGGTGCTGATCGTGGACGACCACGAGCGCCAGGCCCAGCGTATCGCCGCCGAACTGGCCATCGAGCATCGGCCGGTGGTGGAAAGCGATCCGGAAAAGGCCCTGATGACCGCCCGCGGTCCGGTGGACCTGGTGATCGTCAACGCCACGGCCCGCAGCTTCGACGGCCTGCGGTTCACCGCCCACCTGCGCTCCGACGAGAGCACCCGTCACCTGCCGGTCCTGGCGGTGGTGGACTTCGACGAGCGGGCGCGGCTGGTGAAGGCCCTGGAGATCGGGGTCAACGACATCCTGCCCAAGCCGATCGACCCGCAGGAGCTGGCGGCCCGCGCCCGGACCCAGATCCGGCGCAAGCGCTACACGGACTATCTGCGTGACAACCTGGACCACTCGCTGGAGCTGGCGGTCACCGACCAACTGACCGGCCTGCATAACCGCCGCTACATGGTGGGGCAGCTGGAGGCGCTGGTGAAGCGGGCGACCCTGGGCGGCGATCCGGTGGCCTGCCTGCTGATCGACATCGACCACTTCAAGAAGATCAACGACGGCTACGGCCACGACGTGGGCGACGAGGTGCTGCGCGAGTTCGCTGTGCGCCTGGCCTCGAACGTCCGGGCCATCGACCTTCCGTGCCGCTACGGCGGCGAGGAGTTCGTGGTGGTGATGCCCGACACACGGCTGGAAGACGCCCACCGGATCGCCGAGCGTATCCGCCTGCACGTCGCCGGCTCGCCCTTCCGGGTGAAGCACGGGGAAGAGCTGCTGACGGTGACCATCTCGGTCGGCGTGTCCGCGACGCTCGGCCCGACGGAACGCCCTGAGACCCTGCTCAAGCGGGCCGACGAGGGTGTCTATGAGGCCAAGGCCTCTGGCCGCAACAAGGTCGTCGCCCGCGCGGCCTGACCTTTCGGTCGCCAGCTATTTGATCACCAGGCCCTGGCCAGTGGGCAGTTCCAGCACGCGATAGCCGCGCTTAAGGAACCACTGCGTCTCGGCCACCAGTTGGTCCATGTAGTAGAGCCACCCGAAGTCATCGAGCAGCAGGAAGCCGCCGGGCACGATACGGTCGAACATCGCCTCCAACGCGGCGATCTCGGCGTTCGGGTTGTTCAGGTCCAGGTGCATGAAGGCGATCTTTTCGGGCGCCGCCACCTTGAACGTCTCCGGCACCAGGCCAGGGGTGATGGTGACGTTCGGAAAGTCCTTGAAGCGCTCCTGGACCTGCATGAACAGGTCAGGACCGTGGGACTCCATGCTGTGATAGGGGCGCTCGGGGTCGCGGTCGAAGAGATCGTAGAGGTAGTAGCGCCGATCCAGCTTGGCGAAATCCACGACATCGGCGACGATTCGCGCGCCGCTGCCGCGGTAACACCCGCACTCCACGAAATCGCCTTCCAGGCGCAGGGCGCTGCGGGCGGCCCAGGCCAGCACGACGCGTCGCCAGAGTGCGCCGAACTCGCCATGCGTCAGGGAATGGGCGCGCCAGGCGTCCATCAGCACCTTGTCGTCCAGGAAGCCCAGGGTCTTGCCCAGGGTGACCATGTTGTCGCCGGCGAAGAAGCCACGGCGCCGGTTCAACGAGTCAAACAGCCCATCCAGATGGGTGTTGAAGGCCTCGTCGTCCCTGACGCCGTAGAAGCTGCGATACAGAAACGCAGGGAATTCCTGGGGCGGCTTGTCGTCGGACATCTGGGGCTCGGGCAGGTGCTGGTCAGCGCCCTATGGCCCGCCTCGGTGAGGCTGTCGAACGAAAAACGCCCGGCCGTGAGGCGCGGGCGTTTCAGGAGCAAACCCGGGTAGGGCTGCTTACTTGATCTTGCCTTCTTTGAACTCGACGTGCTTGCGCACGATCGGGTCGTACTTCTTCATGACCAGCTTGTCGGTCTTGGTCCGGGCGTTCTTCTTGGTGACGTAGAAGTAGCCGGTGTCCGCGCTCGAGTTCAGGCGGATCTTGATGGAGGCGGGCTTCGCCATGGTCGGTCCTCAGGCGGGGCCGGCGAACGAAGCGCCAGCGGACATTCGAAAGAGCGGCGGAAAATACGAATCCGCGCCGCAAAGTCAATGCGGTCTAGAGATGTAATGCTTTCTGCGACGTCACGCCGAACCGCATGAAGGGGATCGGGCGGTGCGGATCCTCGATCCGGGCCATGGTTTCGTGGATCACTTGGCGGGTCACCATGGGTAGGGGGAGCTCCAAAGCCTCCTCCAGTTCGAACCAGGCGATCTCCTCCAGTTCGCCGCAATCGGCCTGCCGCTCCAGGCTGACCAGCCGCTCGGCGTCGGCCATCAGGAACCAGGTGTCGAACCGCTTGGCGAGCTGCGGCGGGGTCACGGCGCGATAGATGATCGACAGGGCTTCCAGGTCGGGCAGGGCGCCCTGGGCCAGGAACTCCCGCCAGGGGCCGACGCCGGAGCGCGGCTCGGCGGTCTGGCCCAGCAGCAGGCCGGCCTCCTCGAAGGTCTCGCGGATGGCGGTCAGGGCCAGGGCCCGTCCCCGCGACGGCGGCAGGTGGCGCTCGAACTTGGCGGCCACGTCCGGCTTCAGATCTGTGGCGTAGGGCGCGCGGTAGTCGGACGGGTCGATCCGGCCGCCCGGGAACACCCAGAGATTCGCCATGAAGTCGTGGCCGCCATGGCGCTTGCCCATGAGCACGCGGGCCTTGGGGCCGTCGCGGCGGATAATGAACAGGGTCGCGGCGTTGCGGGGCCGCACGGCGCGGGTCCCGGGAGCTCGCATGCGCCCGCCCTCGGGCGGCCTCTTGGCGGGGGTCTCTTCACTCATGAAACAACTGTATGACTGGAGCGGCCCCGTGCAAACGGCGCCCTTACGTCAACCGCGTAGCTTGGGTCACTGGGCCGGGTCGGGCACGGGCAGCAGGATCATGACGTCCAGATCCCGCACAGGCTTGAAGTTGGTCTTCTTCACCTGGAACCGGGTCGGGCTGATCTTGGTGACACCCTGGCCGCAGAAACTGACCAGGTTCTCTGGCGCGCCCTTGTCCACGGTCAGGGTGAAGTCGCCGATCGGCCCGGCCCAGTTGGCGCCGGTCCTCAGCACATAGGCGATCCGCTGCTCCCAAAGGGGCGGGTAGTCCATGCCGGGCTTGCGGGTGCGGGCGGCGGCGGACAGGAAGGCCTTGTCCATGCAGTACTTGGCGATCTCTGCCCGCCCTTCGGCGTCGGCGGTGAAGCGGGCGGAGCCGACCATGGTGCCCGCGCTGGCCCCGGCCGCGGGCTTGTAGCGGTGGTCCACCGTCAGGTCGCGGCTGGCCGGAAAGGTCTGCTGCCAGTGCCAGGTGGTCTTGAGGGTCCACAGGGGTGACAGGTGCTGTTTCATCCCCTTGCCGTCGTCGTCGTACTCGTCAGGGCGCACCAGGCCGAGATCGAGCAGCTGGCGGCCCTGGGCGGGCGTCAGGCGGTCGAGCGCCTCCAGGGTCGAATGCAGGTGCGGCGCCAGCGGCAGGTTCAGGCCCTTGAGCACCGCCGTCCGGTCCACGCCGTCCAGCACCGCCTTCTGTTCCAGCTCGGCCTTGACCGGGACGCCGTCCACCAGGGTGTGGAAGTCCAGCAGGTTGCGGGCGTCCTCGGTGGGGATGGCCAACGGTTCCTCGGTTGAGGGCACGTCGGGCATGGGGAAGGCCACGCGGGTGGTGATCGGCTGGCTGGTCAGGTTGCGGAAGCGGTAGTGGACCCTGACCTCCTGAGCCGAGACGAACAGGTCCTCAGAGGCCATCTGGATCTGGGCGCTGCGGGTCAGCACCAGACCGCCGGCCGCCATCTCGGCGCTGGAGTCGTTGGCGCCGGCTTGCGTCGCCGCCAGCAGTCCCACGGCGGCCAAAGCCGCTGTTCCGCGCAGGTTCATCCTACAGCCCCTCATCAGCCCTCCAGGGACTATTCCAGGCCGAGCCGTCCAAGGCCAGGGGTCAGCGGCGCTTGCCCTTGCGCACGCCCTTGGGCGGGCCTCCACGTCGCTTGGAGTCGACCGCGCCGGGCTTGCGCCGGATCGCGCCCAGGCGGGGGCGCGGCGCGGTGGCGTCTGGCGGGGCCGGCTCGCTCAGCATGTCGAACAAAAGGCCGCCGGTGACCGGGGTGGCTTCCACCAGGCGCACCTCGACCCGCATGCCCAGTGGCCAGCGGTCGCCGGAGCGTTCGCCGACGAGGGCGTGCATGCGGTCGTCGTGGATGAAGAACTCCCCGCCCAGGCGCGAGATCGGCACCAGGCCGTCGGCGCCGGTCTCGTCCAGTCGAACGAACAGGCCAAAGCGGGTGACGCCGGTGATCCGGCCTGGGAACTCCGCCCCGACCCGGTCGGCCAGGAAGGCGGCGACATAGCGGTCGGTGGCGTCGCGCTCGGCGGCCATGGCCCGGCGCTCGGCCAGGGTGATCCGCTCGGCGGTGTCCTTCATCTGGACCATGTCGCGCTCGGTCAGGCCGTCGTCGCCGAAGCCCAGGGCGCGGATCAGGCCGCGGTGCACCACCAGGTCGGCATAGCGCCGGATGGGCGAGGTGAAGTGGGCGTAGCGCTGCAGGTTCAGGCCGTAGTGGCCGATGTTCTCAGTGGAATAGATGGCCTGCATCTGGCTGCGTAGCACCACCTCGTTGATGATGTCGGCGTGCGGGCTCTCCCGTGTCTCCGCCAGGAGCCGGTTGAAGCGCTCGGTGCGCGGCGCCTCGCCCTTGGTCCAGGGCAGGCCCAGGGTGCCCAGGAACTCGCCCAGGGACTGCAGCTTTTCGGCGCTGGGCTGGTCGTGGATCCGGTAGACCAGGGCCGTGCGCTTGGCCTCCAGGCTCTCGGCGGCGCAGACATTGGCCTGGACCATCATCTCCTCGATCAGCCGATGGGCTTCCAGTGAGGCGCGGGGCTGGATCGAGGCGACCTCGCCCTCGCGGTTGATGATGATCCGGCGCTCCATGCTCTCGATGGCCAGGGGAGAGCGGGCCTCGCGGCCCTTCAGCATGATGCGGTAGGCGGCCCACAGGGGCTTCAGGATGGTCTCGGTGAGCGGCCCGGTGGTCTCGTCCGGTGTGCCGTCGATAGCGGCCTGGGCCTGCTCGTAGGATAGCTTGGCGGCCGAGCGCATCAGGCCGCGGACGAACTTGTGCGAACGCTTGCGGCCCTGGGCGTCGAACTCCATGCGCCGAGGCGCAGCGAGCACAGACCGTTGGACAGGCGCTCGGGCAGCATGGGCTCCACCCGGTCGGGGAAATAGACGCTGTTGCCCTTCTCGCGGGCGTCCTTGTCCAGGGCCGAGCCCGGCCGGACATAGGCGGCCACATCGGCGATGGCGACCCAGACCACGCAGCCGCCGGCGTTGTCCGCCGCATCGTCCGGGTGGGCGTAGACCGCGGCGTCATGGTCGCGGGCGTCGGCCGGGGCGATGGTGTTGAGCG
>CAZXVO010000098.1:0-4430 GCA_964643835.1 uncultured Phenylobacterium sp. | reverse complement strand
AGCGGCAGGTCGCGCAGGTCCTCGCGGCCAGCCAGGGTCGGGGGCTCGGCGGCTTCGGCCTCGGCCTCAGCCTCGTCGGAGAAGCCGGTGGGGATGCCGTGCGAGTGGATGGCGATCAGGGAGGCCGCGCGGGGCTGGTCCTCCCGGCCCACGACCTCCAGGATCTTGCCGCGCTTGGGGCCATAGCGGCGGTCAGAGACGCCCACCTGGGCCAGAACCAGGTCGCCGTCCCGCAACTCCTGGGCCTCGCCCTCGGGAATGACCAGGCTCTCCTTGGTGCGGCGATCCACGGGCTCGACTCGGGTCTCCCGGCGGGCCTTGCGGATGACGCCCAGGATGCGGTGGGCGCTGGCGCCGATCCGGCGGATCAGCCGGGCTTCCAACTCGCCGTTCTCCAGCCGCTCAAAGCGGACCAGCACACGGTCACCCAGGCCGGGCGCGCCGCCCACCATGTCGCGTTCGGGGGCGAGGCGGACCAGGGGAATGTCATCGCCGCCCTTGGCCAGGCGCACCAGCAGTTCGCCGTCGGGGTCGCGCTCGACGATGTCGGCCACGCCGACCGGGGGCAGGGCGCCCGCCTGGGCCAGGCCCCTTCGACCACGCCGGCCAAGGGATCCGTCGGCCTCCAGGGCCAGCAGCATTTCGCGCAGGGCCTTCCGGTCCGCGCCCTTCAGGCCGAAGGTGCGAGCGATATCGGCCTTGTCGGTCTCACCCGCCTCGCGGATGAACCGCAGCAGGGTCTCGCGGTCAGGCAGGCCCTGGGCGGGCTTGGACGTCGGCTTGGCGCCGGGAAAACGGGACGCCTTGGGCGCGCGGGGTTTAGCCATGCGCCCCTCTTAGCCCAATTCGCGCCGCGGCGTCGCCTGGTCCTATTCGTCGTCCCAGGGCGCGGAGGTGTCATCCGCCGCCGCCTTGGCCTTGGCGGGAGCCTTCTTGGCCGGCGCCTTCTTCGCCGCCGGCTTCTTTTCAGCGGCTTTCTTGGCGGCGGTCTTCTTGGCCGCCGGAGCCTTCTCGGCCTTTTCAGCCTTGGGCTTGGCGGCCTTCTTCGCCGGCTTCTTGCCGCCGCCCTTGGCCTCGCGCTCGGCCAGCAGCTTGACCGCTTCCTCAAGCGTCATGGCCGCCGGATCCGTGCCGCGCGGCACATTGGCGTTGGTGGAGCCGTGCTTGATGTAGGGGCCATAGCGCCCCGACAGCACCTTGACCGGCGCACCATCCGCAGGGTGGGCGCCCAGGTCCTTCAGCGCCGCGGCCTCGCCCCGTCCGCCCCGTCCGCCTGCCCGCTTTTCAGCCAGCAGGGTGACGGCGCGGTTCAGGCCCACCTCGAACACCTCGTCTGCGTTGGGCAGGTTCGCATAGGTCCCCGCGTGCAGGACGAAGGGACCGAAGCGGCCGATGCCGGCGGTGATCGGCTGGCCGTCCTCGGGGTGCTTGCCCACCTCGCGGGGCAGCTTTAGCAGCCGCAGGGCCTTCTCCAGGTCCATGATGGCTGGCGTCCAGCCCTTTGGCAGGCTCGAGCGCTTGGGCTTCTCGCCTTCGCCCAACTGGACATAGGGGCCGAACCGGCCGGCTTTGAGGAACACCGTCTCGCCGCTGTCCGGGTCGACGCCCAGCTCACGGTCGCCGTTCTGGGCCTCGGCGTCGTCGTCGGACTGCGCCAGCGGGCGGGTATAGCGGCACTCCGGATAGTTGGAGCAGCCGATGAAGGCGCCGAACTTGCCAGTCTTCAGGCTGAGCCGCCCGGCCCCGCAGGTAGGGCAGCCGCGCGGGTCCGAGCCGTCCTCCTTGTCCGGGAAGATGTGGGGGCCAAGGGCCTCGTTCAGGGCTTCCAGGACGTTGGTGACGCGCAGCTCGGCGATCTCGCCGACCGAGGCGTGGAACTGGTCCCAGAACTCGCGCAGCAGCGCCTTCCAGTCGAGCTCGCCGGCCGAGACCAGGTCGAGCTTCTCTTCCAGGGCCGCGGTGAAGTCGTACTCCACATAGCGGCGGAAGAACTGCTCCAGGAAGGCCGTGACCAGCCGGCCCTTGTCCTCGGGGACGAACCGGTTCTTGTCCATGCGGACATAGGCCCGGTCCCGCAGCACGGTCAGGATCGAGGCGTAGGTCGACGGACGGCCGATCCCCAGCTCTTCCATCTTCTTGACGAGGCTGGCTTCCGAATAGCGCGGCGGCGGCTCGGTGAAGTGCTGTTCAGCGCGGCTGCCGAGCACCCGGGCGTCGGCGCCTTCCTTGACCTGAGGCAGGCGGCCGCCTTCCTCGTCATCGGCGTCGTCGCGGCCTTCCTCGTAGACGGCGAGATAACCGTCGAACAGCACGACCTGGCCGGTGGCGCGCAGGCCGGTCTTGCCGTCGGCGCTGTCGAGATCGATGGAGGTGCGCTCGATGCGGGCGCTCTCCATCTGCGAGGCGATCATCCGCTTCCAGATCAGCTCGTAGAGCCGGCCGAGGTCGCTATCCAGTCGCAGGGAGCCGGGATTGCGCGCCAGGCTGGTCGGGCGGATGGCTTCGTGGGCTTCCTGCGCGTTCTTGGCCTTGGTCTTGTAGATGCGCGGGGCGTCGGGAACGTAATTCTTGCCGTAGAGGCCGCCGATCACCACGCGGGCCTCGTCGATGGCCTCCGGCGCGGCCTGCACGCCGTCGGTCCGCATATAGGTGATGAGACCGACGGTCTCGCCGCCGATATCGACACCTTCGTACAGCTTCTGGGCGGCCTGCATGGTCCGCTGGGCCGAGAAGCCGAGCTTGCGGGCGGCTTCCTGCTGCAGGGTCGAGGTGGTGAAGGGCGGGGCGGGGGACCGCTTGCCGGGCTTCTTCTCGACCGCCGAGATCTTGAAGGTCGCGCCTTCGACGGCGGCCTTGGCGGCCATGGCGGCGGTCTCGTTGCCAAGGTCGAACTTGGTGAGCCGCTTGCCCTCGTGCTTGACCATCCGGGCGACAAAGGGATCGCCGCCGGAGGAAACGTCAGCCTCGACGCTCCAGTATTCCTGGGTCCGGAAGCGCTCGATCTCGAGCTCGCGGTCGACGATCAGGCGCAGGGCCACCGACTGCACGCGGCCGGCCGAGCGCGAGCCCGGCAGCTTGCGCCACAGCACCGGCGAGAGGGTGAAGCCCACCAGATAGTCCAGGGCGCGGCGGGCCAGATAGGCCTCGACCAGCTCCATGTCGATGTCGCGCGGATGCTTCATCGCCTCGGTGACGGCGGACTTGGTGATGGCGTTGAACACCACCCGCTGGACCTGGGCGCCTTTGACCGCGCGCTTCTTCTGCAGCACCTCCAGGACGTGCCAGGAAATGGCCTCACCTTCGCGATCCGGGTCGGTCGCCAGGATGATGCGCTCGGCGCCCTTGGCGGCCTCGGCGATGTCCGACAGGCGCTTGGCGGCCTTGGCGTCCACGTCCCACAACATGGCGAAGTCCTCGTCCGGCTTCACCGAACCGTCCTTGGCCGGCAGGTCGCGGACGTGACCGTAGGAGGCCAGGACCGTATAGCCCGAGCCGAGGTACTTATTGATGGTCTTGGCCTTTGCGGGGCTCTCGACGACGACGAGGTTCATGCTGTTTGGGGCGTTCCATCGGGCGGAGCGCCCGGAATCCAAGGGTCCGGAAGGTGGGGCGGGCGCCCCCAGCCTGTCAACGGGCCGTGATGAAGGTTCTTTCCCAGCAATCTATGCGCGCCACATTTTGGGGCTGTCGCCAGGGTCGTTTGGGTGGATCGGGCGGCGTCCCTCATACGCTGGCCGCCGCCCCGCCGGCGGTGAACTCCAACCGGCCCGCCAGTTCAAGCTCGGCCAGGGCCGCCAGGACGTGGGCCGCCGGGGCGCCCGCGGTCCGGATCAGTTCGTCGCGGGACACCGGGGTGGGGGAGAGCAGGGCGGCGACGCGCTCGCGCAGGGCGTCGGCCTCGCGCTCGGCCAGTGGCTCGGGACGGAACTCCGGCGTCGGCGGGGCCTCGAAGCCGCGGAAGCCCTCCAGCACCCGAAGCACGTCGTCGATCCCCTCGCAGACCGCCGCGCCCTGGCGGATCAGGTCGTTGCAGCCCTTGGCCCGGGGATCGAGGGGCGAGCCGGGCACGGCCAAGACTTCGCGGCCCTGCTCGGCCGCAAGTCGCGCGGTGATCAGGGATCCAGAGCGGATCTCGGCCTCCACCACCACGACGGCGCGGGCCAGGCCGGAGATCAGCCGGTTGCGGCGGGGGAAGTCCCGGGCCGTGGCCGAATAGGTGGGGGCGCTCTCCGAGACGATCAGGCCCCGGGCTGCGATCCGCGCATGCAGGTCGGCGTGCTGGGGCGGATAGATGTCGGCCACCCCGCCGCCCAAGACGGCGATGGCGCCGCTCTCCAGGGTGGCCTCGTGGGCCGCGCCATCGATGCCGCGCGCCATGCCCGAGACGACCACGAAGCCGGCCCGCCCCAGGTCGGCGGCGAGTTCGCGCG
>CAZXVO010000097.1:0-14876 GCA_964643835.1 uncultured Phenylobacterium sp. | reverse complement strand
GCCTTCGAGGTCGGCGATGGTGCGGGCCAGGCGCAGGGTGCGGGTCCAGCCGCGGGCGGTGAGGCCGGCGGCCTCGGCGGCGCGGGCCAGGAGGGCGCGAGCGTCGGGGGCGAGATCGGCGATGGTCTCCAGCCAGTCGCCTTCGGCGCGGGCGTTCAGGGGCGCGGCGCGGGGATCGCCGGCCTGGGCGGCGCGGTCAGCCTGGAGCTGCCGGGCGGTGGCGACGCGGGCCGCGGCCTCCGCCGTGCCCTCAGCCGGCGAGGGCAGAGCCAGGTCGGCGGCGGAGACGGCCGGAACCTCGATCTGCAGGTCGATGCGGTCCATGAATGGGCCGGAGACCTTGGCCTGGTAGTCGAACTGGCAGCGCGGCGCCCGGCCGCAATGGCCCCGCCCCGGTCCGCCGTGCCCGCACTTGCAGGGGTTCTCGGCGGCGACCAACTGGAAACGGGCCGGAAAGCGCACATGGGCGTTGGCGCGGGCCACCATGACCTCGCCGGTCTCCAAGGGTTGGCGCAGGCTATCCAGGGCCTGGGCGCTGAACTCCGGAAGTTCGTCCAGGAACAGGACGCCGTTGTGGGCCAGGGACACCTCCCCCGGCTTGATGCGCACCCCGCCGCCTGTCAGCGCCGCCATGGTGGCCGAGTGGTGCGGCGCGCGGAACGGCCGGGCGCGGGTCAGTTCGCCCTTGGCGATCAAACCGGCCACCGAGTGGACCATGGAGGTTTCCAGCAGCTCGGCCGGCGACAACGGCGGCAACAGGCCCGGCAGGCGGGCGGCCATCATCGACTTGCCAGAGCCTGGCGGGCCGATGAAAAGGATATAGTAGCTTGAAGACCCCGCTGCTAAATCGACTTCATGACCCAGCCCAAAGCCTACAGCTACCTCCGCTTCTCCAGCCCCGAGCAAGCCAAAGGGGACAGTGCGCGCCGCCAGGAGACCGCCGCTATCGAGTATGCGCAGCAGGAGGGCCTGGACCTAGATGCGGGCCTGACCTTCCGTGATCTCGGCGTGTCGGCCTATCGGGGCCGGAACGCCGCGGATGGCCGCCTCGGCGACTTCCTCCAGGCGGTACGGGCGGGGGTAGTGCCGCCGGGGTCCTACTTGCTCGTGGAGAACCTAGACCGCATCAGCCGCCTTCCGACCATGAAGGCCATGGACATCCTCCGGGCGCTGGTCGAGGCGGGCGTCACGGTGGTGACCCTCGTGGATCGGGTCGCCTATACGAGCGAGAACATCGAGCGCGATATTGGACGCTTGCTAACCGCCCTCTTGTTCTTCGCCCGAGCCCACGAGGAGAGCGCCACGAAGGCCCGCCGAGTGCGTGAGGCCTGGGACCGCAAGAAGCGTGAGGCCGCCTCCGCCCCCCTCACCCGAGTGTGCCCTGCATGGCTCCGCCTCAAGGAGGATCGCTCCGGGTTCGAGGTGATCCCCGAGCGGGGGGAAGTGGTCCGCCGCATCTACGAGATGGCCGCATCGGGCATGGGGCATACGCTCATAGCGAAGACCCTGAATGCGGAGGGGGTGCCTACCTTCGGGGACTTCCGCCGCCCCGGCGCGGCTCACTGGCAACGGACCTACGTGGGCAAGATACTCGCCAGCGACACCGCGCTCGGGACCTTCACTCCGCACAGTGGGCGGCACGAAGGCGGCAAGCTGGTGCGGGAGCCCTGGGACCCGGTGCCGAACTACTACCCGGCGGTGGTCGATGAGGAGACGGCACGCCGCGCGCGGCTGGTGACCGGCCCCGGCAGGAACCCCAAGCGAGGTCGCCACGCCGCGCACCCGGTCCAAAACATCCTCGCGGGCCTCGCCCGGTGTCCGCTGTGCGGTGGCACGATGACGCGCGTTTCAAAAGGAGACCCCAGGCGTGGAGGCCTCCCCAAGCTGGTCTGCACCACCGCCAAGGCTGGTGCCGGTTGCGAGTACCGCAGCACCTCTCTGTCGCTCGTGGAGTACGCCCTGCGGGATAGCGCGCGGGAGCTGGTCTACAAGGACACCCTGGAGGAGCAGGACCCCGAGCTGGACATGCTGCATGAGCGCGCTGCGGCTCTGGGTCGCAACGTCGCAAACCTCGTGGCGGCACTGGAGCAAGGGTCCGAGAGCCCGGCAATTCTTGGCCGCCTACGCGCTCTTGAGGCGGAGCAGCGGGAGGTTACAGACGGCATACGGGCACGCACCGCCCACATCGCCGACACACGCGAGCCTCTTGTCGAGAGGCGGCTCGAAGACCTCCGCAGCGCCCTCCAGGCGGAGCCCTTTGACGTGGAGGTCGCGAACGCGGCGCTCCGCCTGTGCGCTTCAAAGGTGGTCGTGGACTTCCTGTCCGGCAACCTCCTCGTTCACTGGCGGCACGGCGGGGTCACCGACCTCATCTTCGCTTGGCCGCAAGAGCCGCCCGACCTCTAGCCCCCGCCGACAAAACAGACAGGTGGCGCAGCGGCCCCGGCGGGGGTGCCAAGCGCCGCGACATCAGCAGTCCCCAAGGAGGGGTGAGACCATGAAGAAGCCTGTGTTCAAGCTTGATCGCGCTGGCCTGTTCGTCGAGGGCCTGGGCCTATCGCTCCACGTTCACTGGGACCCCCGTGCGGCTGGGGAGCCCTTCGCATGGGCCTCGGAGTGGTCGCGCCTGGGCCGCCAGTTCCGCCTGGGCGGCCTCGCGGGGGCCGTCTCCCGCATCTGAGGTCAGGGGCCGGCGGAGGGGGAAGGCCGCAACGCCCGCCCCCTCTATCCCCTCAGCGATTGCCAAGGCGTCTTACAACGTGTGATCGTTGGCGATGGAGGGACCATGACCAGAAGACAATCACTCGCCGCCGTAGCCGCCACGCTACTTTGCGCTGTCGCTGGGCCAGCTACGGCAGGTGTGCGGTTTGCGGCATACGAGGGTCCCGATGCCGTCCGGCAGGGCGAGGGCGGCACGAAGGTCACCAAGGACGGCATAGATTTCTGGACCAGCGGGTCGCCGCCGCGCGCCTACCGGGTCCTCGGGGAACTCGACGACAAGCGCGGGAGCGGCCTCTTTCATCCTGACGCGGTCGGGAGCGGATCCGTTGCGGCCCAGATCCGGAAGGTGGGCGGGGATGGCGCGCTTGTGCTGTCGCAGGACAGCCAAGTTGTAGGTGGCGTCGTCTCCAATGGCGTGGTCGGGATCGCGCGGCGCAACTTCACGCGCTTCTTGGTCATCAAGTATGTGTCCGAGTAGCGGCGCGCCCTAGTTCTGCCTGAGGGGCTTAGCCGAGCCTGATTGGCGTATCTGAGGCCTGGCACCGGGAGAGGGGAGAGCCGCAAACGCCCTCCCCCTCGTGACCGCGCTGCGGCTACCGGTTTTCCAACTCGTCCACGCGATAGGAGAGCTCGCTGGCTGCGTCCTGTGCCTCTTCAGCCTGGGCCTGGGCTTCGTCCGCTGCGTCCGCGGCATCCTGCGCTCTATGGAGAGCCACGGCTCCCAACAGGAACCCAGCTAGTGCCGCCACGACGATCAATCCGCCCGCGCGTCGGCTATTCGCCACCTTGGCCGCTCCGCTCCGCTCTCGTGGCTCGAACGCCTATGGCCGCCAACGCAGCGACCCCCGCAGAGATCGCTGCGGTGTCGTCGCCGCCAGCACCAACTAGCCACGAACACGCAAAGAGGAACCAGAGTGTGGCTTCACCCCAAGGATATGTCCTCAGTCTCGCTCGTAGGCTGAGGGGCTTGGTCGGCGGGGCCACTGTGCTGTCCTCGTCCATTGTTTTCCCCGTTACGTCGCAAAGCTGTGAAGCTAGCTTGCGCCTCTCTGCGGTTCGGTCAACTTCGCCCGTTCTGCCTGGGCGCGGGCCAGCCCATCTGCTTCGCTGTTCTCCCTGCGGGGGATGTGCAAGAGGGTGATGGACGCGCTGGGGGCGCGTGCCTCAATCATCTGTGCGATTTCCTCGATCAAGCTCCGGTTGGCCACAGGTTCGCCCTCGGAGTTGATCCAGCCGTTTGCGCGCCATTTGGGGAGCCACTCGGTTAGCGCTCGGACCGCATATTGGCTGTCTGTGCGGATCAGCACGGGGAGATCGGGGCGCTTCAAGCTGCGCAGCGTCTCACGGACAGCGGTCAGCTCCATCTCGTTGTTGGTGGTCCTGGTGGCGCAGAAGCCCAGGATCGGCCTCGCCTTCTTGCCGTTGAGGACCTTGATCCCTGCGTAGCCGCCGGGGCCGGGGTTGCCGAGGCAGGAGCCATCGACCCAGCAATGGACCGTGTCGGGGGCGGTGATGTCGTCGAAAGTCATGGTGTCATGCTCATGGGTGTGCACGCGGCAACGCCTTGTGCCGCAAGGGCTCCAAGGTGAGGGGGGCGTTAGTGGGAGAGGGGGAGGGGGTAGAGGGTGTTCTCTAAGGGTGAGGATCGAAGGAGACCTGGATGGGTCTTCCGATGACCTCCTCCGCAGTGGCCTCCATCAGGGCCTTCGCTTCGAGGGCTCTGGATGCAGGGGCTAACAGTGCGTCATGGATGGGCAGTGCCCACCAGCCCAGGCCCACCGTCTGGAGGAGGACCTTGGTCATGATAGTGCTCTCAAGGTGCATCAGCTCGTAGCCCGCCAAGGGGCCATCCGTCGCGAGACCCTCATTGAGGTAGGGGGCGAGGGATGGAAGGTGGGCCAGGACAGCAGCCCTGACCTTCTTAGGTGTGCAGCCCGGAGGAAGCGTCTCAGGGGACAGCCCTAAGTCGGCCAGGTCCTTCGGCCACTGCGTCATCCCGGCCCTGGTGAAGTAGAGGCAGTTGATCGCCGCCTTCTTCTGAGACCGGGTCAAGGCCTCCATGCCGGGGATCTCATAGAGGTCTCTGGCAGCCGACGCTTGGCCGACCCGCGCAAGGGCGATCCGGGTGAAGGCGGTGGAGTAGTCCAGCGTAACGCAGGGCTCCCCGGCGATCAGGAGGCCGCCCCTGTCCACCTTGGCCATCGGTTGCCAGAAGCCCCCGAAGAGCCGCCCCGACTGATCGAACCGCTCGGGTTGCTCTGGCAGGAGCTTGAAGCGCCTGGACAGCCAACGGTCATCCAGGTCCACAGGGGACGCCCCCTCGGCGAGAGCGATAGGTGCTGTCTTCAGGTGGTCGTTGATGCGGTCCATTTCCGCCCGCATGGCCCTGGTCTCCGGGGTGTCCCGGTAGTCCACCCACGTACAGGAGCGGCCCTTCGGCCCCCTGGTGGTGACAGAGAGGACGATGGGGTCTCCCCGCCGGGCGGCCCTGCCCAGGTTGGCCGATGACGGGCCCAAGTCGGCGATCAGGCGCAGCAGCTCCGGCCCCGGCTGTAGGGTCGTGGCCTTCCGCCCTTTCCGGGTGCCCTTGTCCATGGTGGCCAGCCCTGCCGAGGCGAGGAGTTCGGTGGTCGGCCCAACCGCCTTCCCGAACGCTGGGTGCCGATAGCGGGCGGGGACCTGCTTACGGAGGCGCTCGGGGACGATGACGGGGCGGGGCGTGGGGACTAGAGCAGCCTCGGCCAGATTGGCGAGAAGGGCCTCCACCAACTGGCGGCGGCTCTCCCGCTGATCAGGTCGTCGGCGGACCGGGCCTTCGATGCTGGAGAGGGTCTGTTCGGCGGTCTCCAGGAGCGCCCGTCCAGCTTCCCCTCGGAGGGTCCGCCATTGGTCTACATGGCGCGCGTCGGGGCGAGCCCGCTGCGTTGGCGCATGGGTCATGTTCAGGTCTCAGGTTTGGTGATGAAGGTGGCCTGTAGCGACCCCTTCTCAGGAGTCCCTACAGGGGCCGTGGAGCGGCGCGGGGCCTCCAGGCTAGGGCTGGGGCGCCTCACTCCAGGAGCGGCCTCAGGGGGCGCTGGCGGGGCTCGCTGGGACGGCTCCAGTGCCGGTGGCGGCCAAGGCTGCGGCTTTCCGCCTGACACGCTTGCGCCGGGACCGCTCTGCATCGAGCTTCCGGGCATTGGCCAGCTTGCGAGCCTTCACCTGTGCGGCGATCTCGCGGTGACGCTGGATGAGCCTCTCGGGGACCCGTGAAGGTCCAGGCGCAGGAATAGGGGAGGCGAGCCCTGGCGGCGCGCCATCTGGGTTGGTCGTCATGGGGTTCCTTGTTGAGTTCGGCGGGTGCAGCGCGACCCGCTGAGGCAAACGAGCAGACACCTAGCGCCGGGCGCGCGGATGTCGTGAAGCGCGGTGTCGTCCCATATGGCTGGGTAAGTCAGGCCGTGCCTCTCCGGCTCATCCCCGTCCCATATGACAGGGTATTCCGCGAAGCGGTCGGAAGGGCTGTGTCCTATACGGCCACCTAAATCGCGGGCGACGGGGCCGCCAGGCCGCCATGCTCCTATACGACAACCTAAATAGCGCCCCGGTGCTTGAGCAGTAACGGGCTGGGCGGGCCTATGCGGGTCCGGCTGGTGGGCTTGGCGGTAGTGGCGCTGGCGTTCGGCGTTGGGTGAGGCTTAGCGATGTTGTCCCATAGTGGGGGGTAATTCGCCGCGCGCCTGGAGCCCCCTGATGGCGCTTCCTCTGCCGGAGACCCGTACGCACAACCCGTTACTCGTCGGGGTCGATATCGCACGTGCTGAATAGGTTCGAGGCGCGGCCTACCTCCAGGCCCTGTGCCCGCAGACCTCGGGGTTGTCTGGCCGGAACAGCCCCAAATTGTCGGAACTTGCGGAGGTTGCGCCAAGCCCGTTTGTCGCCGATAGCTAGAGCCTAGCTTGGGGTTCTAAATCCTGGGGGGCTTGGGATGCGCAGACTAGCTTGGCTTTTCGCAGCGGTAGCACTGTGCGGTGCTGACAAGGCGTTTGGCGGGGAGTGGTGGTACGTGGGCGACACCAACAACATGATTGTGTTTGGGGATCGCAGTACCGCGCGCTCTGACGCCGCAGCGGGAAGAAGCGTGGTTGAGGTCTGGTATTACCTTCGACACAAGCAGCCAATTGAAAGCGGAGCGAAGACGGAAAAGCAGCTCCGATATGTGGACTGCAAAAGAAATGAAATGATGATAAAATCATATGTTGAATATGCCGAGAGCGGAACTCCGCTGAAGAGCAATACATTCTCCGAATATTCAGCAAACTGGCAACCGGCGGCCCCAGATTCAATCGGTTACTTCATGAACAAATTTGCTTGCAACATAAGTGACATGGAGGGTGCGGAGAAATACAAAGTAGAGGATTGGGAATTCTTTCGAGTTCAAGATGTAGATCTTGTCGCCAAGAAGATATTCCCTTAGGCGCGGAGCTCGTTCTGACGCTAATCAGCGGCGCAGTACCTCTTAACGGTCGCCTCGGAGACCTCGAAGTGCTTGGCCGTCTCCTTGTGCTCGCGCCGTTCGCTTTGCGCCACGCGACCACAGCAGCGCCGTCATGGGCCTTGGGGCTTCGAGGACTGAAGCTCCGACCTAGCCCCGGTCCAGCACCCGCTTCACGGCCATAGGCGTCCAGGCCTTGCCCCGCGAGGTCTCCGCCCGCATCTCGTTGAGCCTCTCCGCAATGGCCGCCAGGGAGAGCCCCTGCGCCCGCATCGGCCCGATCTCCTTTAGGGACTTCGCGGCGAAGGCGTCGGCCTTGGCAACCTTGGCGACGGTTCCCAGGTCAGGGCGGGAGACCGTCAACCCCCGAGGGTTCCCCAGGCGCTTGATCGCTTTGCCGCTCCGCCGGGAGACGTGTTCCTCCCCGGCCTCCAGGCGGGCCTTGATGGTCCCCAGGGCGGCCTTGGTGCGGGCCGAGATGGCCTCCCGCTCCTCCTGCGCAACGGCGGCCAGGATGCGGACAGTGAGGTTGTTGGCGTTGGGCATGTCGCACGCGACAAACTTAGTCCCGTGCTCCATCAGATTGTTGAGGAAGCTGGAGTTGCGGGACAGGCGGTCGAGTTTGGCGATGAGCAGGGTCGCCCCCGTCAGTTCGCACCGCTCCAAGGCCCTCGCCAGGGCGGGGCGGTCGGCGCGCTTGCCGCTCTCCACCTCCTCGAACTCGCCCACGAGGTCCCAGGAGCCCCCGTTGAGGTACTGACGGACGGCGGCCTTCTGCGCCTCCAGGCCTAGCCCCGACGCTCCTTGCTTAGCCGTGCTCACCCGGTAGTAGGCGACGAACTTCCCGTCCATATCAAAACTCCAAACGGTCGTTACTTGATTTGATATGATCAGCTGACTGGGGATGTCAACTGTGGACACAGCGCCTCAGGGCCTTCCGCACGGGGGCGGCTTGGTGGCAAGCTACCCTGAAACATCCAAGACGAGAGCCAATGCCCGAATTCGGCCCAATCGACCCCGGCGCAGCCCTGGCAACCTTTGTGTCTCCAATAGTTGCCGTCCTGATCACCCTGTGGCTCCAGGCGCGCGACCGAGGCCGAGATCGCAAGGAGATGCTCCTGCGCCAGCTCTTGGCCACTCGGACGAATCCGGCGGACCCTGGCTATAGCGTCGCAATCACCTTGATCCCGGTCGAGTTTCGTCGCCACGCTAAGGTGCGCGCGGCCCACAGGGACTTCATCGACGCCGCAAACCGCAACGTCCCTGCCATCGATGCCACCCAGAACAAGATGATCAGCGCCATGCTAGAGGCGTTGGGGGTGAAGGAAGAGACCGCTGCAGATGTGGTCCGGTCAAACTACTCCAGTGTGGGCTGGGGCGAGTGGACCAAGAAGCAAGCGCTGGCGCTAGAGGCGCTTCCACGAATGGCGGATGCCATGGTGCAGACTGCCGATGCGTGCAAGGACACCGTGGATTTCCTCTTAGCCGCTCAGCAACAGGCGCTGCCCGCCGCCACCCCCCAAGGTGCGACGCCAGGGTCTGGCGGAGAGTCCTAGCTCACGGAAGCGGCGCGGGGGTACGGGGGGAACCGCGCCAGTCCTTTCAGCTCATATCGGCTCGGAAATTTGCGGTGTTTTTATGCCGCGGTGGCCACCTAGAGGAGGCCTCCGGTGGTCCCCGAGCGCCGTGCCTCTTGTGCACGCTCGGTGAGCACTTCCGCCCACATGTCGTAGGTCTCAGCGATCATCGCGGCGAGGTCATCGGCTGAATACAGTTCGTCGTCCGGCACAACGATCATGCGCACGATGCGTTCGGCGCTGTTCGCCACCTGTGGGAACGCGAAGACCGCCAACTTTGCCTCGCCGAGTTCCGCTGGGTTCTGCGTCCTGATCTTGTGGTGCATCACCGACGCTGCGAACCGGCGACCCTCGGCCCCCAACGTGAAGGTCCTCCGGTAGTCCGGGAAGGGGATCAGGAGGTCATCACCCGCAACCAGCACCGCATTGTCCCAGTAGCGCACCGCATCGCCGATCCGGGTGGCGAACCGTCCGTGATCCCGATGCACTGCACTGATGTGGCGCTCGCGGATCAGCTTGTAGAGAAGCGACCCCACGGTCACGTTATTCTCGCGCTCGAACTCACTACGGCCAGCCTTCCTGATCAGGCGCTCAATGGTCGCCCAATCGGTATCGGAGGGATCGGAGAAGAGCGGCGGCCTGGCATTGTAGATGTCCAAGGTCTGAGCCCGGACGGGGTCGTAGGTGCTCGTGGAGAAGCCGGTGTTCTGCCGCCGAAGTGCTCGCAGCTTTGCGTCCCGATCCATGGGGGCAATGCGGGCGAGGTCGGTTTCAGGCAAGCGGCGAATCTTCAACTGGATCACCTCCGGGTGGCTCGGACTTGAGCGGGACCATCAAGAATCGGAAACGTTCTGCAGTGACCTTATCAGATATCTGAAGGCCCAACACCGCGCTTGTTCCGGCTCTGTTCACAGTCTCGGCCCATGGCCCCCTGGGAGCGTGGGACAAATCCACCAGTCGCCCCGTGGAAAGCCTTCCGAGTTGCATCACAACCCGCTCGACGTGCTCCCGTGCAATCGGATCTGAAGGCGGCGGGAGCGCATGAGTAGCCTTGGACCTGAAGTCGAAGCCCGTCGCGCGCTTTTGGATTGGCGCGCCCTTCGCGTCTTTGAAGGTGTCGTAGACTAGTGGGTGAACCGGGCCGTGCTTCCAGGCCTCGAAGTAGCCGCTGACTAGGGGTGCCCTGCGGGTCACCAAGAACTGTCCATGGGCGAAGTAAAGGAGTTTCTGGAGCGCGAGGTTGGTGATGGACATCCCGCGAGCGTCCGCGATGTCCAGCAAGAGATTCGCCACCGAGCGGGCATCATATGGGGGGGCGTTGGGCGGCTTCATCTTCACTGGCGGGCGCTGGGTAGCACGGCGTGATTCCTAGACCGCGCCGCGCCCAGCCACCGAGCGAAATCTGCCGAGAAGGACATTTTGCCAGGGGGGTCTCGACGTCACCACAAAAAGCAGATTGTGGCCCCCGGCGGCGGCGATCTCCAGGGCGCGCTTGGCGTTCTCCTGGCCCTTGACGTCCTTGAGGTCGGGGGCGGCCGCGCCCTCGACGATGTCGCCGGGCTTGGGCGCAGACAACATCTGCTGGCCGCGGAAGTGGTTGACCAGGGCGATCAGGGACGGGGCGGCCAGGATCGGGGTCTTGCCGGCCCAGGCGGCCTCGGCGCCGCAGGCTTCCGGGCAGATGAGGCCGAGCCCCAGGGCGCCCACGGCCACGGCGGCGGGCAGGGCGCCGGCGGCCGCCACCACCCGGCCATCCAGGGACAGCTCGCCCATGGCCGCCCAGCCGTTCAGGGCGTCGGGCGGCACGATCCCCATGGCGGCCATGACGGCCAGCGCGATGGGCAGATCGTAGTGGCTGCCCTCCTTGGGCAGGTCGGCGGGCGCCAGGTTGCAGATGATCCGCTTGGCGGGCAGGGCCAGGCCGAGCCCGGCGAAGGCAGCGCGCACCCGCTCACGGCTTTCGCCCACCGCCTTGTCGCCCAGGCCGACGATGACGAAGACCTGCTCGGAGCCGGTGAGCTGGACCTCGACGTCGACGGGACGGGCCTCGACGCCCTGGAAGGCGACGGTGGTGACGCGCGCGGCCATGGTTGTGGAACCCCCGCCCTGAGGTGTGATGTTATCCACAACCTCAGCACGCAACCCGGGCCGGATCAAGAACAAATCCGGAACTTAAGTAGAAACGGAGATGTTTCCGTCACCTAGGCCCAAAAGTTGAGGCTCTATCCTAGGCGGTGGCGCGAATCTGCTCCACGCGGTCCCACATGATGGCGGTGGCGTCGACACCGGTGAACCGCTTCAGGGCCCGGGCTCCGGTGGGCGAGGTCACATTGATTTCCGTGAGATAGTCGCCGATCACGTCGATGCCGACGAACATCAGGCCGCGGGCCTTCAGTTCCGGCCCGATGATGTCGCACAACTCCCGGTCGCGGGCGGTCAGGTCGACGGCCTCGGCCCGGCCGCCGACGGCCAGGTTGGAGCGGATCTGGCCGGCGTTGGGCACGCGGTTGATGGCCCCCACCGGCTCGCCGTCGACCAGCAGGATGCGCTTGTCGCCCTTGGAGACGGCGGGGATGAACTTCTGGGCGATCACCGGCTCGCGGCCGATCATCTTGTGCAGGTCCAAGAGGGCGTCGAGGTTTGGATCGTCGGCCAGCAGGCGCGCGACACCGGAGCCGCCGCCGCCATAAAGAGGTTTGAGCACAATATCCCCGTGCCGGGCGCGGAAATCGTAGAGGGCTTCGGTGTCCGAGGTGATCAGGGTCGGCGGCTGCACGCCCGGGAAGCCGGTGACGAACAGCTTTTCCGGCGCGTTGCGCACCTCGGTGGGGTTGTTCACCACCAAGGTCTTGGGATGGACCATCTCCAGGAAGTGGGTGGAGGTGATGTAGGCCATGTCGAAGGGCGGATCCTGGCGCAGCAGGACGACGTCGAACTCCGACAGCTCGCGCCGCTCCCAGTCGCCGAACTTGGCGTGGTCGCCCTCGACGTCCTGGACGGTGACCGACCGGCCTCGGGCGAAGACCCGGCCTTCTTCCAGAGACAGGCGGTCGGGGGTGTAGACGAACAGGGAATGCCCGCGCTCTTGCGCGTTCAGCATCATCAGGAAGGTCGTGTCGCCCTGGATCCGGATGTGCTCGAGGGGGTCCATCTGGACGGCGACCTTCAAGGGCATGGGCGGTTCCTTCGTCTGGTGTACGGGCGTCTCGTGTGCGGCCCCTGACATAGGCCTAGGCGACGGCGGGCGCCAGCGTCTGTCCTTCGTACCCTTCGCGGTCCCAAGCTGCGGCAGTGCCAGGCGCTGCAGTCGGGGCCGATCCCTCTCCCCCCGCTCATCCCCGCGTAGGCGGGGATCCATACGGTGATTGAGGCTAGCCCGGCTTGGAGTCCCGCCTGCGTGGGAATGAGCGGGGGACTGAAGACGGAGTCTTGAGGTGACGAGGGCGCCGGAGAGGTGGCGGAACGGCGTTCGTCGCTTATCTAGGGCAGGACGTCTGGGAGGGACCCTTGAAGCCGCTGTTTTCCACGCGCCTGACGGTGGCCTTCGTGCTGATGGCGTCCCTGGCCCTGGCCCAGGGTGGGCTGGCGGCGTGGATCGCCAACCGGGCCGATCAGCAGGTGATCCGCGCGCGGGTGGCTGGCGACCTGCAGAGCGGGTTCTGGGAGCTTTCGGCCACCAAGCAACGCCTGCGGGCCTGGTCGCTGCGGGCCCTGATCGGCGCAGACCATGCGCCGGGTGACGGCGAGATGCTGCGCCAGACCATGGCCGCCACCATTGTGCGGCTGCAGGACCTGAGCGCCCGGGCCGAGGCCATGGACCGGGATATGGGCCTGGTGTCATCGGAGGGCGCCGTGCGCGACGACGCCCTGAAGCTGGTGAGCCAGAGCGTGGTGGCCCTGCGCGAGCCCCTGGCTGACATCAACAGGCGCGGCCCGACCGGGGACGCCCGCGCCGCCTGGTCCCAGATCGAGGCGGTGTTCGACAAGGGCGCGGGCCGCGACCTGCGCGAGATGCTGAACGACCGGCTGCGGATCGAGACCGAGATCCTGCAGCGGACCCGGAGCACCGCCGACCTCTATCTGGCGCGGGTGCGGTTCCTGTCCTGGTCAGCGGCGGCGACGCTCAGCCTGACCGCCCTTATCCTGGCGATCTATTTCGTGCGCGCCCTGCGCCGGCCGTTGTCGGCCATGTCGGACGGGGCCAAGGCGTTCGAGCGCGGCCAGCTGGACCACCGCATGCCGGAGGGCGGGTTTCGCGAGTTCGCCCGGCTGGGGGCCAGCATCAATCACATGGCCGCCGAGCTGTCGGCCCGCCGGGAACAGGAGGCGGAGTTGCGCAGCAGCCTGGAGACCCAGGTGGCGGCGCGCACCCGCGAGCTGGAGGCCGCGCTGGGCGAGCTGCGCCAGGCCGAGGCGCGCAGGCGCCAGCTGCTGGGCGACATCAGCCATGAACTGCGCACGCCGATGACCGCCATCCGCGGCGAGGCCGAGGTGGCCCTGCGCGGGGCCAAGACCGTGGCCGACCATCGCGACGCCCTGCAGCGGATCACCCAGGCCTCTCAGCAGATGGGGACCCTGATCGAAGACCTGTTGATGATGGCCCGCTCGGACGCCGAGGTGCTGCAGCTGGACCTGGCGGAGATCGATCCGCGCCTGCCCCTGGACGCCGCCCTGGCCACCTTGGCGCCGCTCGCCCATGTGCGCGGCCTGGACCTGCAGGTCGAGGTGGACGACGGGCCAGTGCTGGTGGAGGCCGACGGCCAGAGGCTGCAGCAGGTCATGGCGCTCTTGCTGGACAACGCCATCCGCTACTCCAATCCCGGCGGGTCGGTGCGGGTGACCGCCGGCCCCGGCGACGGCGGCTGGCGGCTGGAGATCGCCGACGAGGGCATCGGGATCGGCGAGGCCGACCTGGCGCGGGTGTTCGAGCGCGGCTTCCGCGCCGCCAGCGCCCGGGCCCACCGAGCCGACGGCACCGGCCTGGGCCTGCCCATCGCCCGCACCCTGGCCGAACGCCAGGGCGGGGTCCTGACCCTGGACAGCGCCGAGGGTCGCGGGGTGGTCGCCGCCCTGGTCCTGCCCCTGAAGACTGCGACCGTGGAGCCCGCCTGATGCACATCCTGGTCGTCGAGGATGACGCCCGCGTCTCCGACTTTCTCGAACGCGGCCTGAGGGCCGAGGGCTACAAGGTCCGGGTGGCCCGCGACGGCGCCGCCGGGCTGGAGGCGGCCCGTGACCTGGACCGCATGCTCAAGGAGCTGGACCAGGACGGCGTGGTGCTACTGGACCTGATGCTGCCGCGGATGACCGGGATCGAGGTCTGCCAGACCCTGCGCGCCGCCGGGGTGATGATCCCGGTGCTGATGCTGACGGCGATGGGGACGGTGGAGGATCGGGTCCAGGGCCTGCGGATGGGGGCCGACGACTACCTGGTGAAGCCCTTCGCCTTCGAGGAGCTGCTGGCCCGGATCGAGGCCCTGCTGCGCCGGCCCCGCGACCAGAAGCCGGCGGCCAACCGGACCCTGGGCGTCGGCGGGCTGGAGCTGGACCGCGCCACCCTGCGGGTCACCCGCGACGGTGAGGAGATCGCCCTGACGGCCCGCGAGCTGGCGCTGCTGGAGCTGTTCCTGACCGCGCCGGGCCGGGTGCTGAGCCGCGAGCGGATCCTGTCCAATGTCTGGGGGGTGGACGAAGACCCCCTGACCAATGTGGTGGATGTCTATGTCCGCCGCCTGAGGGCCAAGGTGGACCCGCCGGGGGCGGCCTCCTTCATCACCACGGTGCGGGGGCTGGGCTACCGGCTGGAGCCGCGGCCGTCGCTGGCGGCGGTTTGAGGTCGGAGCCGCATCCCTGACCTCATCACCCTGGGACTTGGTCTTGGGGTCCCTCGTTCAGCTGCACGGTTGTGGTCCAGGTCCCGCCGCCTCGCCGGCGGCGAGGCCCCCTTTCAACACGAAGGGCACAAAGGGCACGAAGACACAAAGGGATCCAGATTCTGACAGGGGAGCATCAGGATTGGATTGCGCGCGCAGCGCGCCTTTGTGTTCCTTGTCTTCCTTTGTGCCCTTTGTGGTCCCAAGCTGCGGCTAGGCTGGGCGCTG
>CAZXVO010000096.1:10342-14885 GCA_964643835.1 uncultured Phenylobacterium sp. | reverse complement strand
GTCGAAGCTGGCGGCGCGGGCGGCGGCCTCGTCCAGGCGCGTGCAGCCCACGGCCGACAGCCAGGCGGCGTTGACCCACACCGGGCTGCCGTCGGCGGCGGCGATCCAGGCCGGCTGGCCGCGGGCGTCCAGGAAGGCGGCGAAGCGCGGGGCGGTGGGCAGGCCGGCGTCGTCGCCGGCCACGGCGGACAGGCGCAGCCAGGCCATGGCGCCGGCGGCGCGGCCTTCGACCGCCACAACGCCGGAGGGACCGCGGACTTCGAAGGCGCAGGCTTCGCCGCGCTCGAACAGGGCGCGCAGCCGCCGCGCATGATCAGGGTCGGCGCGCATCAGGGCGGAGACCACCCCTTGCGGTTCGCCATCGTCGACGCCCAGGGCCTGGGCGCAGGCGGCCAGGCTCTCATCGCCGGAGGCCAGGATGGCGTGGCCGTCCTCCACCGCCAGCAGGGCGGAATCGAAGGCTTCGACCGAGGCCTGGGCGGTCTCGGCCCCGGCCCGCAGGGCGGCGATCTGGCGGCGCAGGTCGTGCACGCGCGCCTCATTGGTGCGCTTCTGGGCCAGGGCCCAGAGCACCGCGCAGATGGCCAGCAGCACCGCCCCCGCGGCGGCGGCCAGGATGAGCTGCATTTCGCTCATTGCGCCCCTTCCGACGCCTGTGCCCGTAGATCGCGAATCATCTTTTGGAACATAGGCCGCGAAAGCGAATTCGGCGATGATCGGCGCATGACCGCGATCCTGTATCCCGTGGCGACCAGTCCCGAGCGTGCGCTCGACGCGAGCCTTGGCGCCGCCGTGCGCGAAAGCCAGGCCCGCAGCCTGGCCGGCGAGCCGGTGGCCTTCGTCACCGGCCAGGTCGGCCCCGACTTTGAAAGCCGCGAGGCGGCGCTGGACGCCTATCCCGGCTGGGTGGATGACGAGCGGCCCGCGACCCGGGTCCAGGTCCTGCCGGAGCACCGCTTCTGCCAGCTGGTGGAGGCGATCCCCGGCCGCCGGCCCCCGCCGACGATCTCGCCGGTGAACCGCGATGGCCGCCGCTGGCCGACCCCGCCGCATCCGACCAGGACCATCTGGCGGCTGATGGTGACCTATTGGCGGCCCGCCTCGGCGGCGCCCGGACCTGTGGCCGAGCCGGCCCATCCCCAGGCCCGCAAGGCCCGCAGATCCAAGGCCGCGGAAGCCCCGCCCGAGACCCTGAACGCCATGGCGCACCAGCCCCTGCGCGCCATCAAGCCGCAGCAGCCCCTGGACATCGGCCTGTTCGAGGTGCGGCTGCCGGAGAACCCGAACCTGGTGATGCCCGATGAGTGACCATGGCCCGCGGACCGCCCCCAGCCTGGACGACTTCGCCGCCCTGGCCGAACAGGCTTTCGCCGACCTGCCCGAGGCGTTCCGCAGCCTGACCGGCGATGTGATCTTCCGGGTGGAGGAGTTCGCGGAAGCCGAGGTTCTGGAGGAACTGGGGATCGAGGATCCCTTCGAGCTGTCCGGCCTCTATCACGGAGTGGACCTGGCCAGCCGCTCGGTGCTGGACCCCAGCCCACAGCCGTCGATGGTCTTCCTCTACCGCCGCCCGATCCTGGACGAGTGGGCGGAGCGCGGCGATGTGACGCTCCTCGACCTGGTGACCCACGTCCTGGTCCACGAGATCGGCCACCACTTCGGCCTCTCCGACGACGACATCGACGCCATCGAGGCGGAATAGCTTCGCCACGCGTTGCAATCATCAGGTGCGGCGACCTAGTCTCCCTACCGTGATTGGAGACCTACGTGACGCCCCTTGTCGACGCCGCTGAGCCGCCCGCCGCCGTTGT
Organism: uncultured Phenylobacterium sp.; assembly: GCA_964643835.1. GTDB lineage: Bacteria > Pseudomonadota > Alphaproteobacteria > Caulobacterales > Caulobacteraceae > Phenylobacterium. Next base: position 13,074 of record CAZXVO010000096.1, on the reverse strand, counting down.
CCGCCAGATCACTCGGCCGGAGTGGATCAGCCGACCGACCGGCGACGATATGGCCAGGGCCTATCCTGAAGCGGCCCAACGGGTGAACGCCGGCGGGTCAGCCATCTTGGATTGCGGTGTCACGGCAGCGGGCGAACTGACCGGCTGTTCGGTGATCGACAAGAACCCGCCATTCCTGAATATCGGCCAGGGCGTTCTTCGCCTGCAAAGATTCTTCAAGATGCAGCCGACGGACGGCGAGGGAGCGCCGGTCGGGGGCGGGCGTGTCCGCATTCCAGTTCGCTACACCCTGCCGGGCGGTACCCCTTGGAATGAGAGGTTTGCGGCTGTCTCCGCCTGCTACGGACAGGTAGCTCAGGCGGCCGAGACCAATCCAGCCTACATTGAAGCCTGGAACGCCACGGTCTTCTGGGGGGTGAAGCTGAGTGGGATGGTGGGGTCGGCGCGCGGGCGACCGTCCGATGCAGAAGACCTCATGCGTACCGCACGGCTCGCAGCCGCGGACGGCTCGCTCGTCAAACCTCAGGGCGCGGACTTCGCAGCCTGCATGGCCGCGAAAGACTGACCAAGGCCAAGCTCCTTAATCCGCCGTTAGGAAAGTGACGCTGGCGTCATCTTCTTGACTCAGGGTTGCGCCTGTGAGTTCTTGACCCACATCAAATTCAGGCGGCGCGCCCAGCCGCCGAAGCGCATTCTGGAGGACGAACGGATGGCCGCTGACGGCAACATCACCAAGGACATCATCTACGACGCCGTCGCGCCCGACGACTTCGAGTCCATGCTGGAACTGGATCGGTACAACAACCGCTCCACGGCCTTTGACAAGATCATCTCGGCCACCCACGACCACTTCTGGGATCCGCTCGACAAGAAGTACATCGACTTCGACGAGCCCTTCGACATGGAAAACGAGATGCTCCTGCCGGAGAACATGATCATCTCGCTAGGCACCGACTATGTGTCCAACCACCTGTCGGACCCCAAGCAGCGCATCCGCTTCGCCAACCAGCAGGCCCTGCGCTCGTTCTCCTCGATCCTGCACGGCGAGCAGGGCGCGCTGAACCTGTCGGCCAGCCTGTGCCATGTGCTCAAGGACCAGGGGGCGCAGGAATACGCCGCCAACCAGACCCGCGAAGAGGCCCGCCACGTCACCGCCTTCGCCAAGTACATCAAGGCCCGCTGGGGCCGTCCGGTGGAATGCGGCCCGACCCTGAAGACCCTGCTGGTCGACATCATCGGCTCGCCTGAGGTCTACAAGAAGATCATCGGCATGCAGATGCTGGTGGAAGGCCTGGCCATGGGCGCTTTCGCCACCTTCTTCAACAATATCAATGACCCGCTCGGCAAGAAGCTGATGCAGCTGGTCATGACCGACGAGGCGTTCCACCACAAGTTCGGGAAGATCTGGGCCGACCGGACCATTCCGAACCTGACCCCGGAAGAGCACGCGATCATCGAGGACTGGGCGGCGCACTGCTTCCAGACCCTGCTGTTCAACCTCGTCTCGCCCTCGCAGCAGCGCGACCTGTACGAGGAGTTCGGCCTGGATCCGGACAAGGTGATCGCCGAGATGGCCGCCATGATCACCGACGAGACCCGTCGGGAGAACATGAAGGAGCAGACCAACATCTTCCGGGTGCTGGTGAAGACCCTGCTCAACGCCGGCATCATCACCGACCGCACCCGCGGCTTCTACGCCATCTATGTGGACATGGAGGAGCTGAAGACCGAGGGCGACCGGATGGTCGGCGACGACATCGCCGAGGAGGGGATCAAGTACCTCCAGGAGATCAACTTCAAGGATCGCGCCCTCAAGGCCGTGAAGATCGCCGCCGAGTAGTCAGCGACCGATCCAGATGAACTGCGAGCGCCCGCCGGCCCGTCCGGCGGGCGTTTTCGCGTCTGGCCGAGCCGGCGGCGGACCCTGCGCTTGACCATTGGTCTCGCCCTCGCCTCAATCAGCGGGTTTCTCGGGCGTCCCGGCTCGCGCCCGGGGCGTTTCAAGTTCCAACCCGCCAGGCTTGCCTCTAGCGATGATGTCCATGCGTATCCTGCTGCTCGCGTTCTGCGCCGCCGTCCTGTCTGCGACCTCCGCCGGCGCGGTGACGCCGCCCAAGCCCGAGGAGCATATCGAGCCCACCAAGATGCTGGGCCGCTGGTACGAGGTTGCGCGCCTGCCCAACAAGACCCAGCGCGACTGCCAGGCCGGCATCTCCGAATGGGCGCGCGAGGCCGATGGCTTCGACGTGCTGCAGGTCTGCCATCGCGGCTCGGTCAGCGCCCCGCCGACCGAGTGGAAGGCCAAGGCCAAGGTCCTGGATCCGAAGACCAACGCCCGCTTCAAGATGACCTTCTTCGGGGGCCTGCTCAGCCAGGAGTACTGGGTGCTGGAACACCGCAGCGACCAGGGCTGGCTGATCCTGGGCACGCCCAACGGCAAGTACCTGTGGCTCATGTCCCAGCGGCCGAGCCTGGCCTCAGGCGTCAAGGCCCAGGCCGTCGCCCGCATCAAGCAGATGGGCTACGACGTCAGCGCGCTCGAGTTCCCCCAACCGGCCCGGAACTGATTTCGGCTCTTGCGTCCAGAACGAAGGCGGAACAAAGTTCCGCCATGGACCTGGCGTCTTCCCTTTCCCGTCCCGAGATCACCACCCAGGTGACCCCCGGCGCCCCCCCCCACATTGGCCCCCAGGGCGTTAAGCCGCGGGCCCAGGTGTTCCGGCCCCAATGCC
>CAZXVO010000096.1:0-10332 GCA_964643835.1 uncultured Phenylobacterium sp. | reverse complement strand
AATGCCCCCCCTGGCCCGGGGGGTCTCCCCTACCCCGCCCCCACCCCCCCCCCCCGGGGCCGCGCGGCCCCCCGCGCCTCTTGGCCGACCTGGGCTATACGCCGCTGGCCGAGGTCTGCCTGCCCAATGGCCGGCGCGCCGACCTGATGGCCCTGTCGGCGCGGGGCGAGTTCATGATCATCGAGGTGAAGTCGGGGATCGAGGACTTCCGCGTCGACCGCAAGTGGCATGAGTACGGCCCCTATTGCGACCGCTTCGCCTTCGCCGTGGCCCCGGAGTTTCCCCTGGATATCCTGCCGGAAGACCCGGGTCTGATCGTCGCCGACGCCTTCGGCGGGGCCGTGCTGCGCGAGCCGCCGGTGGCGACCCTGGCTGGTGCGCGCAGGAAGGCGCTGACCATCGCGTTTGGCCGCATGGCGGCCATGCGGGCGGCGGGTGTGGCGGTGGTCAGCCTGGAGGTTTGAACCCCGATGTTATCCCGGAAAGCGCGAAGCGCTTGTCCGGGACCCATATGCGCGGGGATTTGCACGAGAGATCGGTGTCTTTGGGTCCCGGTCTTCCCCTGCGGGGAAACCGGGATGACACCCTATGGCGCGGTCAGCGCGGCGCGCGCTTGGCCAGGATCCGCTGCAGGGTGCGGCGGTGCATGTTCAGGCGCCGCGCGGTCTCGGAGACGTTGTGACCGCAGAGCTCATAGACCCGCTGGATATGCTCCCAACGCACCCGGTCGGCGCTCATAGGATTTTCCGGCGGGGGCGGGGCCTCGTCGCCGCGGGCCAGCAGGGCGCGGGCCACGTCGTCGGCGTCGGCCGGCTTGGACAGATAGTCGATGGCGCCGGACTTCACCGCCGCCACGGCGGTGGCGATGTTGCCGTAGCCGGTGAGCATGACGACCTTGGCGTCGGGGCGGGCCTCGCGGATCGCCTCGACCACCTTCAGGCCAGTGCCGTCCTCAAGCCGCATGTCCAGCACCGCAAAGGCCGGCGGGGCCTGGCGGACCGCGGCCAGGGCCTCGCTGACGCTGCCGACCAGGGTGGTCTCGAAGCCGCGTTGTTCAAGTGCGCGACCCAGCCGGGTGCGCAGGGGCGCGTCATCGTCCAGCACCAGCAAGGTCTTGTCGGGCAGGGCCGCAATATCGGCGGAGAGATCAGCCATGGTCTACTTCCGATTGCAGAGCTCGCGAGACGCGCTCCAAGCGCATGATGTCGTCGGTTCGCGCCGCTTCGCAAGTGGCTGTTGTGGCTAAGCTTGCGCACCCACTTCGATTTGCGATCTGGTCCATCGAGCCTGGACCACGGCGCCGCGTGGGCGGCCGTTCTGGAAGGTCACCCGCGCGCCGGTCCGCTCCAGCAGGGTCTTGGCGATGAAGAAGCCCAGGTCCATGCCCACATGGCCGGTCCGCGAGCCTTCGGCGCCGGGGCGGGTGGTCACATAGGGCTCGCCCAGCTTGGCCAACACCTCGGGCGAGAAGCCCGGCCCGTCGTCGCGCACCTCCATCGACACCCCCTGGGCGTCGAAGCGGGCGGTGATCAGCACCTCGGAGGTGGCGAAGTCGACGGCGTTCTCCACGAAGGAGGTGAGCGCATGCAGCACTTCGGGCATGCGCCAGATGTCAGGGGCGGAGACGCCGGGCGCGCCGGTGACGATGGCCTCCACCCGCACATCCTTCTGGTCGGCGTGGGGCTCGATGACCTCATGGACCAGCTGCAGCAGGCTCATCCGTTCGTGCACCTCGTCGGTGGCGTCGGGGGTCTCGGTCAGGCGGCGCAGGATCTCGCGGCAGCGCTCGGCCTGAGCCATCAGCAGCTCGGCGTCCTCCTTTACGCCTGGCGTCGGCGGATCGCGGGACATCTCCTTGGCGACGATGGCGATGGTGGCGAGCGGCGTGCCCAGTTCATGCGCCGCGGCGGCCGCCTGGGCGCCCAGGGCCGAGAGCCGCTGTTCCCGCGACAGCACCGCCTGGGTGACGTCCAGGGCCAGAGCCATCCGCGCCGACTCCACCGCCGACTGGCGCACATAGCCGCCGATCAGCAGAATGCCCGAGATGTTCGCCGCCGCCGCCGCGAGCAGGTAGTTGGACGACAGCGCCACCTCCATGCCGGCGCGGGCGGGCAGGGGCATGTGCAGCACCGCCAGGGTCCCCGAGGCCAGGATGCCCAGGGTCGCCAGCACCGCCACAGGCGCAAGCGGCAGGGTGGCCGCCGCCAGGGTGACCGGGGCGATCAGCATCAGCGAGAAGGGATTGCCCATCCCGCCGGTGAGGTAGAGCAGGCCCGCGGTGTGCAGGATAGCGAAGCCCAGCGGGGCCCCGGCCGCCCACGCGCCGGTCACCCTCTGGCCGGGGGAGGCCACGGCGGTGAGCAGGTTGATCCAGGCCGAGGCGCCGATCAGGGCGAAGCACATGGCGTAGGGGGCCTGGAAGTTGAAGACGACCCCCAGCACGCCCAGGATCCCGACCTCGCCCGCCAGCACCATCCAGCGCAGGGTGATGAGGTTGCGCATCCGCAGCCGGCCGCGCTGCGTCCCGCCTGAGGACCAGGCGAGTTCGCCTTGCGCGGCGGCGGGGCTTTGCCTATCGAGACCGGACGAGGCCGCTGGTCTCGACGACGCCAGCTTGGGTTGGGAAGCCATCAGGGGCGAGCATCGCCGAGATCGCGTCGCCTGACGAGAGGCCAATGCGCATGTCCCGCCGGAATTTGACCCTGGTCGCCATCTGTCTGCTGGGCCTGGCCCTGCTGGTCGGGATCGGCTGGAAGAGCGGCCTGTTCACGCCGCAGCCCGTGGCGACCGTCGGCGGCCCCTTCAAGCTGGTGGACCAGACCGGCAAGCCGGTCGACCAGTCGATGCTGAAGGGCAAGTGGACCGCGGTGTTCTTCGGCTTCACCTATTGCCCGGACGTTTGCCCTACCACCCTGCAGGTGCTGGCCCAGGCCAAGGACCGGTTGGGGCCCAAGGGCAAGGACCTGCAGATCGTCTTCATCAGCGTCGATCCGGAGCGCGACACCCCGCAGCAGCTGGCCGCCTACCTGAACAGCGACGCCTTCCCGAAGGGGACGATCGGCCTGACTGGCACGCCGGAGCAGGTGGCGGTCGCCGCCAAGGCCTATCGGGTGTTCTATGAGAAGGCCGGGACGGGTTCGGACTACCTGATCAACCACTCGACCCCGACCTACCTGATGGACCCCAAGGGCCGGTTCAACCGGGTGCTGCCGTTCGGGATCGGCCCCGACGAGGTGGCGACCCAGGTGGCCAACGCCATGCGCGGCTGACGGGCGCAAGCACCCCTGCGACAACCTGAAACGTTAGGGACTGGACTCTGTTAAGGGCGTCGGTGCTATGTTGCGCCGCAGCAAACAGGGGTCGCCCATGCTCTATTCGCTCTATGAAGCCGGCTACTACGCCTCGACGCCGCTGCGGATGGCCGCTCGCCTGACCCGAGATTTCTGGGGCGCGCACAACAATCCGGCCAAGGATTCGGACCTGGGGCGGCGGATGTTCGCCGGCGCCGACCTGTTCGCCAACCTGACCCGGCGCTACGGCAAGCCCGACTGGGGCATCAACAGCGTCGAGATCGATGGTCAGCCGGTCCGGGTGCGCCCGACCGAGGTCTGGTCCAGCCCCTGGGTCAAGCTCACCCACTTCAGCCGCGACATGGCCGACCTGCGCAAGGCCGGCCGCCGTGAGCTGGAGCCGGCGGTGCTGATCGTTGCGCCCCTGTCCGGCCACTACGCCACCCTGCTGCGCGGTACGGTCGAGGCCTTCCTGCAGGACCACGAGGTTTTCGTCACCGACTGGACCAACGCCCGCGAGGTGCCGCTGCTCGAGGGCCGCTTCGACTTCCACGACTATCTCGACCACGTCCGCATGATGCTGCGCCTCCTGGGCCCGCGCCCGCATGTGGTGGCCGTCTGCCAGCCCGGCCCGGCCGTCCTGGCCGCCGCGGCCCTGATGGCCGAGGACAACGAGGAGAGCCGTCCCGGGACCATGACCTTCATGGGCTCGCCGATCGATGCGCGACTGTCGCCGACCGTGACCAACAAGCTGGCCGAGGAACGGCCCTTCGCCTGGTTCAAGTCGAACATGATCTTCAACGTGCCGCCGCCCTATCCGGGCATGGGCCGGCGCGTCTATCCGGGCTTCGTCCAGCTCTACAGCTTCATGTCGATGAACATGGAGCGGCACCAGGACGCCCACCTGAAGTACCTGAACGACCTGATGAACGGCGACGGCGACTCGGCCGAGAAGCATCTGGAGTTCTATGACGAGTACCTGTCGGTGCTCGACCTGACCGAGGAGTTCTATCTCCAGACGGTGGACTATGTGTTCCAGCAGTACCTGCTGCCCAAGGGCGAGCTGGTGCATCGCGGCCGGCCCGTCCGGCCTGAGCTGATCACCGACATCGGCCTGCTGACGGTCGAGGGCGAGAACGACGACATCTCCGGCATCGGCCAGACCCAGGCGGCGCACACCCTGTGCTCGTCCCTGCCCGAGGCCCTGAAGGAGGACTATGTGCAGCCGCACGTGGGCCACTACGGGGTGTTCAACGGCCGCCGGTTCCGCGAGGAGATCTATCCCCGGGTGCGCGCCTTTATCCGCCGCGTCGAGGCCGGGGTCGAAAAGGCGGCCAACGCAGCCTAATTAGGGGCCATGTCCCTGTTTCAGCGTCCGCGGGCCTATGCCGACGGCGACCGGCTGGAGGTCGCCGGCGTCGCCGTGCGCCTGAAGGTCCATAGCCGCGCCCGCCGGGTGTCCCTGCGACTTGATCGCACCCGGCGCGAGGTGGTGGCCACCGCGCCCACGCCCCGCCGACTGGCCGAGGCCGCCGCCTTCGCCCATGACCGGGCCGAGTGGATCCTGGCCAGGCTGGCCGAGCTGCCCCAGGCCCAGAGCATCGCGCCCGGCGTCACCATCCAGCTGTTCGGCCAGCCCTGCCGACTGGAGGCCGCCAGCCATCCGGCCCGCTACATCCCCGCCACCGACGACGCGCCGGCCCGCATCGCTGCCCGCGGCGAGGGCGAGACCTTCGCTCGGGCCGTGATCCGGGTGATCCGGCGCCGCGCGCTGGAGGTTCTGACGGAGCGCACGGCCTATCACTGCGCCCGGCTGGGGGCGAAGCTGCCGGCTATCACCATCATGGACGCCAAAGGGCGCTGGGGCTCCTGCCGTCCCGCCCTGCCCAACAAGCCGGCGGCGATCCGCTATTCCTGGCGCCTGGCTCTGGCCCCCTTCGAGGTGGCGGACTATGTGGCCGCCCACGAATGCGCCCACCTGCTGGAGCTCAACCATGGGCCGCGGTTCTGGGCGCATGTGAAGGCCCTGGTGGGCGACGAGCGGCCGCACCGCGCCTGGCTGCGGGCGGAAGGGGCGCGGCTGCACGCGTTCGGGGGCTAATCCCACCCGCATCGTCATGGCCGGCCTTGTGCCGGCCACCCATGAACTCCGTATCAGGTGTTGATCCGCGAACTGCGCCGCTGCTGGCCTGCCGGAGGACTCAGGTGCGTATGGGTGGCCGGGACAAGCCCGGCCATGACGTCAGAGTTGATCAGAACGGAATATCTTCCGTCTTCGGCTTCTCGGCCGGGGCTTCCGCGGGCGCGGGATTGCCGGACAGGAGGTCGCCGATGGGGTCGGGGGCCGGGGCTTCCACCGGAGGCGGGGTGACCGTGCCGCCGGGAATGGCCTGGGTGCGCAGGCGGGGCAGGGCCGCGGTCATGAAGTCGTGCCAGACGCCGGCCGGCGCGCCGCCGCCGGTGACCCGCTTCATCGGGGTGTTGTCGTCGCGGCCGACCCAGACGGCGGTGACGAAGCCGCCGGTGTAGCCGACGAACCAGGCGTCCCGGTAGTCGCTGGTGGTGCCGGTCTTGCCGGCGATGTCGAAGCCGGGGACCCGGGCCCGCGTGCCGGTGCCGGACGCGATCACCTGACGCATCATCTGGTTCATGTACTGCAGGGCCGGTGAGCCGATCACCGGCTTGCGTTCTGGCTTGTCGACCCCGTGGTCGTACAGGACCTTGCCCGAGGCGGTGCGGATCCGCTCGATGCCATAGCCGTGGGCCAGGAAGCCGCCATTGGCGAAGGGGGCGTAGGCCTGGGCCATGTCCAGCGGGCTGACCTCGACGGCGCCCAGCGCCATGGACGGATCAAGCTGGATGCGGCTGGTGATGCCCAGCCGGCGGGCGGTGGCGGCGACATTGCCGGTGCCGACCTCATTGGCCAGCCGCGCGGCGACGGTGTTGATCGACTGGGCCAGCGCCGTCTCCAGCGTCATCGGGCCCAGGTACTTGTTGGTGTAGTTCTTGGGCTCCCAGTCGCCGATCTTCACCGGCTCGTCGACCACCGGGGTGGCGGGGGTGCGGCCCTGCTCCATGGCGGTCAGGTAGACGAAGGGCTTGAAGGCCGAGCCGGCCTGGCGCTGGGCCATGGTGGCGCGGTCGAACTGGCTGTCGGCGTAGCGGGCGCCGCCCACATAGGCGCGGATCCGGCCCTCGCCGTCGATGGCGACCAGGGCGCCTTGCTGCACCCCTTGGCTGGCGGCGGCCGTAACCCCGCGGGACAGGGACTGTTCAGCGGCGGCCTGGATCGGCAGGTCCAGGGTGGTCTCGACCACCAGATCCTCGGTGGGCTCGCCGACCAGGCTGCGGACCTGGTCGTCCACCCAGTCGGTGAAGTACTGGGCGCGCTGGTTGGCCAGCACCGGATTGACCCGCACCGGCGTGCGGAAGGCCTCGGCCCGCTGGTCCGGCGTGATGGCGCGGGTGCGGACCATCTCGTCCAGCACCACGGTGGCGCGGCGGGCGGCCCGGTCGGTGGAGGAAACCGGGCTGTAGCGCGACGGCCCCTTCATCATGCCGGCCAGCAGGGCGCTCTCGCCGATGGTCAGCTGGCTGGCGGGCTTGCCGAAATAGCGCTGGGCGGCGGCCTCGATGCCATAGGCGCCGGCCCCGAAATAGACCCGGTTCAGATAGAGGGCGAGGATCTCCTTCTTGGAGAACTTCGCTTCCAGCCAGATGGCCAGGATCAGCTCCTGGGCCTTGCGGCGGTAGTTCTGGTTCGGGGTCAGGAAGAGGTTGCGGGCCAGCTGCTGGGTGATGGTCGAACCGCCGCGCAAAGGTCCGCCATTGTGGGTGACGTTATAGATGCCGCTGCGCAGCATGCCCCAGGGGTTGAAGCCCGGGTGCCAGTAGAACCAGCGGTCCTCGATGGCGACGAAGGCGGCCGGCACGTACTTGGGCAGCTTGTCCAGGTCCACGGGCGGAGCGAACTGGCTGCCGCGCACCGCCACCAGGGCGCCGGAGCGGTCCAGATAGGAGATCGAGGGCTGGCGCTTGACATCGTAGAGCTTGGAGGTGTCCGGCAGGTCGACCGCGAACACCGCGAAGAAAGCCACCAGGAAGATCAGCCCCCAGACGCCGACGACGGCGCCCCAATAGATGACGGCCTGGGCGGGGGTGCGAGCAGCCCTCTGGGGACCGCGGGGACCTTGCGCGTTGGCCATGGGGCCTGTCGAACCTCGTGAAGACGTGTGGCGAACGAATAGCTTAGCGCGAAGGAACACGCGACAAGATTGACGAGGGATGAATGGGGCGCGGGTTAGGCGTCCCGCGCCGCGCGAACTTGATTTCCAAGGCCGGCGCGACCGGGCCAAGGTGAGGCATGGGGTGGACGGCGATCCTGGCGGCGGGACTGTTGGCGGTGAGCGGCCAGGCTGGGGGCGGTCTGAGCGCCCGCGAGGTGCGTGGGTCGGGCTTTGTGCTCGTGGTCGTCGACAATCCGGGACGGCCGGACGGGCCCTTCTGGTTTGCGCCGCATGATGATGAGGCGGCGGCCTGGCGGGTGGGCTTAAGGGCGGTGGCTGAGCATGGCGGGCGGCTGGTGGCGGTCCGCAATGGCGGGCGCCGGCTGTGGCCTGAACCCTGCGCCGTCTCCTGCGATCCCAACCGCGCCCTGGGCGACACGGACTATGGCCGTGCGGTGGCGGGCCTGATGGCCGACGGCCAGGCGGTGATCGGCCTGCACACCAATGCGCCGGGGCGAAGGGGCCGTGGCGGGGCCGGGACCACCTGGGCCGATCCGGCCGATCCCGCTCTGTGGCCCGCGCCCTCGCCCGCGGGGTTCGCAGATGGCGACGCCCTGGCCATCGTGGCGGGAACCCTGCCGAAGGCTGAGGCCCGGCCGGCCTGTGTCGCCACCTTCACGGCCGGCGGCGCGCCGGTGCTCTATGAACAGGTGCGCGGGCGCGGCGACGGCTCGATGTCCAACACCCTGGCGCTCAGTCCGCCGGTCCGGACCTATGTCGGCCTGGAAGCGCGGCACGGGGACGACGCGGCCCTGCAGGCCCTGGTCGACCTGGCGCTCACCTGTCCGGCCATCCAGGGCCATTGACCGGGGCTTGTATTAACCTTCCCAAAGGGGAGCTCTGCGTTTTCGCATATCGCTATTGCGAAAAATTAGCTTGTGCTCGATCTTAACACCGTTATCTTAGCGATGCTTAGTTCACGTCGCGTCACGGTGGGGATACCGGGGCGATGCACGGCGGGAGCCAAAGCCGAGCCCTTTTCGGGTTCGTTTCCTCCCCGAACCTGGAAGACCACAACATGAAGCTCCAAGCCCTCGTCGCGGCCCTCGCCGCCGTGGCCGGCCTGTCGGCCGCCGCCCCCGCCCTGGCCGGCGAAGCCGTCGTCGCCAAGCTCGCCGCTCCGGTGGCCGCCTCCGCCAAGTTCATCGCTGGCGGCGCCATGTTCAGCTGCGCCGGCGACACCTGCGTCGCCACCGCCCCGACCTCTCAGACCTATTCCACCGCGGCCTGCAAGACCGTGGCGAAGACGGCGGGCGCCGTGACCTCCTTCACCCTCGCGGCCAAGAGCCTGGACGCGGACAAGATCTCGGCCTGCAACGCGGCCGCCTCCAACACGCAGGTCGCCAAGCGCTAAGGCGCGCCTCCCAGCCGACCCTTAGTCGAGCCTGCATACTTGAAGGGACGCCGTCAGCCCACGGCGTCCCTTTTTTCTTGTCCGGACTCCCTCAGGTCCGGCTTTGGCCTTAAGAGGCCCGCCTCATGTCGGACGAAGCTTCTCCCCTTTCCCGCGCCGCGGTGGTCCCCGAGGGTCCAGCGCCCCTGTCGGTCCTGATGGACCCCCTGATGGCCGAGGTGGCCGGTCCCGGCGCCGAGCCGGTCTCGGTCAGCATCGACTACGGTCCCGCTGTTACGCCTGGCCAGGCCCTGACCCTGGAGGGCTGGGTGGACCGCGCGACCCGCACCATCGTTTTCGCCCGGGGCCGCGTCCTGACCGCCGACGGCGGCGTCGCGGCCCAGATTTCAGCCGTTTTCCGTAGGGGCGCCCCACCGGCTGGAGCCAATCCGGACAAGGCCTGAAGGCCGACAAAGGGCGCCGGTTCGGTTGCGGCGCCGAAAATCGCGTGCTAACAGGCGCGCGGCTTAGGGCCAGGGGGCCTCCAGGGTCCTGTTGGCCAGTGTTCTTTTCCGAGCGCTTTCAAGCCTTTAGGCTACGGTTGGGTCAAACCTTCCGCGGCTGTTCCTACGCACCGGGCGGACAATTCAGTGGCGGACGATTCCAAGACTTCCAATGTGGGCGACCGATACGCCCAGGCTCTGTTCGATCTGGCGACCGAAGAGAAGACCGTCGCGGCTGTGGCCGCTGACCTTCAGTCGCTGAAGAAGATGAGCGCTGAGTCCCAGGACTTCCGCGTCCTGCTGGCCTCTCCGGCGTTCAGCGCCGAGGACAAGGGCAAGGCCCTGGCCGCTCTGGCCGCCAAGGCCAAGTTCCATGCGACCACCCAGAAGTTCCTGGGCCTGATCGCCGCCAACGGCCGGGTCTCGGCCCTGCCGGCGGTGATCACCGGCTTCGAAGCCCTGGCCGCCAAGGCCCGCGGCGCCGTCGCCGCCCAGGTCGTGACGGCCCTGCCGCTCACCGCCGCCCAGACCAAGGGCGTCGCCCAGGCCCTGCGCACCGCGCTCGGCGCCGATCCCGAAATTACGACCCGCGTCGATCCCTCCCTCCTGGGCGGCATCAAGGTGCAGGTCGGTTCCCGCCTTTTCGACGCTTCGCTCCGTTCGAAGCTCGATTCCCTCAAGTTCGCCCTGAAGAGAGCGTAAGCCATGGATATCCGCGCCGCCGAGATTTCGGCCATCCTGAAGTCCCAGATCGCCAACTTCGGCCAGGAAGCCGACGTCTCCGACGTCGGCCAAGTGCTGAGCGTCGGTGACGGCATCGCCCGCGTGTTCGGCCTCGACAACGTCCAGGCCGGCGAAATGGTCGCCTTCCCCAAGGCCGGCGTGAAGGGCATGGCCCTGAACCTGGAACGCGACAACGT
>CAZXVO010000095.1:0-14979 GCA_964643835.1 uncultured Phenylobacterium sp. | reverse complement strand
CAGGCGGGGATTGATTATTACGGTCCCACTAATTTTTTCACCATCCTCAACCAATCTACCCCGCACGGCTTAAATGTACGCCTCCCCGCTTTAGCATATCTCCTTGGCAAACCCGTGGAGCAAGCCAAAGAGTTAGCGACCTTAGCAAGTCCCGTTTTACAAGTGGATAAAAACGACCCACCGATGTTTATTGTCCACGGTGAGCAAGACCTCCAAGTCCCTATTAATCAATCTATTGAACTTTATTCCAAATACAAAACCAATGGTTTGAAAGTACAAATGGAATTTATCCCCAATGCAGGCCATTCGTCGCCTGAGTACATGAAGACCGACTTACTTGATAAAATAGCAGCTTTTTTAAAGCACAACCTCTGAGCCCCAACCCTCCCCCTTCCTTTTCCCCCCGGGCGGGGGCCCGCGCCGCGGGGGGCCCCGGCGGCCCCTTGCACCCCCGCCCAAGGAGACGCCCCATGGCGAAAGTTCTCGTTCTCTATCACTCCACCTACGGCCACCTGGAGACCATGGCTGAGGCCGTGGCCGAAGGCGCCCGCGCCGCCGGCGCTGTCGTTGACATCAAGCGCGTGCCGGAGACCGTGCCGGAAGAGCTGGCGAAGAAGTCCGGCTACAAGCTCGACCAGGCCGCGCCGATCGCCACCCCGGCGGACCTGGCCAACTATGACGCCATCATTGTCGGCGTCGGCACCCGTTTCGGGCGGATGTCGTCGCAGATGGCGGCCTTCTGGGACCAGGCCGGCGGCCTGTGGGCCCAAGGCGCCCTGAACGGCAAGGTGGGCGCGGTCTTCACCTCCACCGCCACCCAGCACGGCGGCCAGGAGACCACGATCATCTCGACCATCGTCCAACTGATGCACTTCGGCCTGGTGATCGTCGGCCTGCCCTACGCCTTCCAGGGCCAGATGCGCCTGGACGAGGTGACCGGCGGCAGCCCCTACGGCGCGTCCACCATCACCGGCGGCGACGGCTCGCGCCTGCCCAGCGGCAATGAACTCGACGGCGCCCGCTTCCAGGGCAAGCACGTGGCCGAGATCGCCGCGAAGCTCGCCGCCTAATCCCAAACATGCGTCATCCTCCGGGCGGCCGACAGGCCGATCCGGGGGACCCAAGCGGTCTTGCTCCAGCCTGGAACTCAGCTTGGGTCCCCCGCACCCCGCGCGCGCGGGGCGGGAGGATGACGGTCGTTTGAGGCTTAGGCGTTCACCGCGCCGCGCAGCTTGGCCACCCGATCAATCGAAGCTTCCGCCTCGCTCATGATCCGCGCGACGATTTCAGCCGCCGGCAGGACGTCGTGGACGCCGCCCGCCGACTGGCCCATGGCGAAGCAGGAACTGTCGGCGTCCAGGCCTTCGATCTGACCGCCGATACCGCCCATGACCCCGGCGTTGGTCGAGTGGATCGCCTGCATCGGGAAGGGCTGGATGTCGCCCGGACGGCCTTCCCAATCATCGACATAGGGGTTCTTGCGCACCCGCATCGGCTTGCCGGAATAGCAGCGGGTGCGGACCGTATCCTCGTCCGAGGCTTCCACGATGGTCTGGCGATAGAGCTCGCCGGCGTGCGCTTCCGCCGAGGCGATGAAGCGGGTGCCCATCCAGACGCCGGTGGCGCCGAGCGCCAGGGCCGCCGCGAGGCCACGGCCGTCATAGATGCCGCCGGCGGCCACCACCGGGACCTTCACGGCCTCCACCGCCTGGGCCACCAGGGGCATTGTGCCGACGAGGCCCGTATGGCCGCCGCCCTCGCCGCCCTGGCAGATCACCGCGTCGCAGCCGGCCTGCTCGGCCTTCACCGCGTGCTTCACGGCTCCGCAGACCACCATGACCTTCAGGCCGGCCTTCTTCAGCTTTTCCATGATCGGCATGGGCACGCCCAGGCCGGCGACGAAGCTGGAGGCGCCTTCCTCGATGATCACGTCCACGGAGGCCGTCAGGCTCTCGGGGCTGGCGGCCAGCAGGTCGACGCCGAAGGGGCCGTCGGTCAGCTTGCGCACCAGGCGCATCTGCTCGCGAATGAAGTCGGGGCCGCGGCCGGCCATGCCCAGAACGCCATAGCCCCCGGCGTTGGTCACCGCCGCCGCCAGTTCGGCGTAGGACACGCCGCCCATCCCGGCCAGCATGATCGGGCGCTTCACGCCCAGGAGATCGCAAAGGGGCGTATGCAGACTCATCAAATTCCTCCCGACGACTTAGGTCGAAGTCTTATGGCCGGGAGGATGGCGCCGGGGCGGGCGAATGGAAACCGTGACGCTGGGGAATGCGCCAATACCCCGTCATCCTCCGGGCGCCCGCAGGGCGATCCGGAGGACCCAAGCTGACGTGATCCAGCTTGCGAGGCGGCTTGGGTCCCCCGGATCCCCGCTTGCGCGGGGACCGGAGGATGACGATCCGATCAGAAAATCCCGTAGCCGCCGTCGATCAGGACGTTGTCGCCGGTGTGGAAGCTGGAGGCGTCCGAGGCGAAATAGACCGCCATGCCGCCGAAGTCGGCCGGCTGGCCCCAGCGGCGCATGGGCACCCGCTTGATCACCGCGTCGTTGAACTTGTCGTTGCCCTGGGCGCCCGCCGTCATGTCGGTGGCGATCCAGCCGGGCAGGATGCAGTTGGCGCGTACGCCATAGCGGGCGTGCTCCACGGCGATGGCGCGGACCATCGGGATGAGGGCGCCCTTGGTGGCCGCATAGGCCTCGTTGCGCGGCGCACCGTCCAGGGCCGACAGCGAGGAGATCGCCACCAGCGAACCGCCGGCCCGGTCGCCCTGTCCCGCCCGCTCGACCATGTGCTTGCAGGCCTCGCGGAAGGTGAAGAACACCCCGTCCAGGTTCACGGCCAGGACCTTGCGATAGGTCTCGGTGGGGAATTCGGAGAAGGACGAGGCGCCGGCGCCGATGCCGGCGTTGGCGATCACGGTGTCGACGCGGCCCATCTTGGACACTGCCTCGACCATGCCAGCGGCCACGGCGTGCTCGTCGGCGACGTCGACCACCTGGCTCATCACCTTGACGCCCAGCCCAGCCAGCTTGGCCTCGGCGTCGGCGTTCTTCTTGGGGTTCGAACCCCAGATCACCACGTCGGCGCCGGCCTGGGCCAGGGCCTCGACCATGCCGAAGCCGATCCCGCCATTACCGCCGGTCACCAGGGCCACCTTGCCCGTCAGATCAAACGCCTTGTAGGCCATGGTCGTCTCTTCCCCGTTCAAACAGTTGTTGGGGCGATTGGCCGGATTCCGCGCCCGCCCGTCAACCCCGGGTTTGACTTCCCTGGCGGACGGCTCCGCCAGATTGAGCAAGGCCCGCTAAGCGGCCGCAGGAGGACAGCGCCTTGATCACCCTCTACGACCACCCGCTCTCGCCCTACGCCCAGAAGTGCAAGATCGCCCTGCGCGAAAAGGGCCAAGCCTTCACGACCCAGATGCCGGGCGGCCTGGGGGCCGGCGGCGCGCAGGGCGATTTCGTCCGCGCCAATCCCCGCGCCGAGGTCCCCGCCCTGGTCCATGACGGGGTCGAGATCTTCGATTCCACCATCATCCTGGAATACATCGAGGACGCCTGGCCGACCCCGGCCCTCCTGCCCGCCAGCCCGGCCGACCGGGCCCGGGTGCGGATGATCGAAGAGGTGATGGACACCCACTACGAGGCCATGAACTGGGGCCTGTCCGAGATCGCCTGGTTCGGCCGCGCCGAGGGCGAGCTGCGCGACACCCTGCTGGCCAAAGCCACCGAACAGACCAACGGCTTCTATGCCTGGCTCGAGGCTCAGCTGGGCGACCGGCCCTGGTTCAACGGCGACAGCTTCGGCTGGGGCGACCTTGCCGTGGTCCCCTACGTGAACGGCTCCGTCGGCCATGGCCGCCCGCCGGCCAAGGGCTCCAAGCTGTCGGACTGGCTGGCCCGCGCCAACGCCCGCCCCTCCGTCGCCGCCACCACCGCCGAAGCCGGTCAGGCGGCTGCAGCCTCGGCCATGCCGAACGTGGCCGAGCTGGTGAAGCAGGGCCTGTTCAAGCGCGAGTACCGCGACCACCGCCTGGAATGGATGATCAAGAGCGGCGGGGTTCAGGTCGTGCTCGACGGCCTGGCCCGCGACAACATCCGGTTCAGCCCGGATTTCTCCTGAGGCGCCCTACTGCAGACGGGCGGCGAAGGCCTCGACCACCGCGTCGCCCGTGTATTCCGCCACCTTGGGCTTCACGATCTGCTTGGCGAACTCCGAGGTGATGTAGCGGAAGTGCGGCTGCTCCGTCGTCGCCGCCTCGACGATGATGGCGGCGATATCGTCGCCCGTCTGGCCGAACTGAGCGAAGACGTCGCCGGACGAGCCCATGTACTTGGCGATCATGGCGTCATAGGGCGGCTGGAAGTTCGAGAGCCCGCCCTCGCTCACCGCCCGCACATTGGCCACGAACTCGGTGTTGATGGGGCCGGGCTCGATCAGGCTGACGGCCACGCCCATGCGGCGGGCGAGCGGCGCGAAACCCTCCATCATGCCCTCGACGGCGAACTTGGCGGCGCAATAGGCCTCGTTGAACGGCTGGCCGATCAGGCCGCCGACGCTGGTCACCGAGATGATCCGGCCCGACCCGCGCTCGCGCATGTGCGGGAACACCGCCTTGGTGGTGTGCCAGACCCCGAAGAAGTTGATGCCCATGGTGCGCTTCAGGTCGGCGTCGCTGGTCTGCTCCAGGCTGCCCAGGAAGCCAGCGCCCGCGTTGTTCACCAGCACGTCGATGCGCCCATAGCGCTTCAGGGTGCGCTTCACGCTGCCCTCGATCGACTTCTGGCTCAGCACGTCCAGGCGGTCGACGCGCACCTTCACGCCCGCGGCCTTGGCGGCCTCCTTCAAGGCCTTCTTCTTGGAGGTGTCGCGCATGGAGGCGACCACCTCATAGCCCGCCTTGGCGAACCGGATGGCGGTATGGAGCCCAACCCCCGTGGACGTGCCCGTGATCAGCACCACCTGCTTGTCGCTTGTTCCGGCCTTGGCCATGAGCTTCCTCCCCCTTTGTCGTTGCGGGAGAGCTTAGCGGAATTCCCGCCCGCCTCTAGCTCGCAAGCACAGTTTCGATGGCGGTCTGTAGCTGGCGGCCATAGATCGGCTTGAACAGCACCGCGGCGGGGTGGTCTTCTTGAATGCGCGCCATCGTTGCAGGCTCGCGTGACCCGGTAATGAAGATGACCTTGGATCCGACCGCCTTGTGGATAGCCAGGGCGGCGTCGACCCCGTCCTCCTGCCCCTTCAGGCGCATATCCATCAGGATCACCCGCGGACGATGGCGAATGGCCATGTCGATGGCGCCCCGGGCGGTGTCGGCCGTGCCGCACACCGCCATGCCCAGGTCCTCGATCTGCATGCTGAGGCTGGCGGCGATGAGGAACTCATCCTCCACGACCAACACGCAGTTCTTGAGCTCGGTGTCCAGGGTCTCGATCATGTCCGCTCCGGGGGCGATAGGGTGATTTCGGTCACAAGACCATTGTCGTTGTGCGTAGCGATCTCGCCATCCAGCTGAGCCACCAGGCCCGCGATGATCACGGATCCGAGCCCCTGGGCGACGCCGCCCTCAGGACGCCCGACGCCATTGTCAGCCACGATGAGGTCATAGCGGCCGTCCGCGCGGCGCTTCAGCGTGACCCGGATGCGGCCGACGCCGTCCTTGAACGCGTGCTTCAGCGTGTTGGTGACCAGCTCGGTGACCAACAGGCCGAGCGGGATCGCAAAGTCGAGACCGGCGCGCATCGGCTCGACCTGCAGCTCCAGGCTCACCGCCCGCGCGCCGCCGCCGTCCAGGATGTTGCGGGTCAGCTCGTCCAGGAACGGCTCCAGCTCGAAGGTCTCGAGATCCTTCGAGGTCATCAGCTGGTGGTGCACCAGGCCCAGGGCGTAGATGCGGCTGCGCAGGGCCTTCAAGGCCTCGCGCGCGTCGTCGTCCTTCAGGGCCCGGGCCTGCATCATGACGATGCCGTCGACGATCTGCAGGTTGTTCTTCACCCGGTGATAGACCTCGCGCAGCAGGAGGTCGCGCTGTCCCAAGGCGGCGCGCAACTCCACCTCCGCCAGGGCGCGCTGGGTGGTGTCCATGATCACGCCCAGCGCCCGGAGCGGCCGGTTCGTCTGGGGATCGCGTTCGGTGATCAGCCGCCAGTGGGACTGCCAGCCCCAGGCGCCGTCAGGACGCCGCGCGCGATACTCCATCTGCACGACGTCCTGGGCGCCATGGCGAATGGCCTGGATCGCGGCGTCCCTGGCCGGCAGGTCGTCAGGGTGGATGTGCGCAACCCAGCCCGTGAACTCCGGGCCATCCAGGGGAAGCCAGACCTCGGCGGGGATCTGTCCCCAGTTCATGTCGGCGGCCCGCTTGTCCAACCTGCCGACATTGTGCTCGAAATCCATCTCCCAGACGGCGATCTGGGCCGCCTCGGCGGCGAAGCGCAGTCGGGTCTCGTACTCGCGCGCGGCGGCCTCGGCCCGGCGGCGGTCGTCGATGTCCTCGATCACGGCGTGGACCTGGCGCGGCGCGCCGGCGGCGTCTCGCGACACGGTGGCCGAGACCCTGGCCCACACCGGCGAGCCGTCGCGGCGGCGATAGGGCTTCTCGCGGATATAGACGTCCGTCTCCCCGGCCAGCAGGCGGCGGAACTCCACCCGGTCGGGCTCCAGGTCCTCGGCGAAGCTGAGGGTCCAGGCGTTGACGCCGGCCAACTCCTCCGGCGCGTAGCCCAGCATGCGGCTGAAGGCCTGGTTGGCCCGCAGGATCACGCCGTCCGCCGGATGGGCGATCGTCTTGCCCACAGCGGCGCCTTCAAAGCTGGCCCGGAACTCCGCCTCGCTGGCGGCCAGGGCGCCCATGGCCTCGTCCCGTTGCGACAGGATGGCGCCCAGGCGCGGGACGATGGGCCAGAAGGCGATGGCCGCGGCCACGTCGAACACGGTGGCGGCCATCCGCGCAAAGGTTTCCATGAGCGAGGGCGGCGCGCCCGGCGTGGTCGCCGACATGAACTGGGACAGGGCGCTGGTGAGCGCCGCGAGCCCCAGCAGCCAGACCACCCGCCGCGAGATCAGGTCCGGCCGGCGACGCACCAGCCAGATCAGCGCGGCGAATGCGGACAGGCAGGCCAAGCCCAGGGCGATATCAGAGACCACCTGCAGGAGGGTGAGGACGCGCTCCGTCACGCCGTCAGCGGACGACGACACCCAAGGACTGAGCAACCACCTCCTGAATGCCACCGCGACCGCCCCTCCCAGGTTGCAGGAGAGGCGGCCTTCGGCCTCAGGTCAATGGCTGGTCTTGCCGGTTAGTCCCGGCCGTCGTCCGACTGGTCGATCTGGCCCATGCCGGTGATGTCCGTGCGCAGGTCCGCCGGGCGGGTCAGAAGGTCGATCTTGCCGTTACCGGAGATGCGGATATCGGCGGCCTTGCGCGGGGCGATGGCCGCCTCGCCGGAGCCGGAGATGTCCACCTGGGCGGCGTCTGCATCCAGGTGACCAAGGTCGGCCTGGCCGGACCCGGTGATGTCCAGCTTCACGGTCTTGGTCTCACCCACCGCGGTCACGTCCGCCGAGCCCGAGATCCGCAGGTCCAGCACATCCTGCTTGTAGCCGTCGATGGTCAGCTGCTGGGCGCCCGACAGGTCGAAACGGGTGACGTTCGGCGCGTGCAGGATGATGGTGATGCGGTCGAAGTCGACACCGTCCTCGTCCATCGTGATGCGGCCGTCGCGGATCACCAGGTGCTTCAGCACCTCGTCCGGCGCCTCGATGGTCAGCTGGGTGGTCGCATCCTGAGTGTAACGGATGTCGGCGGGCAGATCGGTTTCCAGCCGGTCGCCGCCGGTCCAGGTCAGGGCGCGCTTCTGGACCGCTTCAGTCTGGTCCTGGCCACGGTCGACCCGGCTATGCCAGCCGTCGCGGTCGGCGTGGCCCTCGAAGCTCCAGCGGTGGAAGCGGCCGTTCTCGATCCAGAACGGGCCCCCAGCGACGGCGAAGGCCCCGGCGAAGCTGGCGATGCAGAGCACAAAGCCGGCGGCGGCGATGATGACGAGCGTGCGGATCACGACGAGACCCCCGTGGGTTCCAGCGCGGGCTTGAGCAGCCGCATGTGCAGCCGGCCGTACCAGACCAGCCCGTTGACGAAGGCGATGGTCACCAGGGTGGTGACCGCGCCGATGGAGCTGGCCCCGGCCATCAGGCCCAGGCCCGCCAGCATCAGCGCCCCGATCGGCGCTCCCACCGCGATGAACGGCCCGGCCGCGAAGATCACCGCGCCGGCTGCGAAACAGACCAGGGCCGCGATGGCGAAGCCGAACAGGGTTCCGGCGATGGACAAGAGGATCGGCAGCAGGATCAGGACGTCCAGCGCCCCAAGCCCCAGCACCGCGAAGATCGCGCTGGCGGCGGCGGACGGGTTCCGCTGCTCCTCCCAGCGCTTGAGGTCAGCCTCGGCGCGCAGTTCGCGAGCCAGGCGGGCGGGATCGCCCAGGGCCTCGGCGACCTCAGCCTCGGTGCGGCCGGCGGCCTCGCCCTCGGTGAAGTGCGCCTCATAGTCGGCGGCGATGTCGTCGATGGCTTTCTGCGGCAGGCCGCGCAGGCCCTCCCGCAGCTTGGACATGAAGACCTGGCGGCTCATTGGGCCCCTCCCAGGATGTCGTTCACCGCCTGCGAAAAGGCGGCCCATTCGGCCTGCTGGGCGGCGAAGCTCGTCCGCCCGGCCTCCGTCAGCTTGTAGTACTTGCGCGGCGGACCGGCGCTGCTCTCCACCAGATAGGTGTCGACCAGACCGTCGGACTGCATGCGACGCATCAGCGGGTAGATGGTGCCCTCACCCATTTCGATCCCCTTGGTGAGACGGCTCGCGATTTCGTAGGCGTAGGCGTCGCCGCGCGAGAGCAGCGCGAGCACGCAGAGCTCGAGCACGCCTTTCTTCAGCTGTACCTGGATCGTTTCCGACACGAGGCCTGTCTCCTTTGAACAAGGATATGGCTATCGCAAGGTACCGTGCGGTGCAAGGTACCTATCCATGAACAATAGTTCATGGTCGTTGGTGCTTCGATGGGGCGTCAGGCCTTGCCGGCCGGCGGCGGCTGCGGGCGGGAGAAGACCCACTCGGCCTCGCCGGAGGCGCCCGCCTGGAAGCGATAGCCATCGGCGTCGAAAGCCTTCAGGTCGGCGGCCGTCTCGATCCGGTGGTCGATGGCATAGCGGGCCATCAGCCCGCGGGCCTTCTTGGCGTAGAAGCTGATGATCCGGGACTCGCCGTCCTTTTCCTCCAGGAAGCGGACATTGATCACCGGCGCCTTCAGGGCCTTCAGGTCGACGGCGCCGAAGTACTCGCCGCTGGCGCAGTTCACCAGCGTCCGGTCCTTGTGGGGGGCGAGGGTCACGTCCAGTTCGTTGGCCAGCTTGTCGCCCCAGAAGTCGTAGAGGCTCTTGCCGCGCGGGGTCTTCAGCCGCGTCCCCATCTCCAGGCGATAGGGTTGGATCAGGTCCAGGGGCCTCAGGATCCCGTACAAGCCTGACAGAATCCGCACATGGTCCTGGGCCCAGGCCAGAGCCTTTTTGTCCAGCTCGCGCGCCTTCAGCCCCGAATAGACATCGCCGTTGAAGGCGAAGGCCGCCTGCAGCCCGTCCTCCAGAGCCGGATCAAAGGCCTGGAACCGCTCGCGGTTCAGCGTGGCCAGGTTGTCCGACAGGTCCATCAGGCTCTTCAGCTGGCGCACGGTGAGCTTGCGCGTCACCTGCGACAGCTCGGCGATGTCCTGCGCGAGGTCGGGAATGGTGGCCGGCGCCACGGTCTTGGGCGGCGTGAAGTTCATCGCCTTGGCCGGCGACAGGACGATCAGCATGGGGGCAGGCTCTAGAAGAACACGCGCGGATTCATGATCCGCTTCGGGTCCAGGCTTTGCCGTATCGCCTCCAGGGCCGCAACCTCCACCGGGCTCTTGTAGCGGCGGGCCTCTTCCGTCTTCATCGCCCCCAGCCCGTGCTCGGCCGAGATCGAGCCGCCCAGGCGGGCCACGATGTCGTGGACCATGCG
This sequence comes from uncultured Phenylobacterium sp., assembly GCA_964643835.1. Lineage (GTDB taxonomy): Bacteria > Pseudomonadota > Alphaproteobacteria > Caulobacterales > Caulobacteraceae > Phenylobacterium. The sequence continues at coordinate 4,938 of CAZXVO010000095.1, read as the reverse complement.
GCTGCCCTGGTCCCGCCTGGCCGAGTGCTCAGCGTTGTCCCCGCCGTCGGGGCGGATCACGTCGTAGTGGATATTGCCGTCGCCCACATGGCCGAAGGCGGTGATCCGGCAGCCGGGGACGAAGGCCTCCATGGCCGCGCTGGCCTCGGCGATGAAGCGGGCCACCTGGCTGACCGGCACCGAGATGTCGTGCTTCCAGGTGGCGCCCTCAGGCTTCTGGCCCGGCGACTGGTTCTCGCGGATCGACCACAGGGCCTTGGCCTGGGCGTCGGTCTGAGCGACCACAGCGTCGCGCACCAGGCCGTCCTCCAGACCCTTGGACAGCAGGCGCTCCAGGGCCGCCTCCGCGGCGCCCGGCTCGCCCGAGGCGATCTCCACCAGCACGTACCAGGGATGCGCCTGCGGCAGCGGATCGCGCTGGCCGGCGATGTTCTTCAGCACAAACTCGATCCCGCGCCGGCCCATCAGCTCAAAGGCCTCCACGGCCCCGCCGGCGGTGTCCTTGGCCCGGGCCAACATCTGGATGGCGACCTCGGGGCTGTCGACGGCGGCGATGGCGGTGGCGCGGCTGACCAGCACCGGGAACAGCTTCAGGCTGGCGGCGGTGACCACGCCCAAAGTCCCCTCGCCGCCGATCAGTAGCTGCTTCAGGTCATAGCCGGTGTTGTCCTTGCGCAGGCGCTTCAACCCGTTCCAGATCTCGCCATTGGGCAGCACGGCCTCCAGGCCCAGCACCAGGTCCCGCGTGGTCCCATAGCGCAGCACCTGGGTGCCGCCAGCGTTGGTGGAGACCACCCCGCCCACCGTGGCCGTACCTTCCGACGCCAGGCCCAGGGGGAAGCGGCGCCTCACCTGGGCCACCGCCTCGTGGACCGCCGCCAGGGTCACCCCGGCCTCAGCCACGATCACGTCGTCAAAGGCGTCCAGGTCGCGGATCGCCCGCAGCCGCTCGGTGGACAACAGGATCTCGCCCTGCGGGATCTGGCCGCCGACCAGGCCGGTGTTGCCGCCCTGGGGCGTGATCGCCACGCTGGCCTCCGCGCAGATGCCAACCACCGCGGCGACCTCTTCCGTGGTCCTCGGCAGGACCAACAGCGGCGTCGTCCCCGTCCAGCGATCGCGCCATTCCAAAAGCTTGGGCGCCAGTCGGTCAGGGTCCTGGCTCCAGCCCCCCTCGCCCAGCACGGACTTCAGGCGCGACAGCACATCGGCGGGAACGGGCTTGGTCATGGGCGGCAGACTACGCTTACACCCTGCCTGAGACCAGTATATACTCCGATATATACCGGAACCCCATCATGGCGATCCTGATCAAGAACCCCGAGGTCGAGAAGCGCGCCCGCCAGCTGGCCGCGCTCACCGGCGAGACCCTGACCGGCGCTATCGACGCCGCGGTGCAGGCGCGACTGGCCGAGGAGCAGGCCAAGCCCCGCAAGCGCCCCACACTTGAGGAAATGACCGCCGCGACCGAGCGGTTCAGAAGGGCCATCGGCCTGGACGCGCGCGAGGTCGACACCTCCAAGGCCGCCTTCGATGCGCTTTGGGAGGACTCCGAGGGCTTTGACCAGAAATGATCGTCGTCGACGCCTCGGCCCTGGTCGCCATCGCGGAGAGCGAGCCTGAGGCCCCCGCCTTCCTGGCGATTCTTGGGCGATGCGAGACCGCGATAATCTCTCCGACGAATGCGGTTGAAGCCGGCGTCGTACTCATGGGGCGCGGTCGCTTCGCGGACGCCCGGGAATTTGACCGCTGGCTGGCGGCGCTGGGTGTTGAGGTCGATCCGACCCCGATAAATCCCATCGATGTGCTGAGCGCCTATTCCCGATTTGGCCGCGGGCGCCATCCGGCGCGCCTGAACCTCGGCGACGCCTTCGCTTACGCCCTGGCCAAGACCCTGGACGCGCCCTTGCTGTTCAAGGGCGACGACTTCACCCGCACCGACATCCGCCCGGCGCTTCAGCCCACATAGCCGGCGGCGCGCTTCAGACGGTCGTTGATCGCCTCGCCCAGCCCTTCGTCCGGGATCGGGGCGACGGCGATAGCCGAGGGCCGGGTCCGGTCCGCCGCGCGCAGATAGGCGAACAAGTTGGCGGCGGCCTCGTGCAGATCTCCGGACGGACTGAGGTTCAGGGCCGGATCGCCGAGGCCGGGGCCAAAGCCCAGATAGGCCTCGCCGGGCTCGGCGCGGTCAGAGTTCAGCCGCACGGGCGCGTCTGGCGAATAGTGCCGCGCCAGCCGGCCAGGAGAGCGCTTGGCGTCGTCCTCGGCCTCGGCCAGGGGGCCGATCACCGCCTCGATCTGGGCTCGGGTCACAGCGCCGGGCCGCAGCAGGCGCGGAGAGTCCAAGAGCCCGACCACCGTCGATTCCAGGCCGACCTCGCAGGGCCCGCCGTCCAGCGCCGCGCCGACCTTGTCGCCCGTCTCCTCCAAGGCGTCCGCGAAGGTCGTCGGACTGGGCCGCCCCGAGCGGTTGGCCGAGGGCGCGACCACCGGGCCGCCGAAGGCCGCCAGCACCGCATGCGCCACCGGGTGCGCCGGGCAACGGACCGCGACGCTTTCCAGTCCGGCGCGGGCCAGGTCGCAGACCAGGCCGTCGGGCGCCACCGGCAGCACGAGGGTCAAGGGGCCAGGCCAGAAGGCCGCGGCAAGCTCGCGCGCCCGGTCGTCGAACACCGCGATCCGCTCAGCCCCGGCCAGATCGGCCACGTGGCTGATCAGCGGATTGAAGCGCGGACGGCCCTTGGCCTCATAGATCGCCGCCACCGCTGCAGGGTTTGAAGCGTCGGCCCCCAGTCCATAGACCGTCTCGGTGGGCAGCAGGATCAATCGGCCGACGCGCAGGGCTTCGGCCGCCGCGGCTATTTGCGCGTCGCCGTGAGCTTCACGCTCACCTTCACTGCTGCGGGAATCTGATCGGTCGCCTGCCACTCGCCCTGCCCCACGCCAAAGGCGGTGCGGTCGAGGCTGGTTACACCGCTCATGCGGGCCTTGTCGCCGTCGATCTTCAGGCGGAACGGCAGGTCGAAGGCCTTGGACACCCCGCGAAGGGCCAGTTGACCGTGGGCGACATAGCGACCCTCACCGGTCTTCTCGAACCGCGTGGCGGTGAACACCGCCTGGCCATGGGCGTCGGCGTCGAGCCAGTCGGGACCCGCGAGGCTCGCGTCGCGCTGAGCGTCGCCGGTCCTGGCCGAGGTCAGGTCGATGGCGACCTTGACTTTGGACTTGTCCAACTGGTCGGGGCTGAATCTGATCTCGGCGGTCCAGCGCTCGAACTGCCCCTCGATGGCCTGGCCGGACCAGATGGTGGCGAAGGCCAGGCTGGAGCCCTTGTCGACGCTCCAGGCCGACAGGGGCTGGACCTAGGGCGCCTCGGTCGCAGCGGCCGCAGGGGCGTGCGTAGGGGCGGCGGGCGCGGCCGCCTGCGCCGGTGCCGGCGCCCCGGGCAGGTCGTCGGTCATCGGCCGGGTAGTCGCCGCCGGCGCCTGGGCCGGCAGGGGCGGCTTCACGAACTGGGCCAGGGCGATGACGGCCAGCCCGCCCGCCCCGATCATCAAAAGCCGCGGATCAAACCAGCGCCCCGGCTGGGCGCCCGGCGCCATGCGCGCCAGGATCGGGCTCTCGCGGTCGAAAAACTGGTGCTTCAGGGCTCCCGCCACATGCAGCAGCAGGAGCAGATAGGTCCCGAAGGCCAGCCATTCGTGGCCCTCATGGCCGATGGCCCGCCAGGCGGACTTGGCCGGTTCCGCCAGGTGCGCCAGCCCCGGCACATGCGGCCAGGGCACGACGCCGAACAGCACGGTCGGAATGGTGATGCGGCTGGCCGAGACCATAATCCAGCCGGTGATCGGCATGCCGATCATGATCCCATAGAAGCCCAGATGGGTGATCTTCGACAGGGTCGCTTCCCAGCGGTTCAGCCCCACCTCGCGCGGCGGCGGATTGGCCAGCCGCCAGCCCAGCCGCACCAGGCTGAGCAGCAGGATGGTGATCCCCACCGACTTGTGCAGCTGGATCAGGGCGAAGCCCAGCGGGGTCTTCAGGTCGTCCATGCGCCAGGCCAGCAGGATCTGAAAGATGATGCCCGCCGCGATCACCCAGTGCAGGACGATGGCGACATTGGAATAGCGGTCGGCGCGAGTGGCGGGCATTCAGGAACCTTCGGAAAGCTGCACCGCACATGCGGGCTTCCGGGCGACCGCGAAAGGGCCATCACGCAGCCGTGACATCGCGCCCCGCCCCGCACTTGCCTCCCGCGGCGGTTCGGGCATGGTCGCGCCCCAGGGGACGCGGGCGGCAAAGCCCGCGCAGGAGGAAACTTGAAGACCATCGTCGCCATCGTCATCGCCTGCGCCGCGCTGGCGGCCTGCGGGCCCAAGCCTATTACGCCGGCCGAAGCCGCGAAGCTCGCCCCCGCCGATGCGCGCCTGGCCAAGCTGTACGAGGGCGCCTGCAAGACCTGCCACACCAATCCGGACTCCGGCGCGCCCCTGACCCACGACGCCCGCGCCTGGGGGCCCCGTTGGGCCCAGGGCGAAGAGGTCCTGCTGCTGCACGTTGTCCAGGGCTACAAGGGCATGCCGTCGCTCGGCCAGTGCGTCGCCTGCGGCCCGCGCGACCTGCAGGCCCTGGTGCGCTTCATGGCCGACAAGGAGGACGCGAAATGAAGATCTCCCGCCGCGCCGCCCTCACCGCCGGGAGCCTGGGCGTGGTCGCCGCCGGGGCGGGGGCCGTGACCCTGGCCAATCGTGAAAAGCCCGAGCCGCCCGCCCCGCCGGTCCTCGACAAGAACGACCGCCTTCTGTGGCGCAACTGGTCCGGCATCCAGCACGCCTATCCCGCCCAGCGCGCCGCCCCGGCCAGCGAGGACGAGCTCGCCGCCCTCCTGCCCAAGGCGCCCGGCCCGATCCGCGCGGTGGGCGCCGGCCACTCCTTCAC
>CAZXVO010000094.1:0-15109 GCA_964643835.1 uncultured Phenylobacterium sp. | reverse complement strand
GCATGAGCCCGCTGATGATCCTGATCCAACAGGGTCCGCAGATCGGCGAGACCCTGGGCGCGATCTCAACCCGGGCTGGCGGCATGGCTGGGGCGCTGCGCCTGGTGGCCGCCTCGGCCTGGGCCGCCGTCGCGCCCATGGCGCCCTTCGTCCTGGCCGCCGGCGCGGTCGCGGCCGTGGTCGGCGGCCCGCTGCTGCTCGCCACCCATGAATTGAACAAGGCCAACGGTGATCTCACCGAAGGCATGGGCCTGACCGAGAAGCAGCTGGAGAAGGTCAAGGATCGGGGGATCACGGTCGGCGACGTGCTGGCCGGGTCCTTCGACTATGCCAGCAAGGCTGTCTCGGAGCGCTTCGCCCCGCAGATCACCTGGATCCAGGACCGGCTGTCCGACCTCTACCAGTTCGTGCTGAACGGCGCGAAGGCCACGGTGAACGGCCTGGTCGGCGGTTTCGGAGCCGGCGTCGCCATCCTGGGCCAGCTGTTCGGCAACTTCGGAGCTGTAGCCAGTGATGCGCTGATCTCCGCAGCCAACCTCGGCCTGTCGGCCATCGAGGGCCTGGTCAACGGCGCGGTGGGCATGCTGAACGGCCTGATCAACAAGGCCAACGCCGCGGCGGCCGCCGTGGGATTGCCGCTGCGCGCGCCGACCCTGGACCAGGTGAGCTGGCCGCGCCTGGTCAACCAGCACGCCGGCGCGATGGCCAGCGTCGGCAAGGCCGGGGTCAAGGGCTATGCCGAGAGCGTCGCCGGGCTGAAGGGCGTCTGGTCCGACATGGCCGACGACATCAAGGCCACCGCCGAGGCGCGGATCCAAGAGCAGGCCGGAACAGACGCTGCGACCAAGGCGCTGAAGGACCACACCCAGGCGGTCAAGGACTATACGGCGGTCGCCAAGCCGGCCCTGGCCGACCTGACCAAGACAGTCGACCTGCTGGATCTCAAGAAGGTCAAGGCGATCAAGGCGCCCGGCAGCGTGGATGGCCTGAAGAACCTGGCTGGCGACGCATCCAAGGTTTGGGAGGCCTATCAGGCCGAGGGCAAGAAGGTCATCGATGAGCTGGCCAGCGACTTCGAGCGGACCTTCATCAAGTCCGGAGCGGTCTCGCTCGACAGCATTGTAACCTATGCCGAGGAGCAGTTCCGGCAGGCGATCTATGACACGTTCCTGAAGGAGCCGATCCAGGTCATCCTGAAGGCCGTCGTCGGAAATATGGACGCCCTCAAGGCCGCCTTCGGCAGCGTGCTGGGCGGAACGCTGGCTAGCGTTCTGGGTTCGGCCGGAATCGGAACCACCATCGGCAAGTCGCTAGGCCTGGGGACCGGGAATAGCGGCGCGGATCTCGCGCTCGGCCTTGGCGGCGCGGCGGCCGGCACGCTGTTCGCGGGGTCCGCTGCGAACATCGCCATCGCATCAAGTGTCGGCACCGCCCTAGGCGCGGGGACCGTTGGCGCATCGGTGGCCACGATGCTTTCCTCCGCCGCCGTCCTGGGTCCCATCGCGGCCATCGCCGCCCTGGCCGTTGGCACGCTGTTCAAGTCCAAGCCCAGCAACAACGGCGCGCTGGCGACGCTGGACGACAACAGCCTGGTCTCGATCACCGGCAGTAAGCGGACCGATCAGACCACCCAGTGGGCCACCAATGCGGCCAACGCGGTCCTGACCGGCGAGCAGATGCTGCGCAACGCCGGCATCAAGCTGGACACCATCGTCACCTCGCTGGATCTCGGCACGCGGGACCGGACCGACATCACCCTGTCCGACGGCCGGGTGCTGACCAGCGCCGTGGGCGACGCGGCCGCCGCGGCCGAGACGGCGCTGAAGGCGGTGCTGGAGGGCGCGACCTTCGCCGACCAGGCGCAGGAGAGCCTGGTCAAGTCGATGATGGCCGCCGGCAAGGGCTTCGACGACATCGTGGGCGCACTGGGCCAGCTGTCGCAGACCCAGGCCCTGCCCAAGACCATCGCCGATGCGATCCTGAAGCTGTCGGATCCGAAGACCTATGAGCTGAACCAGCTGGGCTCCGAACAGGCCAAGCGGCGGACCAGCTATATCGACGCGGCCACCGAGGCCGGCTTCACAGCCGAGGCGCTCAGCTCGCTGACCACCCAGCTGGAGCGGCTGGAGGGCCTGGAGCTCGACCAGGTGCTGGCCAAGTACGGCGAGGCAGTCGACAGCGCCACAGACCGACTGAAGTCATCGCAGACCCTGCAGAACAGCATCTCAGACGGCATCCTGAAGATCGTCTCGCCGGCGGCCTATCAGTTCGAGACCGGCCGGCGCGAGATCGCCAGCCAGATCGAGGCCATGCGCGGCCAGGCCGAGGCGCTGATCGCCAGCGGTGACCTGACCCAGGGCGCTCTGGCCCAGCTGGACCTGCTGCAGAACCTGCAGATGGACGAACTGGCCAAGCAGGTGGCCGAGACGGCCGACACCTTCGCCCAGGCCCGCAAGGGCATCACCAGCTGGCTGGACGCGCTCACCTCGTCGGCCTCGGCCGAGCTGTCGCCGACGGCCCAGCGCGAAAGGGCCCTGGCCGACTATCAGCGGATCCTGGCCCTGGCCCAGGGCGGCGACGCCACGGCGGCCGGCCAGTTCACCACCTATGCCGACCGGCTGCTGGCGGCCGACCGCAACGCCACTGACAGCGCCCAGGCCCGGCTGTCCCTGTTCAGCCAGGTGCAGGCCGACGCCCAAGGCCTGACCGGCATCAGCGGCTCGGCCGGCGGCCTGGCCGGCCAGCTGGCGACCCTGGCCCAGCCGCTCTCGGCCCTGCTGGACGTCTCCAAGCTGACCAAGGTCGCCAACGACAACGTGCTGCAGGCGCTGACGCCCAGCCTGAAGGTGACCCAGGCCGACATCCCGGCCCTGGGGACCATGTACAGCCAGGTGCAGGGCGCCCAGACCGATCGGGTGGTCGCCGCCGTCGAGAAGCTGCGCACTGACCTCAACACCGCCATGGAGGCCATCCGGGCCACCGGCGCGGCGTCTTCGAGCGCGGTTCAAACGGCCCTCGACAACCTGGCGGCCGCCGTGGGCGGGGGCCTGGCCGAGAACGCCGCGGCCATCGCCGCCAGCGCCGACCAGCTGGCCGACATTCGCCGGGACGGCACGATCATGGCCGCCAAGGCCACCCTGGCGCGGGCGGGCTGATGGCCGAGACCGCGATCCTGGTGGAGGTGGACCTGGTCTCGCCAGCGGGCGCGGCCGTGACCCTGCGCTTCTGCGACCGGCCGGTGCGGCCGTTCCCGTCGACCGACGCCGACCGCCCGAACCTGACCTGGGATGACCGCCTGGCCGAACCGCCCACGTTCCGGCGGGCGCTGTTCGAGGACATCATGGCGCTGACGCCCAGTGTGGCGGCCGGCGCCATGACCCTGAGTAACGCCGACGGCGGGCTGGATGCCTACAAGGGCCACGCCTGGAACGAGGTGCGGGTCTGGCGCTGGACCGAGGGAACGGCCTTCTCGGCGGCGGTGGGGCTACTGAACGGCCTCTGCGGCCAGCCGGCATATGATCACAGCTCGCGCCAGGCGCGCCGGGTGCGGGTCAACCTCTACGACTTCCCGGCCGAGCTGGAGCAGGCCATCCAGGGCACGCTCTATTCCGGCGGCAATGACGGGGTGAGCGTCTTCTACGAGGGCTATGCCGACGGCCTGAAGGGGCGGCCCAAGCCCATCGCCTATGGCGACCTGACCGACGCCCACCTGCCGGCCATCCAGGTCAACGCAGGGGCCTACGTCTTCCAGCTGGGCGACGGCGCCCTGCAGGGCTCGGAGGCGATCTTCGATGGCGGGGCGGCGGCCGGCTATGCCGACGAGGGCGACAAGTCCAACGCGGTCTTCGACGCCACCACACCCTCGGCCGCCAGCTACATCACCAACCTGACCAGGGGCCTGGTCAAGATCAACGGCAGCCCGGTCCTGGGCCTGACCTTCGGCATCAAGGGTGCCTCGGCCGGCGGCTATGTGGAGACGGTCGGCCCGATCGCGGCGAAGCTGCTGGCCAAGGCTGGGGTGCCAGGCGGCCGCATCGGGGCCTCGGTCGCGGCCCTGTCGTCGACCGCCAAGGTCGGGGTATTCGCCAGCGAGGCCATCAACGCCGGTGAGCTGATCGGCTGGCTTGCCCGCTCCTGCCTGACCGCCATCCTGCCGGACCGCGCCGGGGTCTATCAGGCCTATCCCTTCGGGCCGCCGGCGGTGAGCGCCGACGCCGCGATCGGCGAGGACCAGGTGCTGGCCATCGAGGCCGACGACGCCGGCATGGCGCCGATCGGCGAAATCCGCGTGGGCTGGGGCCGCATCTGGACCACCTTCTCGACGGGCGAGTTGAAGGCATCGGTGCGGAACACCTCAGAGGCCGAGCGCCTGGCCGAGCCCTATCGCTGGGCGACCCTGACGGATGCGACGGTCAAGGCCAGGTTCCCGCGCGCCTGGCGCACCCTGAGCATCGAGACGGCCCTGCGCAGCGAGGCCGACGCCCAGGCCCTGGCCACTAGCCTGCAGACCCTGTTCGGGCTGCGCGCCGATGGGACGCCGCGCCGGATCTGGCGGGTGACGGTGTCGCAGATTGACGGCCTGGCCGCCGAGCTGGGCGACACGGTGGCGCTGACCTATCCGCCGCTCTCCCTCAACGACAACTACGTCCTGATCGCCGAGGAGCCCATGCGGCCCCGCCGCGACCAGGCCGTCTGGACCCTGTGGGGCTGACATGGCGCTTGGCATGATCGCCGACACCAACCTGGCGCTGACCGCCACCCTGACCGGCGGCAACTGCGCGCCTGCGCTGCCGCTGGACCACCTGAAGACCGACAGCCGCTTTGTGGGCGCGCCGGCGCGGTTCCTGGGTGTGGGCACGCTGGCCAACACCACCTTCGAAGTCGAGCTGGCCAACGTGCGCTCGGTGAACCTGGTCTATCTGATGTTCACGACGCTGAGCCTGGGCGCGACGTGGCGGATAACGGTGATCAGCCCCGGCGGGTCCTTCGCGACGCCCGACTATCAGAGCGCCTGGCTGCCGGCCTATGGCGCGATCAACGAGAGCTGGGACATGGCCTTCGAAGAGGAGAACTGGTTCACGGGCCAGCTGCCCTCGGCCGAGATCGACCTCTTCCCGCGCAACGTGTTTGCGACGCTGCCCGGCGTGCTGGCGACTAAGATCCGGATCGAGATCAACGACGTCGCCAACGCGGCCGGCGAGTTCGATATCGGCGGGCTGTTCATCGCCGACACCTTCAGCCCGGCGGTCAACTATGAGCGCGGCCATGAGCTGGGGCTCGATGCGCGAGGCGTGACTGACGAGGCTCCGTCCGGCCGGTTCTTCACTGAGGTGCGCCGCGCGCGCCGGGTGCTGAGCGTCAACTACGACATGCTGACCACGATCGAAGCGCGCCGCTGGTTCGACGCCGGCGCCCGCGCCCAGGACGGCCGGACGGTGATCTTCATCCCCGACGCCGACGACGAACCAGGCCGGATCCGCGAGGCCTTTCCCGCGGTGATGTCCATGCCCAAGCCCCGCTTCATCTACGCCACCAAGAACCCGCTCGCCCTGACCTTTCGGGAGATCCTCGCATGACCGCCTATTCCGATGCGGTGACCCGGCTCGATCAGACGCCGCTGAACCCGTACTACAACCTCAGCCCCTATCAGGTGAGCACCAACCCCGGCGGGATGGCTGGCTATGGCCACCGGATCGCCTTCTTCCGCCTGGTGGCAGACCTTCTGACCGTGGGCCAGGAGACGGTGAACAAGTCGGCCGACGCCGTGGCGGCCGCCGCGACGGCCGCGGCCTCGGCGGCCAGCGCGGTGAATGCGCCTTCGACCAGTGCGACCCATACCGGCGGCAACGTCGCCATCGGCACCGGGGCTAAGGCCTTCACGATTCAGACAGGCAAGGCCTATGTCGCCGGCCAATGGCTGATCGGGGCCTCGCAGGCCAACCCGGCCAACTACATGGTCGGCCAGATCACAAGCTACACCTCTGGCTCGGGCGCTCTGGCCCTTAACGTGACCCAGGTGGCGGGCGCCGGCAGCTTCTCCGACTGGATCTTCAGTGTCACGGCTGCGAATGCGGTCCCTGGAACCCGCCAGATCACGGGCGGGGGCGTGGCCACGGGCGGCGGCGACATGACAGCTGACCGGACGATCACGGTGACGGCGGCGGCCGCCGCGGCGGTGCGGACCGGGACCACCAAGGCCCAGGTGATGACGCCGGGCGACACCTATGACGCCCTGGCCGAGGTCACCCTGACCGACGCGGCCACCATCGCGGTCGACCTGGGCACCATGATCAACGGGGTGGTCACTCTGGGCGGCAATCGCACCCTGGGCAATCCGACCAACGCCAAGCCGGGGCAGACCGGCCGGATCCGCGTGGTCCAGGACGGCACGGGCGGCCGGACCCTGGCCTTCGCCTCCAACTGGAAGCGGGAGGGCGGCGCGCCGACCGCCAGCACGGCGGCCGGGGCCGAGGACTACATCGACTACGACGTCGTGACCGCCAGCAAGATCCGCTACAACTACTCCAAGAGCCCGAGCTGACCCATGCTGCTGCGCAACCGCATGCTCATGGGCGGCTATGTGAAGCCGCCGGTCCTGACCCGCGGAACCGGCCCTGGGACCATCACGCCCAATTCCAGCGGCTACGCGCTGTCAGGGTTTGCCGACACCTGTTTCGCCTATCTCGCGGCCCCGAAACCAGCCGGCAAGTGGTATTGGGAGGTCACGCTCGCCGGCAACTATGCGATGCCGGGCATCGCCGACGATGTCGCGACCAGCGTCTCCTATGGCGGCTATTCCGGGTCGAACGCCGGCCTCTACGCGACCTCGTCAATGGGCATGTGGGTGGACAGCGGCTGGACGGGTGGCTCGACGGGCGGCGGCTGGACGCTGGCGGCTGCCGGGTCCGGCGATGTGCTTGGCTTCGCGTTGGACCTCGACGGCGCCACCAAGACCCTCAAGATCTATCTGAACGGCGTGCTGGGCGGCACGATCTCCTGGACCAGTGGGCCTTCTAACCTCTGGCCGATGTTCGCCTTCCAATTCGGCCCCTCCTGCCAGGTCAATCTCGGCCCCTCCGGCTGCGTCTATCCGCGCCCCGGCGGCTTCAATCATCTCTAGGACCCTTGCGATGAGCACCACGATCCTTGCGACCCTGGACGCCGCCGGCGAGCCCGTGGCCCTCCAGAGCAACGCGCCCGCCACCACCTGGTGGGTGATCGTCGCCGATGAGCAGGAGGTGGCCTGGAGCTTCACGCCCATCGGCCAGCCCGCGCCCTTCGAGATCAACCACCCGCCCGGCCAGGTCGACGCCTATGGCCCCGAGGACCGCACCCGGTTCTGCATCCAGGAGGTGGAGCTAGCCGAGCCGCCCCAGGGCGAGCGCCTGGCTGGCTACACCATGACGCTTGAGGAGGGTGTGATCACCGCCCAAGCGACCTTCGAACCTATCCCGCCGCCGCCGGTGCCTGCGAAGGTCTCCAGGATGCAGGCCAAGCTGGCGCTGAATGCGGCTGGCCTTCTGGACGATGTCGAGGCTTATATGGCCACCGCCGCCGAAGAGACCCGGATCTACTGGGCCGAGGTCAGCGAGCTCCACCGGGATCATCCGATCCTGGTCGCCGCAGTCGGCGCGCTGGGGCTGAGCGAGGCCCAGGTGGACGATCTGTTCCGCGCGGCCGCGGCGATCTCCTGAAGGCCTGACTGACAACTGTCACTGGCGACATAGGGCTCGGGTTCCCGGCTTATCTCTCGGCGATTCAGCGCCGCAAGCCTTCCCGAGCCCCCCGTGACCAGCAAACTCCGCATCGAGTATGTCCGCCCTCAGCATCCCGGCGATGGCCAGGATCTGAACCCTGATGCGATCGTCGATATCGTCGCTCCGGGCGAGACGCTGACGATCGGCGCGGCCTCGGTCCAGTCCAGCGTCGCGCCTGACTTCCCGAGTGATCGCGGCTTCACCGGTGGCGTCTTCGCCCGGCTGACCTGCGTCCTGGGCGCTGTCGTTGTCACCGAACCCGCCGCCAACCCCACCGCGACCGAGGCCGCCGGCACCCGCCTGAGGGCGGGCGAGACCCGATTCCTGCCGGTCGAGACCGGGCAGAGGCTGGCCGCCATTGAGGCGTTGGACGCCCCTGGCGACCTGGTCATCGAGCCAGACGGCTTCGGCGTCACGCCGGTCAGCACCACCAGAGCCAAGTGGGTTGATGACTTCGGCGCCCTGGCTTTGGATCCCAGCCTCTGGGAGGTCTACGACGGCGGTGTCTATGGCGCCGGCTCGCCCCTGAACGGTTCCGGCGTCACTGGGATCACCTATTCGGTCAACAACTCGGTCCTGTCAGTGGTGATGGGCACCACGGCCCTCGCCGAGCTGTGGCTGGTGTCCAAGAAGACCTTCTCGATCCCGCTCGACCTCTATGCGGTGATCCAGTTCTCCCAGCGCCTGGCCGCCAACGACGTGTTCTTCGAGCTGGTTGAGTGTGACGCCGCCACGGGCGCCCTGGTCCCGCATGCGAGTGTCGCGGGCGAGGTCCGTAACCGTGGCGGCGCCTATATCGGCGGCAGCACCTCGGCGGGCCACGTCCAGCTGGAGGCCACCTGCGACGACAGCCCGGCCAACAGCAGCGTAAGCACGACTGCCGGCGTCTCAAAGGTCGCCGCCCCACTGGACCTGACCCTGGAATTCCGGGCGATGGACACGATGCTGTCCGAGGTCGCCGCCGACACCGTGGCGGCCAAGAACTCGGCGCCCTTGCGGCTCTCCCGCCAGGTTCCGGATCCCAACAAGCCCTATAAGCTGCGCCTGCGGTTCAGGAACAATGCCGCCCCGGCCACCAGCACCACCGTGTCGATCCTGCGGACCTTGATCTGCGATGTGCAGGAGCTGACCGTCGAATTGGCCACAGGGCGTGGCGACCAGAACCCCAACAAGGGCGTGCCGGTCAATCTGGTGAGCAGCGCGCTGCCGGCGGGGACTGCGGCGGTCCCGATGCAGGGCGCCTACGCCAGCAACGCTTCCGGCAGCCCCGGCAACCCCGTCGGGATCGCAGGCGCCGCGGTCTCGACGGCTGGGGGACCGGCTGCCGTCACTTCGGGGCGGGGCTCCATCGTTCAGCAAGACTTGGCTGGTCGGCCGGTGATGGGCCTGCTGGGCAACCCACAGTCCCAGGACCAGCCCACAGTGACCCTCTCGACCACCGGCGAAACGACCCTGATCGCCTCGGTGGCCTCGATCCGCCACACCCTGGTGGCCGTCAACATCGATAACCAGGACTCGGTCGACCACCGCTATCTCCTGCGCGACGCGACGGCCGGTACGGTCCGCCGGCGCATCAAGGTCAAGGCGGGCGAAGTGCTTGACCTCGTCCTGCCGGCGCGGGGGCTGGATCAGGCCGCCCAGGCGGCCAACTGGACCATCCAGATGAATGAGGCCCAGGCCACGGCCTCGACCATCATCAACGCCACCTCTGTTCGCACGACGGCCTAAGGAGCCCCCATGCAGAAGTCTTTCACCTACACCTGGGACGAGGAGCCCGAGCTGGACGGCGAAGGCCAGCCCACCGGCAACATCATCGTCACCGTCCCGTCCGTGGAGCATCCGGAGGGTTATCCGGTGATCATGTCGGCCGACGCGACGGACTTCTCCAAGTGCTCCACGGTCCAGTCGATCTGGGACAACCAGGGCAAGCCCGCTTAGGGCTGCCAGATCCAGACGTGACCAAAGGCTTTAAGGCCGGCGCCGTAGGTCGCCAGGCCGACAGCCATGACGAAGAGGCCGGCGGCGATCGCCATCAGCCAGGTCGCTACCGGGCGCTTCTCGTAGGCCAGGGGTAGCGGGATCGCCCCGGCGACCAACGCCCCGAGTCCAAACGTGGTCATGGCTGGAAGGCTGAGGCCAGCGGAAGCCGCTGTGGTGTTGGGGTCGAAGAGGTGTGAGGCCACGGCCGCGAAGCCAGCGCCGTGGGCGATGGCGAGGGAGGTGTTGAGGCGCTGAAACCAGAAGGACCGTTGGGCAAGTTCGTGCTGGCGCGTCGCGACCGTATCGCCATCCAACAACCTGACCTCTTCGCGACGCAGCTCCGCGAGTTTGTCATTCAGCTCCGCAAGTCGAGCGGCGTCGCGTTGACTGAAGTAGGCGCGTTCCTTCCGCTCCAGCCTCCTGTGTTCCAGTTCGAGCTGTTTAATTTGCTCGCGGATCAGAGACAGCTCGGACACCGAAATTCCCCCTAAGAAATGACGGGGGCCTGGGCGCGCCAACGCCCAGAACCGCGGGGCTCAGAGCCCGCACGTCCGGGGGTGCGCACCCCCTTCAGTCCCGCCACCGGTCCGACCGGCGGGACCTATCGAGCAAGTTGTACCCATGGAGTCGAGTCCCCCTTTTTCCGCCGTGCGGCCCACTAAGCCCGCGGCCCCCTACATCGGCGGCAAGCGATACCTGTCGCGGCGCCTGGTGGAGGTCATCGAGACGATCCCGCACCGGACCTATGCCGAGGTGTTCATGGGCATGGGCGGGGTGTTCTTCCGCCGCCGCCGGCGCCCGCCGGCCGAAGTCATCAACGACCTGTCGAAGGACGTCTGGACGCTCTACCGGGTCCTGCAGGAGCACTATGGCTACTTTCGCCAGGAACTGGACTTCAGGCTCACCAGCCGGACCGAGTTCGAGCGCCTCGTGGCCGTGGATCCGGACACCCTGACCGACCTGCAGCGGGCGGCCAGGTTCCTCTACCTCCAGCGCACGGCCTTCGGCGGCAAGGTGGTCGGCCGGAATTTCGGGGTGAGCCCAGGGAGGCCAGGCCGGTTCGACACCACGCGCCTGGGGCCTCTGCTGGAGGACATTCATGAGCGGCTGTCGGGCGTGGTGGTGGAGCGGCTGCCCTGGGCGGCCTTCCTGAGCCGCTACGACACGGCCGAAACCCTGTTCTACCTGGACCCGCCCTATTACGGCAGCGAGGGCGACTATGGCCGGGAGCTGTTCGGCCGGGATCAGTTCGAGGCGCTCGCAGGGGCTTTGAAGGGCCTTCGCGGGCGGTTCATACTGTCCTTGAACGACCATCCTGATGTCCGCCGGATCTTCGAAGGCTTCGACATCGAGGCGGTGGGCACCCACTACGGCCTGGCCGGAAAGGGCGCCCAGGCGGCCAGGGAGGTGATCATCAGGGGGTGAGGCCGCGGGCTCGGCGGGGGTATGCGTCTTAGGCTTTGGGCACGGGTATTTTCCTGACGAGGGGCTCCTCCGAAGGGAAAACATGATGAAACCCAATAGACAGCCCAAGGAGAACCTTGGCTGCGGTTCTGCCAACTCACCCCCTACCACCCGGGCTCAGGGCATCATCAACTGCCTGACCCTTATCCGGCTCCTGTGCCTAGCGACAGCTAACTCGGACACGGCCGCCCCGCGATTGCCAAATGAATATTGCGAGGTTTGCGGAAATCACGAGTGTGTCGAGGTTGGTGGACCCCAGAACAAGTCTGACGTGGATCGAGACCTCCAGAATGCTTGGGGGGCCTCAAGCTGGTCCTCGGAGGCTGGAGTGGCTGGGCTGCGTCTCCGGCTAGCCTGTAGAGGTGATGGACTGATGAGTGAGAAGTTGGAATTCGCCGAGCGATATCGAGCTTTGCCCGACCATGAGGTCGTTGCCCTGGCCACGGAGATTGACGCCCTAGTACCTGAGGCGCGGCTGGCGTTAGCGGACGAGCTTGCCGCCCGGAATATCGATGTCGACGCCGCCATCACCGCGTTCCGGGCCAGGGAGAGCGACAAACTTGTGCGGTGGAAGCTCGTGCGCGGACGCTCCATTAGATTTGTCATAGGTTTCTTGGTGGCCGCATTTCTGATCGGCGGATTTGACTTGCACCTCGGTGGCTTGGGGACCGTTTTCGCCTATCTGCTAAGTGGGCTCCTGGTCGACCTGATCTTCCGCCCTCGCAATCGCCAATCGCGGGTCGATTGACGCTAACGTTGAATTTGAGCTGCACTCCAGAACCAAGTGTCCCGCGCTCCGAAACCAAGTGGCCGGCTACACTCCCCCTCAGGCCCTTCGGGCCAGCTCCCCCAGCGGGGGAGCAACTGGTGCTTGCCAGCTTCACTGCAAGCGCGCTCACTCTCTGCATAACAAGGGGAGGGGGCTTCCATGTTTGTGGGGCATTATGCGGCGGCGCTGGCCGCCAAGGCTGTGGAGCCGCGGGCGCCGCTCTGGACCTATGTGGGCGCGGCCCAGCTGGTCGACATCGCCTGGTCCGGGCTGGTGATGGCGGGGATAGAGCGGCTGCGGCTGGACGAGAGCCTGCCGGGCAGTCCCCTGGTGCTGGAACACATGCCCTGGACCCACAGCCTGCCGGCGGCGCTGCTGTGGTCGCTGGCGGCGGCGGTGGCGGTCGGCGTCCTGCTGAAGCTGCCGAGGGCCGCTGCGGTGATGGTCGGGCTGGTGGTGTTCTCGCACTGGCTGGGGGATTTGGCCGTCCATCGGCCGGACCTGGAGCTGTGGTTCGGCGGCGACAAGGTGGGCTTTGGCCTGTGGAACTATCCCGTGCCCGAGGAAGCCCTGGAGATGGGCCTCTTGGGGCTGGGCGCGGCGGCCTGGGGCTGGCGGCGCGGACGGCTGGGCCAGAGCCTGGCGCCGGTGCTCGGGTTCACGACCTTCCTGATTGCTGTGCAGATCGTGGCCCTGATCCTGCCGGGCAGCGGCGACCCTGCAGGCTTTGGCCGCACCGCGCTGATCGCCTACCTCGTGACCACGGCCCTGGCCTGGCTTGCGGATCGGAAGCCTGCTGCCGCCACGTCATAGGTTGCGCCCGAAGGCCTGAGGGGCATAGTGCCGCCAAGGCCGCACTGACGGCCGTCGGGAGGCTCCATTGAAGATCACCAAGCTTGTCCTCGCGGTCGCCGTGACCGCGGCCCTTGCCGCCTGCAGCCCCAAGGCGGGCAATGTGGATGGCGCGCGCCTCGCCAAGGCCACCGCCGACGGCGAATGGCTGGCCGTCGGCCGGACCTATGACGAACAGCGCTATAGCCCGCTGACCAAGATCAACACCGGCAACGTCAACCAGCTGGGCCTGGCCTGGTATCACGAGTTCGACACCAACCGCGGCCAGGAGGCGACGCCGGTGGTGGTGGACGGGGTGATGTATGTCACCACCGCCTGGTCCAAGGTCTATGCGCTGGACGCCAAGACCGGCGCGCAGAAGTGGGCCTTTGATCCCAAGGTCGACGGCGGCAAGGCGGTGGACGCCTGCTGCGACGTGGTCAACCGCGGCGTCGCCGTCTGGAAGGGCAAGGTCTATGTGGGTGCCCTCGATGGCCGCCTGATCGCGCTCGACGCCGCGACCGGCAAGCAGGTCTGGTCGGTCCAGACCACCGACACCTCCAAGCCCTACACCATCACCGGCGCCCCGCGCGTGGTGAAGGACAAGGTGCTGATCGGCAACGGCGGCGCCGAATACGGCGTGCGCGGCTATGTCAGCGCCTATGACGTCAACACCGGCAAGATGGTCTGGCGCTTCTACACGGCCCCGAACCCGCAGGGGAAACCCGACGGCGCGGCCAGCGACAAGATCATGGCCGAGAAGGCCGCCGGCACCTGGTTCGGCGATGTCTGGAAGCAGACGGGCGGCGGCGCGACGGTCTGGGACTCCATGGCCTATGACCCGGACCTCGACATCGTCTATTTCGGCGTCGGCAACGGCACGCCCTGGAACCACCTCAAGCGCTCTGAGGGCAAGGGCGACAACCTGTTCGTCTCGTCCATCCTGGCCCTGAAGCCGGACACCGGCGAGTACGTCTGGCACTATCAGACGACGCCCGGCGAAAGCTGGGACTACACCGCCACTCAGCACATCATCCTGGCCGACCTGAAGATCGAGGGTAAGCCGGTCAAGGCGCTGATGCAGGCGCCCAAGAACGGCTTCTTCTATGTGATCGACCGGGCGACCGGTAAGCTGATCTCGGCCAAGGGCTATGCGCCCCAGACCTGGACCACCGGCGTCGACATGAAGACCGGCCGGCCCATCGAAACCCCCGGGGCCCGCTACAAGGACGCCCCGTCCATGCAGTTCCCGGGCCCGCTGGGCGCCCACAACTGGCACCCGATGAGCTACAGCCAGCAGACCGGTCTGGTCTATATCCCGGCCCAGGCCTCGCCCTTCGCCTACACCAATGTCGGCGAGTTCAAGTACAACCCGAACGGCTGGAATGTCGGCACCAACCTCTTGGCCAACGCCCTGCCGGACGACAAGGCGACGCTGAAGGCCATCAAGGCCATGAACCGCGGCCTGCTGGTGGCCTGGGACCCGGTGGCCCAGAAGCCCCGCTGGACGGTTGAGCATCCCTACTTCTGGAACGCCGGCATCATGTCGACGGCGGGCGGCCTGGTGTTCCAGGGCGCGGCCGAGGGCAAGTTCGTCGCCTACGACGCCGCCAACGGCAAGGTGCTGTGGGAGTACAAGACCACCAACGGCGTCATCGCCGCGCCGTCCACCTATGAGATCGACGGCGAGCAGTACGTGGCTATCCTGGTCGGCTACGGCGGCGGCGGGCCGGTCTCGGCCTCGGTCCTGCTGGGCAACCAGCAGCGCCTGCCGGGCCGCATGATGGTCTTCAAGCTCGGCGGCAAGGCCACCCAGCCGGCCTATGAGATCGATGAGGTGCCCGCCCTTGACCTGACCGGGGTGAGCTCGAGCGGCGACGCCAAGGCCGGCTTCGCGCGGTTCCACGAGAACTGCCAGGTCTGCCACGGCCCGAACGCCTCGGGCGCCTACCTGCCGGACCTGAAGAAGTCCCAGATGATCGTGACCGCCGACAACTTCAAATCGGTGGTGATCGACGGGGCCCGCAGGGCCAACGGCATGGTCAGCTTCGCCAAGACCCTGTCGGTGAAGGACGCCGAGGACATCCGCGCCTACATCATCACCGAGGCGAAGAAGTCCCAGGCGGCGCAGTAAGCGTCGAATAGCTGCTCCCCCTCTGGGGGAGCTGCCCCGGAGGAGCTGAGGGGGCCGGCGCGCTAGCGACGGACTGCTGAGTCAGCAACCGCTTGCTGGCGCAAGCGGCCCCCCCCCGCCCCCCGGGCCCCCCCCCCCCCCCCGCCCGGGCCCGCCCCAAGTCGATTTATCGCC
>CAZXVO010000093.1:13797-15193 GCA_964643835.1 uncultured Phenylobacterium sp. | reverse complement strand
GCAGGCCGACGCTCTGCAGGCGCTGCTGCAGCCAGGCGGGCGACGGTCCGTTCTTCACGCCCTTGATCAGCCGGCCGGCGAAGGCCGGGCAGGCGCCGCTGTCGTCCAGCTTCACGGTCACGCTCGAGGCGAACTTGCCGGCGACCGGGGCGACCGAGATGTCCTTCAGCTTGCCGAGCCCTGCGGCGGCCAGGTCGCGTGCGATGCCCACGACGCCCAGCCAGTCAGGGCGGTTCGGGGTGACCTCGAAGTCGATGACGGCTTCCAGGCCCAGCGCGTCAGCGACCGAGGTCCCGACCGCCAGGGTGTCCGGCAACTCCATGATGCCGTCGCTTTCGGTCGCGACCTCAAGCTCGGAGGCCGAGCAGAGCATGCCGTTGGACACGACGCCGCGCACCGGCTTCTCCACCAGGGTCACGCCCAAGCCGGGCACGAAGGCGCCGATGGGGGCGTAGATGGTGGTCAGGCCGGCCCGCGCGTTCGGGGCGCCGCAGACGATTTCCTTGCGGCCGTCGCGGGTGTCCACCTGGCAGACGCGCAGGCGGTCGGCGTTGGGGTGCTGGACGGCCTCGACGATCTTGGCGACCGAGAAGGCGGCGAGCTTGGAGGCGGGATCCTCCACATGCTCGACCTCAAGGCCGGCCATGGTCATGGCGTCGACCACCTGTTGAACGGTGGCGGTGGTGTCCAGGTGCTCGCGGAGCCAGGAGAGGGTGAACTTCATGATCTCGTCTCCGCTCAGCTCAGGCCCGAGGCCTGGTTGGGGGCCTGGAAGGCCGAGAAGCCGTAATGGTCCAGCCAGCGGACGTCGGAGGCGAACATGTCGCGCAGGTCCGGCATGCCGTACTTCAGCACGCCCAGGCGATCAACGCCGCAGCCAAAGGCGAAGCCCTGCCAGACGTCAGGGTCCAGGCCGCAGTTGCGCAGCACGTTGGGGTGCACCATCCCGCAGCCCAGGATCTCCAACCAGTCCTCGCCCTGGCCGATCTTCACCTCGCCGCCGGAACGGTCGCACTTCACGTCCATCTCGGCGCTGGGCTCGGTGAACGGGAAGTGGTGGGGGCGGAAGCGGGTCTCGACCGCGTCGGTCTCGAAGAACCGGGCGATGAAGGTCTCCAGCGTCCACTTCAGGTGGCCCATGTGGATGTTCTTGTCGATCACCAGGCCTTCGATCTGGTGGAACATCGGGGTGTGGGTCTGGTCGCTATCCTTCCGGAAGGTGCGGCCCGGCACGATGACGCGGATCGGCGGCTCCTGGCCGGCGGCGATCCAGGAGGGCAGCTTCTCGTTGGTCCGGTGCATCACCCGCACCTGCACAGGGCTGGTGTGGGTGCGCAGCACCTTGCGCTCGCCGCTCTCGTCGGCGGGCAGGAAGAAGGTGTCGTGCATCTCCCGC
>CAZXVO010000093.1:13037-13787 GCA_964643835.1 uncultured Phenylobacterium sp. | reverse complement strand
TCGGCGGCTTCTGCGACACCATGGTGCGCACCTGCACGGGGCTGGTGTGGGTGCGCAGCAGTTTGCGCGTCCCCTCGGCGTCGGGATTGAAGAAGAAGGTGTCGTGCATCTCCCGCGCCGGGTGCTTGGGCGGGAAGTTCAGCGCGGTGAAATTGTTGAAGTCGGTCTCGATGTCCGGACCTTCGGCGACCGAGAAGCCCATCTCGGCGAAGACCGCGATCATCTCGTCCATCACCTGCATGGTGGGATGGACGCCGCCCTTGCGACGGGGGGCGGCGGGCAGGGTCAGGTCGACTCGCTCGGCGGCCAGGCGGGCGTCGAGCTCGGCGGTCTCGAGGTCCGCCTTGCGGGCCGCGATGGCGCCCTGCAGGCGGTCGCGCAGGCCGTTGATCTTGGGCCCCTGTTCGCGGCGCTCGTCGGGGCTCATGCCGCCCAGGGACTTGAGCAGCTCGGAGATAGAGCCGGACTTGCCCAGGGCCGCGACGCGCACGGCCTCCAGGGCGGTGAGATCAGCGGCGCCGGCGACGGCGGCCGAGAGGTCGGCTTCGAGTTTGGTCAGATCGGTCATGGCCGGTGTCGTTTAGAGGGGTGAAACGGGCGCGGAAAGAGGACAGCAAAAAGCCCTCCGGCGGTTCGGCCGGAGGGCTCTGCAAAGCGAGGGAGCTAGAGGCTCCCGCGACCTTTAGGCCAGCGCGGCGCGAACCTTGTCGGCGATGGCCTTGAAAGCGGTCGGATCGGCGCCGGCGATAT
>CAZXVO010000093.1:0-13027 GCA_964643835.1 uncultured Phenylobacterium sp. | reverse complement strand
ATCGGCGAGGACCTTGCGGTCCATTTCGATCCCGGCCTTATCAAGGCCGAAGATAAACTGGGAATAGGTGAAGCCTTCCAGACGGGCGGCCGCGTTGATCCGCTGGATCCACAGCGAGCGGAAGTTCCGCTTGCGGACCTTGCGGTCGCGGTACGCGTATTGGCCGGCCTTGTCGACGGCGGCCTTGGCGGTCCGGATGGTGTTCTTGCGGCGGCCATAGAAACCCTTGGCCTGCTCGAGAACCTTCTTGTGCTTGGCGTGGGCGACGACGCCCCGTTTCACGCGAGCCATGTGTCAGTACTCCCGGTTCAGAGGCCGTAGGGCAGGTAGGTCTTGATGATCTTGGCGTCAGCCTCGCTCATCACCTTCGTGCCGCGGTTTTGGCGGATGTACTTGGCGTTGTGGCTGATCAGGCGGTGGCGCTTGCCAGCGACGCCGGCCTTCAGCTTGCCCGTAGCCGTCAGCTTGAAGCGCTTTTTGGCGCCCGACTTCGTCTTCAGTTTCGGCATTTCACGTCGGAGCGGTTAGGCCCCGTCCTCTGGAGTATTGATGAACCGCCCTGGCATGCCTTTGGCCAGACGGTTCCGAAGGGGCGGGTGCTTACGCGAAACACCCGCCGATGGCAAGACTGTACGCCCCGAACGCTCAGTGCCCCATGGCCACGGGCGGCGGGCCTTCGCCCCGTTCCGGCGCCCGCCGGACGGCGGACAGGGCCAGCAGGATGGCCGGGGCCACCACCAGGGCGCCCAGGATGAAGGGCCCGTCGCGGACCACTGGCACCACCAGCCCGGCGCAGGTCGGCCCCACCACCCGGGCCAGAGCCCCCATGGCGTTGTTGAGGCCCAGGATCTGGCCCTGACGGTGCGGGTCCGCGGTGCGCGAGATGATCGCGCCCACGTTCGGGAAGGCCACCGACTGGGCGGCGGCGGTCACGCACATCAGGGCGATGGTCATCGGACCGCCCACCGAGACCACCTGCAGGGCGGCGGCCACCGCCGTCACCCCCATGCCGACGGCCAGCATCGTGCCCTCGCCATAGCGCTCGGACAGCCGGCCCGTGACCATGGTCTGGAAGAAGAAGGCTGTCGCGCCGGTGAAGGCGAAGCAGACGGCGATCTCGCGCGGCCCCCAGCCGAAACGGGCCTGGGACCAGAGGCCGAACTGGCTCTCGATGCCGGTGAACGCAAAGCCGACCAGGAAGGTCAGCAGCATCATGCGCCCGATCACCGGATGGCTGGTGGCCTCGCCGATGGCGGCCCAGCGGCTGGGACGGTGGCTGATGCCCTCTTCCCGGACCCGGCTCTCCTTGATGATCAGGGTGATGGCGATGACGCACAGCAGCGCCAGGCCCGAGGCGATGAACAGGGGGATGCGGAAGCCCGCCGGCCCCATGTTCTCGTGGGCGAAGAAGCCGCCGACCGAGGGACCGATGATCAGGCCCACGTTCCAGGCCGCGCCCTGGTAGGACATCTGGCGCGCGCGCTTCTCCGGCGGGGTCACGTCGGCGATATAGCCCTGGACCACGGCCCCGTTGCCGGCGGCGAGGCCCCCGACCAGGCGGATGAAGAAGGCCACCCAGATATTGGGGGCGAAGGCCAGCGCCAGGTAGCAGAGGCAGTTGCCCATGATGGTCGAGATGAGCAGCGGCTTGCGGCCATAGCGGTCGGAAAGCCGGCCCCAGAAGGGCTCGCCAAAAAAGGCCCCCACGGAATAGGCGCCGAAGATCAGGCCGATCTGCCAGGGCTGGGCGTTGAAGGATTTGGCGTAGAAGGGCAGCAGCGGGACAATGATCCCGAAGCCCAACATATTGATAAAAATGACGGCGATCAGCGACGCCGCCGCAAAGCGGCGCGCTGGGGCCTTATACGGCTCGGAGTCAGACATAATACTCCCGGTGTTAAGCGCGGCCGGGAGGCAGGGCAAGCGATGGTTGCGCCCGGATCGTGCGACCCGGGCGCGCGCAAGCGGGTCCTAGAAGCGCTGGGCGCCATCCAGGCGGATGGTGGTCCCGTTCAGGAAGTCGTTCTCGACGATATGGGCGGCCAGGATGCCGTACTCGTCCGGATCGCCCATGCGGCGGGGATTGGGGACCATGGGACCCCAGTGGGCCTGGGCCTGCTCGTCCGTCATCCGCGAGGAATAGGCGAAGGTCAGGAAGGTGCCGGGCGCGATGGCCATGGCGCGGATGCCGAGCGGCGCCAGGTCGCGGGCGACGGTCAGGGTCATGCCGACGACGCCGCCCTTGGACGCCGAATAGGCCGCCTGGCCGGGTTGGCCCTCGTAGCCGGCGATGGAGGCGGTGTTGATCACCACCCCGCGCTGGTTGGATTCCAGGGGCTCGTTCTGGGCCATGGCCTCGGCGGCGATGCTGGTCACCGCGAAGGCGCTGTTCAGATAGACGTTCACGGTGTGGGCGAACTGGGACAGGGGCAGGCGCTTGCCTTCCCGGTTGACCGTGCGCTGCGGGCCGGTGGCGCCGGGGGCGGGCGGGCCGCCGTGGACCACGACCGCGGCGCGCAGGGGCGCCAGGGCGACGGCGGCGGCCACGGCCTCGGCGATGGAGTCCTCGCTCATGATGTCGGTCTTCACGAACACCGAGCCGTTGCCGATTTCCTTGGCCAGCGCCTCGCCACGATCGGCGTGGACGTCGGCGATCACGACGCGGGCGCCCTTCTGGGCCAGACGGCGGGCGGTGGCGGAGCCGAAGCCGCCGGCGCCCGAGGGCGGCCGTCTGAAGTCGTTGGATGAGACTGAAGCCTAGCGCGGGGCCAGGATCATGATCATCTGGCGGCCTTCCATCCGGGGCTCGTACTCAACCTTGGCCACCGGTTCGAAGTCGGCCTTCACCTGCTGCAGCAGCTTCATGCCCAGTTCCGGGTGGGCCAGCTCGCGTCCGCGGAAGCGCAGGGTGACCTTCACCTTGTCGCCTTCTTCGAAGAAGCGATGCATCGCCTTGGCTTTGACTTCGTAGTCGTGGATGTCGATGTTGGGACGGAGCTTGATCTCCTTGATCTCCACCACCTTCTGCCGCTTGCGCGCCTCGTTCTTCTTCTTCTGCTCCTGGAACTTGAACTTGCCGTAGTCCAGGATCTTGCAAACGGGCGGATCCGCGTTGGGAACGATCTCCACGAGATCGAGGCCGGCCTCTTCGGCGGCTTCAAGCGCGGAGGAAGTCGGCATGACGCCTTGCTTCTCACCGTTCTGATCGATCAGGAGAACGCGAGGAACGCGGATGTCTTCATTGATGCGCGGCCCGTCTTTGACGGGAGGCGCCTGCATGGGGCGGCGAATAGGCTTTTGCTCCGTGAGCTGTTCCAACAAACGACCAAGCCGGCGACGCTGGGCGTCCCGGGGAGTCGCTTAAGTATATGACCGCGGGTTACCGGCTTATCAAGCCGCGCCGGGCGTTCTGGCCAAAGCATTCGACGCCTGTGCGACCGTGGCCACATCCAGGTCGGCCAGTTCGTCGGCGCGCAGGATCATGACATGGCCCCGCGGGGCGGCCAGGTCGGGGTTCGAAGCTTTGGAAAAGAAGACGATGGTCGGCGCGCCGGTGGCGGCGGCTAGATGCACCGGACCGGTGTCGTTGCCGATCACCAGGGCCGACTTGGCGGCGATCATGGCAAGCCTGGCAAAGTCCGTGCGGCCGGTCAGGTCGCGGGCCTTGCCCACATAGCGCTGGATCTGGCGGGCCAGGGCGCTTTCCTGCGGGCCGCCGACCACCACGATGTCGAAGCCGCGCGCGTAGAGCTGCTGGCCGAGTTCGCCGTACTTCTCCACCGGCCAGCGCTTGTCGAGGCGCTTCTCCGAGCTGCCGGGAATGAAGATCACATAGGGGCGCGGCTGCACCCCGCCGGCCACCGGGCGTTCAGCCGGGGCCTTGCGCAGGATCCAGGACAGGTCCGGCGGCGGCGCCTGGCCGGGTTCGATAGGGGCGTCGGGCCAGATGCCGGCATGCTTCAACTGGTCGGCGTGCCGCTCCAGCGTGTGCATGTGGTCCCGGTTCTTGTTGCGGTGGGGCAGGCTGCAGCCCCAGGCGTTGCCCGACCACTCCGGCGGGAAGGGCCGCAGCAGGTTGAAGATCCGCGCCGAGGCCGCCGAGGTCTGCAGGTCATAAACCCGGTCATAGCGCGCCTTCTTGATCCGGCTGCGCAGCTCCATCCAGCCGCCGAGGCCCTCCGGCTTGCCGTCCACCTCCACCGCGTTGAAGTAGGGGCAGGACTTGGCCAGGGCCTCGAAGGGCGGCGTGGTCAGGAGGGTGATGTGGGCCTTCTTGTGGGTCTCGCGGATCTTCTTCATCGCCGCCAGGGCCAGGACGAAGTCGCCCAAGGCCGACAGCTTGATCACCAGGATCTTCTTGATCTCACGGGCCATCAGTGTCCCTCCCGGGCGCTGAGCACCCGCTCATAGGCGGCGAGGGTGGCCGCGCACATCGCATCGTTGGAATAGAGCTGGCGCGCCCGCTTGGCGGCCTGGGCGCCCATGGCGGCGCGCTTGTCCGGCCCGACGTCGATAGCCTTGGCCATGGCCTGGGCCCAGGCGTCGGCGTCGCCCACCTTGACCAGCCAACCGGTCTTGCCCGGCAGCACCGTCTCGGTGACGCCGCCGTGGTTGGAGGCCAGGACCGGGCGGCCCATGGCCTGGGGCTCGACGGCGGCGCGGCCGAAACTTTCGGGAACGAGGGTGGGCAACATGGCGATATCGGCCAGCAGATAGGCCGCCGGCATGTCATCACAATGGCCGACCGCCTTGATCGCATCGCTCAGGCCCGCGGCGGAGATCGCGCCCTCCACCTCCTGGCGGTAGTCGGTGCGGCCCTGATCGTCGCCGGCGAACAGGATCAGGAAGTCGTCGCGGCCCTTGGCCTTCAGCTTGGCGGCGGCATAAATGATCGACAGGTGGCCCTTGATGCGGGTCAGGCGGCCGCCCAGCAGGAAGACGGTGCGCGGATCGTCGGCCTTCAGGCCCCAGGCCTCGCGCAGGGCGGCGATCCGCTCGGGCGCCACCAGGGCCGGGTCGAAGCGGCTGAAGTCCACCCCGCGGGGGATGGAGACGATCTTGTCCGGATCGATCTCGTGCTCGGCCAGGACGTGGTCGCGGGTGTAGTCGGAATTGGCGATCACCAGGTCGCCCCGGGTCATGACGGCGTTGTACCAGCGCTTCAGGCCGGACTTGGCCTTGTAGACCCCGTGATAGGTGGCCACGAACGGCGTGTGGGTGGCGTGCGCCGCCCACAGGGCCGAAAAGGCCGGGGCCCGTGAGCGGGCGTGGACCAGGCTGACCTTCTCCTTGCGGATCATGTCGGCCAGCCGCGCGGCGTTGCCCAGCATGACCAGCGGGTTCTTGGAATGCACCGGCATCAACACCGGCTTGCCGCCGTCAGCCTCCAGCCGGGCGATCATCCGCCCGCCCTTGGTGGCGACCAGGGCCTTGCCGCCCGCGCGCACCACCGCCTGGGCCACATCCAGGGTGGTCTGTTCGGCGCCGCCGGTCTCGAGTTCCGGCACAACCTGGAGCAGGGTGAAATTCGCGGGCAGGGTCACGGGTGCTTGCATAAACGACCCACCGGTGAGGTAAAGCGGGCCAATGCGCGAAGACACTGGATTCCTGGACCGCCCGGACGGCGAACGCCTGGCCTGGCGCAAGGTGGAGGGCGCTGGGCCGACTGTGGTCTGGCTGGGCGGGTTCAAGTCGGACATGGCCGGTAGCAAGGCCCAGGTCCTGGCCGACTGGGCGATGGCGAACGGCCGGGCCTATGTCCGCTTCGACTATATGGGCCATGGTGAATCCAGCGGCGACTTCGTGAAGGGGACCATCAGCCGCTGGCGCGAGGACGCCCTGGCGGTGATTGATCACCTGACCGGCGGGCCGCTGGTCCTGGTGGGCTCGTCCATGGGCGGCTGGCTATCCTGCCTTGTCGCCGCCGTCCGGGCGGAGCGGATCGCCGGCCTGGTGCTGGTCGCCCCCGCCGCCGACTTCACCGAGAAGCTGATGGCCCCGGAGATGACCGCCGCGGACCGGCTGGCCATGGACCGCGACGGGGTCTGGATGCGGCCCTCGGACTATGGTGATCCCTATCCCATCGCCCGCGAACTGATCGAGGACGGCGCCCGCTGGTCGATCCTGCCCGGTCCCGTGCCGGTGGAGGCGCCGGTTCGCATCCTGCAGGGCGGCGCCGATCCAGACGTGCCGTGGCGCCACGCCCTGGCCCTGGCCCAGGCGCTCAGGACCGAGGATCTGGTGTTTTCTCTGATCAAGGACGGCGACCACCGGCTGTCGCGCCCCCAGGACCTGGAGCGACTTGTCGCGGCGGTCTGCGAACTCGCGCCCTGACTTTAGGGGCAGGCTGCTCAGCCAGGGGTAGGGCCATACTGGCCGATCCCATACCCTGAGTATAGGCTCCAGGCTTTGGACATACTTAATCAATGTTTTCCGAGGTCTAGTGCCGTCTGTGGCAAATTGGCGGCTTAGATATCCGTTATCCAGTTTCGCGTGAAACCGGATTCAGTTGGGCCGGCGTCTGCGGCCGGTCATAGGGGGTTGGCGATGAAAAGCGCCGGAACCGTCTCGCGTCTTCCCTACGGCATGACCGGCGATGAGCCGGCGTTCGAACGCGCCGCCGCCCTGGCCTCCGCCCTGTTCGGCAAGGTCTATGTCAGCATCGTCATTGTCTCCGACCGCGCCGTCTGGCGCAGTATCGATCCGGACGGTCAGCTGATCCTCGGGACGCCGTTCGCGGATCCTGTCACCGAGTCGGGCGTCGCCCAGTGGTGGGCCGACACGACCCAGGCCCCGGAGCTGGCCGACAGCGCGTTGGTCACCGGCCCGCCCTTCATTCGCTTCGCCGCCGCCGCCCCGGTCCGCTTGCCGGACGGCGACCTGCAGGGGGCGATCGCCGTCGCCGGCCTGCAGCCGCGGCCCTTCGACGCCGACCTCCTGGCCAATCTCGAACGGCTCGCCGCCATGATCGCAGATGAGTGTGACCGGGCCCGGACCCGCGCGCGCCTCAGCGCTCGTGAAGCCGAGGCCGAACGCTCGGCCTGGCGCCAGAAGGTGTTCGCCGCCGCGGCGCCGGCCTCCATCGTGATGACGGACACGGATCTTAGGATCGTCAAGGCGAGCCAGCGGTTCCTCCGAGCCGCAGGCTTCACCGAGAGTCAGGTGATCGGGCGGACCCTGGCCGAGGTCATCCCGGAATATGACCGGCGCTTCGGCGGCTTCATCCAGCGTTGCCTAGAGGGCGAGACCGTTGAGGCGGAGCGTGTCGCCGTGCGCGTGCCGAACCGCGGGCTCATTTGGCTGCGCGTGGAGATGAGCCCGTGGCGCGACGGCGAGGGGCGGATCGCCGGGATCATCAGCGCCACCACCGACATCAGCGACCTGGTCGAAGCGCTGGAGCGCACCGAGCGCTCCGAACAGCGTCTCAGCCTGGCGGCCGAGATCGCCGACCTGCATGTCTGGGAGCTGGACTATGTGCGCGGACAGCTGATCCAGTCCGGCGCCCCGACCGCGGTCTTCGACCAGGAATGGACCTACGAACAGCTGGCGCTCGACAGCAATCGCACCATCCACCCCGACGACCGCGCCCTGATCGGCGACGAATGGGTCCAGGCGGTGAACGAGGACCGCCCCTTCTTCCCGGAATACCGGGTCGTGCGCAGGGACAACCGTGAGGTCTGGGCCAAGAGCGCCGTCAAGCTGGTGCGCAGCGACAGCGGCGAGCCGCTGCGCCTGGTCGGCGCCTTGCTGAACATTACCGAGCGCAAGCAGGCCGAGGTCGCCCTGCGGCTGGCCAAGGAAGAGGCCGAGGCCGCCAACAAGGCCAAGTCCGCCTTCCTGGCCACCATGAGCCACGAGATCCGCACCCCCTTGAACGGCGTGCTCGGCATGGCCCAGGTGATGGCGGCCGACGCGCTCTCGGAAGTCCAGCGCGAGCGCCTGGAGGTGATCCGACGCTCGGGGGAATCGCTGCTGGCCATCCTCAATGACGTGCTGGACCTGTCAAAGATCGAGGCCGGCAAGCTGGAGCTGGAGGCCACCGAGTTCGACATCGCCGAGGTGGTCGAGGGCGTCTATGCGACCTTCGAACCCCTGGCCCGCGGCAAGGGGCTGGACCTGTCGGTGGAGATCGCCGAGCCGGCTCGGGGCGTCTACCGGGCCGACAGCGTGCGCGTGCGCCAGGTGCTGCTGAACCTGGTGTCCAATGCGCTGAAGTTCACCGATGACGGGACGGTGCGCATCCGCCTGGCGCGCGAGGCCGGGATGCTGAGCCTGGAGGTGGCGGACACCGGCATCGGCCTGACCCCGGAACAGGCGGCCCGGCTGTTCGACAAGTTCGAGCAGGCCGATGTCTCCACCACCCGGCGCTATGGCGGCACCGGACTGGGCCTGTCGATCTGCCGCGAACTGGTGGAGCTGATGGGCGGGACCATCGAGGTGCGTAGCGCACCGGACGAGGGCGCCTGCTTCACCGTCCGCCTGCCCCTGCCGTGGATCGGCCCGTCCGTCGACGCCCCTGCGGCGCCCGCCGAGACCTGTCAGGCCTCGCCGCCCCCGGTCCGGGTTCTGGCGGCGGAGGACAACCCGGTGAACCGCATGGTGCTCACCGCCATGCTGCAGCAGGCCGGGCTCGAGCCCGAGGTGGTGGGCGACGGCGCCGAGGCCGTGGCGCGCTGGCGGGCCGAGCCCTGGGACCTGATCCTGATGGACGTGCAGATGCCGGGCATGGACGGCCCCGAGGCCACCCGGATCATCCGCGCCGAGGAGGCCGCGACCGGTCGGCCACGCACGCCGATCATCGCGCTGACCGCCAACGCCATGTCGCATCAGGTGGCCGAGTACCTGTCCGGCGGCATGGATGACTTCGTGGCCAAGCCCCTGGAGATCGCCCTGCTGTTCGCGGCGATGGAGCGGGTGCTGGAGCCGGCTTAGCCGCCGGCGGCAAGGATCGCCGCAAGGCCCTCGCGATAGGTGGGATAGGCCGGCCGCCAGCCGAGCTCGGCCTTGACCCGCGCGTTTGAGACCCGCTTGGTCTCGGCATAGAACCGCCGCGCCTGGGGCGTCATGGATTGCAGGTCGAGCGGTGTTTCCGGCGGCGGCGGCATGCCCAGCAGACCGGCCGCATAGGCGATCACCTCGCTGTTCGGCGCCGGCTCGTCGTCACACAGGTTGTAGATCCCGCCAGGCCGCGGCCGGGCGATGGACGCCTCCAGCCCGGCGGCCAGGTCATCCACGTGAATGCGGCTGAACACCTGGCCGGGGGCGGCGATCCGCTTGGCGCGGCCCTCACGCAGGCGGTCAAAGGCTGAGCGGCCGGGGCCGTAGATGCCCGGCAGGCGGAAGACGGTGACGGTCAGGCCCATGCCCAGGCCCACGTCCAGCCAGTCCCGCTCGGCCCGCACCCGGCGCGCACCCTCCAGCGACTGGGCCGCCAGGCGGCTGTCCTCGAACACCCAGCGGCCGCCGCGGTCGCCATAGACCCCGGTGGTCGACAGATAGCCGATCCAGTCGGGAAAGGCGCCGGACCGGGCCAGGGCCGGGACCAGGGCGGGCAGGGCCGGGCAACCCTCGGCGTCCGGTGGCGCGGTGAGCAGGATGGCGCTCGACGCCTTCAGCGCCGCGTCCAGCGCGGCGGCGTCGTCCAGGGGAACGGGCAGAACGCCCTGGGCCTCCAGGGGCGCGGGGTCACGCCCCGGGCGCAGGCTGGCGGCGATGGTCCAGCCCTTCGGCTTCAGGCCTCTGGCGAGCGCCTGGGCGCTGAATCCGTAGCCGAAGACGAAGAGCTGCATGGCGGCGCCTGTCAGAGCAGCTCCCGGATCGCCGCGCGGGCCGCGTCGGCCAGGTCGGGGCGAGCCAGGGCGAAGGCGACATTGGCCCTCAGCAGGCCGATCTTGTCGCCGCAGTCGTAGGTGATCCCGTCATACTCCAGGGCGTGGAAGGTCTGGGTCTTCATCAGCTCGACCATGGAATCGGTCAGCTGGATCTCGCCGCCCGCGCCCTTGCCCTGGGTCTCCAGCAGCTGGAAGATTTCCGGCTGCAGGATGTAGCGGCCCGAGATGAACAGGTTCGAGGGCTCGGTCCCCAGCGGCGGCTTCTCCACCATGCCGGTCATGCGGTTCAGCCGGCCCTCGCGGCCGTCCAGGGCGACGATGCCGTACTTGTAGGTCTCGCCTTCGGGCGCCGGCTCCACCGCGATGATGTTGCCGCCGACCTTGTCGTGGGCCGCGACGCACTGGGACAGGGCGCCCGGATTGGCCATCATCAGCATGTCCGGCAGCATGACCGCAAAGGGCTCGTCGCCGATGATGTCGCGGGCGCACCAGACCGCGTGGCCCAGGCCCAGCGGCGCCATCTGGCGCACGAAGCTCATCTGGCCCGGCTTGGGCAGGTCGCGGCGGACGTCGGCCAGGATATCGGTCTTGCCCTTGGCCTCCAGCGCGCCCTCGATCTCGGGATTGGCGTCGAAATAGTCCTCGATCGCGCCCTGGCCGCGGCCGGTGATGAAGACGATGTGCTCGATGCCGGCGGCGCGCGCTTCCTCGACCACATAGGACAGGATCGGACGGTCGACGACGTTGAGCAGGTTCTTCGGGGTGGTCTTGGCCCCCGGAAGCACTCGGGTTCCCAGACCCGCCACCGGCAGCACCGCCTTGCGCACGCGTTTCGTCATCGTTCCCTCCGGACTGTTTCCTGCCTAGACAAGCCGGCAGTGGAAATCCACCGGGGACTTATGACGTTCCGAAAAGGAACAGCGTGTTACTGTCGCCTATTCGACGGTGACGGATTTCGCCAGATTACGCGGCTGATCCACGTCTGCGCCCTTCAGCACCGCCACATGGTAGGCCAGCAACTGGATCGGCGCTGACATGACCAGGGCCGAGATCAGCGGGTCGGAGGACGGCGCGGTCACCACCACCTTGGCGCCGGCCGGCGCGTGCTTGGCGCCCTCGGTGTCGGTGATGAACACCACCTGGCCGCCACGGGCCATGACCTCGCTCATGTTCGAGGCCGACTTCTCGAACCAGGCGTCGAAGGGCGCCAGGATGATGATCGGGGTCTGGTCGTCGACCAGGGCGATGGGGCCGTGCTTCAGCTCGCCCGCGGCATAGCCCTCGGCGTGGATGTAGCTGATCTCCTTCAGCTTCAGCGCGCCTTCCAGGGCCAGGGCCGACATCGGGCCGCGGCCGAGATAGAGCACGTCCTCGGCCTTGGAGACCTCGACAGCGATGTCGCGGATGGCGTCTTCCAGGCCGATGGCCTCGGCGATCAGGCGCGGGGCTTCCAGCAGCACCTTCACCAGCCGTTGTTCCTCGGCCTCGGACAGCCGGCCGCGGGCCTTGGCGGCGGCGATGGCGATGGCGATCAGCACGCTGACCTGGGCGGTGAAGGCCTTGGTGGAGGCCACCCCGATCTCCGGGCCGCAGTGGATCGGCCAGACCACGTCCACCTCGCGGGCGATGGTGGACTCGGTCGCATTGACGATGGCCGCGCTCTGCATGCCGCGCTCGGTGCAGTAGCGCAGGGCCGCCAGGGTGTCGGCGGTCTCGCCCGACTGGGACATGGCGATGACCAGGGAGGCCGGGCGGATGGCCGGGTCGCGGTAGCGGAACTCCGAGGCGATCTCGACGTCCACCGGCAGGTCGGCCAGCTGTTCGATCAGGTAGCGGCCGATGACGCCTGCGATATAGCTGGTGCCGCAGGCGACGATCTGCACCCGCTCCAGCTTGGCGAAGTCCAGCCCGCCGGGCACGGCTACGCGGCCCCCCAGGGTGTCCACATAGGCCGCGATGGTGCGCTGGCACCCCTCCGGCTGGTCGTGGATCTCCTTTTCCATGAAGTGGCGATAGTTGCCCTTCTCCATCAGCACGGCCGACGACGGCACGGTGCGGATCGGACGGTCGGCCGGGGCGCCCGAGGCGTCATAGACCTCCGCGCCGTCATGGGTCAGGACCGCCCAGTCGCCGTCCTGCAGATAGGCGATGCGGTTGGTGAAGGGGCCGAGCGCCAGGCCGTCTGAGCCGACATACATCTCGCCCTGGCCATAGCCGAGCGCGAGCGGCGGGCCGTTGCGGGCGGCCAGGATCACCTCGTCCTCGCCGCCGATCAGCACGCACAGCGCAAAGGCGCCGCGCAGCCGGGCCAGCGTGGCCGCGAACGCCTCGCGCGGCGCAAGCCCGGTGGCCAGTTCGGCGTCCAGCAGGTGGGCGACCACCTCGGTGTCGGTGTCGCTCTGGAACGCGCGGCCGGTGGCGATCAGCTCCGCCTTCAACTCGGCGAAGTTCTCGATGATGCCGTTATGGACCACGGCCACGCGGCCGACGATGTGCGGGTGGGCGTTGCGCTCGGTGGGGGCGCCATGGGTGGCCCAGCGGGTGTGGCCGATGCCGGTGGTGGCGTTGAGCGGCTCCTTCGCCACCACGGCCTCCAGCTCGCGCAGCTTGCCGGGCGCCCGGCGGCGCTCCAGCTTGCCGCTCACCTGGGCTGCGATGCCGGCGGAGTCATAGCCGCGATACTCCAGCCGCTTCAGGCTTTCGATCAGGCGGTCCTGGACCGAGCTCGTCCCGACAATGCCGATGATACCGCACATGAGCCGACGTCCTTTTGTCCAAGCGCGAAGCCGCGATATGTTCGTGACCGCGCCGCCCTTTAGCATTCGCAAACAGGGCGTCGACTAAATCTGGGTTTCCGATCGTTTCGGCGGCCGGAACGGACCCCACCGAGAGACCTCGTACATGAGCAAGCGCGCCTATTTCGGGACCGACGGCATCCGCGGCCAGGCCAACAGCCACCCCATGACCGCCGAGGTGGCGCTGCGGGTCGGGCTGGCGGCCGGCAAGATGTTCATGTCCCGGGACGAGCGCCGTCACATGGTGGTGATCGGCAAGGACACGCGCCTGTCCGGCTACATGGTCGAGCCGGCCCTGGTGGCGGGTTTCACCAGCGTGGGCATGGATGTCCGCCTGCTGGGTCCCATGCCGACGCCGGGCGTGGCCATGATGACCCGGTCGATGCGCGCCGACCTGGGGGT
>CAZXVO010000092.1:5083-15358 GCA_964643835.1 uncultured Phenylobacterium sp. | reverse complement strand
CCGTAAACCCCCCCGCGCCGGCCTCGACCTGCTGGCGCGCGACATCCAGGGCGGCGGTGTAGTCGCCCTCGACGACTAGCTTGCGGAACTTGGCCGAGCCGGTGACGTTGGTCCGCTCGCCGACGTTTACGAAGATCGGTCTCATGCCAGTTCAAAGGGCTCCAGGCCCGCCAGGCGCATGGCCTTCGGACGTTCAGGGATCTGCCGGGGCGTCATGCCTTCAACGGCCTTGGCCACGTGGGCGATGTGGTCGGGGGTCGTGCCGCAGCATCCGCCGAGGATGTTGACCAGGCCCTGCTCGGCCCACTCATGCAGCTCGTGGCCGGTCTGATGCGGCTCCTCGTCGTACTCGCCGAAGGCATTCGGCAGGCCGGCGTTGGGATAGGCGCTGACCAGGGTCTCGGCGACCCGCGACAGCTCTGCGATGTGCGGCCGCATCAGCTCGGCGCCGAGGGCGCAGTTCAGGCCGACGGCGAAGGGCTTGGCGTGCTTCACCGAGTTCCAGAACGCCTCGACCGTCTGGCCCGACAGGGTACGGCCCGAGCGGTCGGTGATGGTGCCCGAGATCCAGATCGGCAGGGGCTCATAGCCCTCGTCCTCGAGATCCATGATCGCCTTGATGGCGGCCTTGCAGTTCATGGTGTCGGTGATGGTCTCGATCAGGAACATGTCGACCCCGCCCTCGTGCAGGGCGATCATCTGTTCGCGATAGGCCGCATAGACCTGGTCGAAGGTCACCAGGCGGGCGCCGGGATCGTTCACGTCCGAGGACATGGACAGCATCTTGTTCAGCGGCCCGATGGAGCCGGCGACAAAGCGCGGCTTGTGCGGCTCCTTGGCGGTCCAGCGGTCGGCGGCCTCGCGGGCCAGTCGCGCGCCGGCCAGGTTGATGTCGCGGACGGCCTCTTCCAGCTCGTAGTCGGCCTGGGCGATGGAGGTGGCCGAGAAGGTGTTGGTCTCGGAAATGTCGGCGCCCGCGCCGTAGTAGGCGTCGTGCAGCTCGGTGACGATGTCCGGCCGGGTCAGGCAGAGCAGGTCGTTGTTGCCCTTCAGTTGGCCGTTGTGGTGGGCGAAGCGCTCACCGCGATAGTCGGCCTCGTCGAGCTTGCGCTTCTGGATCATGACCCCCCAGGAGCCGTCGAGGATCAGGACCCTCTGCTTGGAGATCTCTTTCAGCTTGGCGATGCGGTCGGCTCGGGCGGTCATTTCGCGGCCTCCTCCTGGCGGGCGAGGTCGCGGCGGAAGTCCGCCTCCGACGCCGCGACGCGGGTCTGCAGTTCGGTGGGATCGACGAACGGGTTCGGGCCCTGGCCCAGCTTCGCGCGCTTGGCGTCCAGGCCGAACTGCTCGGCGTGGGGGGCCAGGAACATGTCGGCCTTCAGGGTCTTCAGCTTGGCGAAGGCGCGGCGATAGTCGTCGACGATGCCGGGGTACTGGGGGCCGCGCGCCTTCGAGACCAGCCGGTTGGCGGCAACGCTGGTGCTGCAATAGAGCAGCGCGTCCAGCTTGCGGCCCTGGTCGGTCACGGGGAAGGTCCAGGTGGTGCAGCCCGCGGTGTGGCCGGGCGTCAGGTGCGCGGTCAGCTTGACGCCGCCAAGGGCGACGACTTCGCCATCGCGGATCACGCGGTCAACCTTGACCGGCTTGAAGTTCAACGCCTTCACGTCCTCAGAGCCGGGATAGGTCCCGGTCTCCAGGGCGGCCTTGTCTTGCGCCATCGCCACCAGCTGCGCGCCGGTATCGGCCTTCAGGTCGGCCGTTCCGCCGACGTGGTCGATGTGGGCGTGGGTGGCCAGCAGTAGCTTCACGTCCTTAGGCTTGAAGCCCAGCTCGGTGATGCTCTTCTCGATCTGTCCCGCCGCGCCCGGCATGCCGCCATCAACGAGGATATGGCCCTGGGGCGTCGTGATCAGCCAGACCGAGATGCCGGCCGAGCCGACATAGTAGAGGTTGTCCGCCACCTTGAAGGGCGCGGTGGGCGTGGTCCAGGAGGCCGGACCCTGGGCCTGGGCCGGCAGGGCGACCAGGGCGGCGGCGGCGGCGGCGGCGATCAGGATACGATTCATGCCTGGGCCTCCGAAGCCGCCTCGCGCACGCCCAGCACACGGCAGATCGCATAGACCAGATCGGCGCGGTTCAAGGTGTAGAAGTGAAAATCGCCATAGCCTTCGGCGGCAAGGCTTGCGCACATCTCGGCGGCCACCGAGGCGGCGATCAGCCGTCGCGTTTCCGGGTCCTTGTCCAGCCCCTCGAACAAGTTGCCTAGCCAATCTGGGATCGGGATACCCACTGGACCGGCCATCTTCATCAGGCCTTTGAAGTTCGAGACGGGCATGATGCCCGGCGAGATCGGGATATCGACGCCGGCCTTGCGCACCTTGTCCATGAACCGCAGGAAGCCGTCGACATCATAGAAAAACTGGGTGATCGCACGGGTCGCGCCCGCGTCGACCTTCGCCTTCAGGACCTCAATGTCGTGGTCGAGGTTCGGGCTCTCGGGATGGACGTGCGGATAGAGGCTGACGCTCACCTCGAAGGGGGCGATGGCGCGGATGCCGGCCGTCAGCTCGGTGGCGTTCAGATAGCCGTCGGCGCGAGGGACATAGACGCCGCCGATCTGGCCGGGCGGATCACCGCGCAGGGCCACGATGTGCCGGATGCCGGCATCCCAATAGGCCTGGACCACTTCGTCGACCTCGGCCCGGCTGGCCTCGACGCAGGTCAGGTGCGCCGCTGGCTTCAGGGTCGTTTCCTTCAGCATCCGCACCACGGTGCGGTGGGTCCGGTCACGGGTCGAACCGCCGGCGCCATAGGTCACCGAGACGAATTCAGGGTTGAGGGGCTCCAGGCGGCGAATGGCCTGCCAGAGCGACTCCTCAGCCTCCGGGGTCTTGGGCGGCGAGAACTCAAAGGAGATCTTCGGCCGCTTAGCCAGGCCAGCGCCGGCGCGGGCGACGGGTCCGAGGGCGGTGGCGGTCATGACGCGCTCCTGTGGGTGTTGCGGACGCGTTCAGCGGTCCAGATCTTCACGGTCAGCCCGTCGTGACGGGCGGGCGGCAGGGCAGTGGCGCGGATCTTGGCCAAGCCCGCCTCGTGCACCCAGCGCTCCATCTCGGCCTCGGCGAAGCCAAGGCGGCGGTGCTGGTGTAGTTCCCGCAGAAATTCAAGATGATGCGGGGCGAAGTCGACAATGATCAGCCGGCCGCCCTCGGCGACCAGCCGCCCGGCCTCGCGCACGGCCGCGCCGGGATCGCCCAGATAGTGCAGCACCTGGTGAACCACCACGAGGTCGGCGCTCTGGCCCGGTAGACGGGTGCCGAAGATGTCGCCGTGACGCAGCTCGCAGCGTTCCAGCCCCGCCTCGGCCACGTGGGCGCGGGCGATATTCAGCATCTGCTGCGACAGGTCCAGGCCGACGGCGGTGTCCGCGTGCGGCCCCAGCAGGGTCAGCATGCGCCCGGTGCCGGAGCCCAGGTCCACCAGCCGCTTGAACGGGCCGGACCCGGCGGCCTTGAGGATCGCGCCCTCCACCGCCGCCTCGGCAACATAGAGCGAGCGAATCTCGTCCCAGCGGGCGGCGTTGCGGGCGAAATAGGCGTCGGCCTCGGCTGAGCGCTCGGCGCGCACGGCTTGCAGGCGCTCGATGTCGCGCAGCAGCACGTCATCGGCCGCATCAACCATGCGCAAGATCTCGTCGGTGAGGCGCCGCGCATCGCCGGTGGCGACCAGACGGTAGAAGACCCAGGCCCCATCCGGGAACCGCTCGACCAGGCCAGCTTCGGCCAGCAGCTTCAGATGGCGCGAGACACGGGGCTGCGACTGGTCCAGAACGCGGCACAGTTCGAGGACGGCCAGTTCCTCATGGGCCAGGAGCGCGAGGATGCGCAGGCGGCTGGGTTCCCCCGCCGCGCGCAGCACATCGACCGCCTTGCCACTCGTCAGACTCATAGGGACATAAAGATATCTTTATGTCTTTATGTCAAGCGTTCGACTTGGGCTCCCACAGCTCGATCTTCAGTCCGGCCGGGTCCATGAGCCAGGCGAAACGACCGTTCTCGTCACTGTCGTCGCGGCCGGTCGGCTCGACCCCCGCGGTGGCGGCCCGGGCCAGCACCCCATCCAGGTCATCAACGATGAAGTTGACCATGAAAGGGGCGGTCGAGGGCGCGAAGTAGGTCGTATCGGCCTTGAACGGTGACCAGATCGTATAGCCGCGATCCCCATGCGGCCACATGGCGCCGGACCAGTCACCGCCGCCAAAGCCCAGCACCTTGTCGTACCACGCCGCGAGCGCGGCCGGGTCCTCAGCCTTGAAGAACACCCCGCCGATGCCGAGCACCTTGGCCATCTCAGATCTCCCCCATCAATCCGGAACCGGCGTCACAAGCGGCTTGTCGGCGAAGAAGGCGGCCAGGTTCTCCAGGCATTCGGCGACCATCTTGGGCACGCTGTCCACCGTCGAGCCCGCCGTATGCGGCGTCAGCACCGTGCCCGGCACACCGGCCCAACGCTCGGCCGAGGTCGGCTCGGGCGAGAAGACGTCCAGGGCGGCCCGGCCCAGGCGGCCGTCCTTCAGGGCCGCGATCAGGGCGTCCTCGTCGATGATCGAGCCGCGGGCGACATTGACGATCAGGCCGCGCGGTCCGACCGCCGCGATCACCTCGGCGTCCACCGCCTTGCGGTTGGACGCATCGGCGCGGCAAGCCACCACCAGGATGTCGCTGTCGGCGGCCAGGGCCAGCAGGCTCTCGGCCCGCGGCCAACGGGCGTCCTTCGGGCGAGGCCCCCACCAGGAGACCTGCATGCCGAAGGCCTCGACCCGGGTCGCCACCGCCTGGCCGATATGGCCCAGGCCCATGATCCCGACCTTGCGGCCCTTCAGGCCCGGTCGCGGCCCCATGCGGTCGTCATTGCGCCACTTGCCGGCGCGGACGATCTGGTCGCCGGCTACGATATTGCGCCACGAGGCGATGATCAGGCCCACCGCATGGTCGGCCACGTCCTCGGCGTTGAGACCGTCAGCGTGGGTCACTTGGATGCCGCGCGCCCGGCACCAGGCCACGTCGACGCCGTCATAGCCCACGCTCACACAAGCGATCAGCTTCAGGGCTGGAAGGCTCTCCAGGAACTCGGGCGTCAGGGCGATCTCGCCGGCATGGACGATGGCCCGGATCTCGCCGACGTCCACGTCCTCCATGGCCCAGCGCCCCGCCACCCGATAGCCCTGGGCCTCCAGGGCGGCCTGCATGGGCTTGAGCATCTCATGCGAGATCAGCACGAGGGGGGCTTGGGACATGAGGCTCTCCAGTCTGGCGTCGCCTCCGTCTTAGCGAGACGGGCCAAGCCTGTCCTGCCCTACTGAGCCTCCAGCGCCGCCAGCACCTCGCGGGCGAAGCCGGCGAGGTCGAAGGGCTTGGCGCCGGCCTTGTCGAAGCCACGGCGCACGATGATCGTGTTCTTGGACGGCACGATGAAGACGTACTGCCCGCGGTTGCCGTTCATCACATAGGTGTCGGCCGGCAGGCCCTGCGCCGCACCATACAGCCAGAAGAAGGAGCCATAGCCCGGTCCGCTGTCCGGTTGGGTCTGCGCCGGGGTGGCCACGAACTTCGACCAGCCTTGCGGCAGCAGGCGCTCCCCGTTCCAGACCCCGTCGTTCATGTAGAGCATCCCGAGCCGGCCAAGGTCGCGCGCCGTGGTCCAGACCTGGCTGGAGAGGATGTAATTGCCCTGCCAGTCGGTCTCAGGAACCGTGTGCAACATGCCGATTTTCCAGAAGACTTCCTGGAACGGGAAGTTCAAGGCCGCCTCCCCGTCCCCCATCGCCGTGCGGACGCTGCGCATGGCCAGGAGGGTGTCGTTGTTGGCGTATCGGAACCGGGTTCCCGGCGCGGCCTCCAGGGGCATGACCGTCGCGGTCTGGGTGACCAGCGCGCCGCCCGCATAGAGCTCATCCGTGCGGTTCCCCGGGCCGTCGGTCCACAGCCCACTGTTCATGTGCATGAGGTTGGCCAGGGTGATCGCGCGGCGCGGATCCCCCGCCGGCCACTCCGGCACCCGAGCCGGGGCGTCGACCTTCAGCTTGCCCAACTGAACCGCGCGGCCGACCATGGTCGCGGTCATGCTCTTGGCCGCCGACCAGGTGCGCTGGGGCGTCTGCGGACCGAAGCCTTCCACATAGCGCTCGGCGACGATCTTGCCGTCGCGGATCACCAGCACCGCGGTGGTGCGAGGCCCCTCGCCCTGGACCGCAGGATCAAAGGCCTTGGAGATCGCCTGATCCAGGGCCGCGGCGACCGGGGCCGGCGGCGCCGCCGTCGCGCTGTCATCGCCATCGGGCCAGGCCTTGCCCGCCGCCGAGGGCGGCTTGATTTTCAGCTTCGGCAGGGCGGCGACCATGTCCGGCCCCGCGCCAATGGGCAGGGACGTGCAGCCCAGGCCCGGACGCCAGGCGGCGAGGCGCGGCGGCAGTTTGGGATCAAAGGCGACGCTGACGGTCTTGGCTTGCCGGTCGACCTTGGCCTCCAGGGTGCGGATCACCGTCTGGTACTCGGGATAGATCCCCTCCAGATCCCATTCCGTCGCCTGGGCTTCGGTGAGGCCGGCGTTGAACAGGTCGGAGCACAGGAAGTTCGCCTTGTAGCCAGCGGCGAGCGCCCGGACGTGAGCGTCTTCCCCCGCCTGGGCGGCGGTGGCCAGCAGCGGCGTGGCGACAAGGGCGGCGAACAACAGGCGGCGCATGGAGACTCCCCGGAAGGCTTGTGGCCGGCACACTACAGCGCCGCGCCGATGTGTCACCGGCCAGCCGCGCGGCTTGACAGTTTCTGCCCCACCCCGGACCCTGGTCGCTCAGGTGGGCCGCGGCGGGCGGCGAAAACATCAGGCCCACCGACGCCGGCTCACCATGGCCGGCGCCCTTGAATGCGCCTTCATCGGACATCTCCATGACCTCCCCGCCCGCGCTCTGGCGCGATCCCGGCTTCGCCCGCCTTTGGGCGGCCCAGGCCGTCTCCGCCAACGGCGCCCGCCTCACCCGTGAAGGCCTGCCGATCCTGGCGGTCCCCACCCTGGCCGCCCCTCCCTTAGCGCTCGGCGCCCTGTCGGCCATGGCCGGCGCCGCCGCCCTCGTCCTGGGCTTTGCAGCTGGCGGCTTTGTCGACAGCCGGCCGAGACGACCGATCCTGGTCTGGGCCGACCTCGCCCGCCTGGCCGCGCTGGTCACCGTGCCCATCGCCGCCGCCTTGCATTTGCTGTCCTTGCCCCAGGTGCTGATCGTCGCCGGCCTGATCGCCGCCTGCAGCGTGGTGTTCGAGATGGCCAGCCACGCCTATCTGCCCGGCCTCGTGCCGGCGGAGCGCCTGGTCGAGGCCAATTCCAGGCTGGCCACCACCGAGTCCCTGGCCGAGATCGGCGGCCCGGCCCTGGCCGGCCTGATCTTCCAGGTGCTGGCCGCGCCCTTCGCTCTGTTGTTCACCTCGGCGACCTACGGGGTCTCGGCCCTGTTCCTTGGCGCCATCCGGGGAAGGGAGCCGCCGCCGGAGCCGCACGCCCATGAAGGCGCCGGGATAACCCAGGGCCTGCGCCTGGCCTGGGCCCAGCCGGTGGTCCGCGCCCTGCTGTTGATGGGCATGATCCAGGGCCTGTTCGGCGGCGTCTTCGGCGCGCTCTACATCCTCTACGCCCTGAGGACCCTGGCCCTGCCGACCAGCCTACTAGGGCTCGCCATCGCCTTCGGCGGCGTCGGCGCCCTGATCGGCGCCTGGCTGGGATCCGCGCTCGCCAAGCGGGTCGGCATGGGTGCGGCGATCCTCCTTAGCCTGGTCGGCGCCTGCACCAGCGCTCTGGGCATCGCTTTGGCGCCGACGGATCGGCTCGGCGCCACGGTGGTCATGATCCTCACCCAGGTCGGCGGCGACGCCTTTGGCGTGGCCTCCATGGTCTTGATGGTCAGCCTTCGACAGGCCCTGTTGCCTCAGGCGGTGCTGGGGCGGGTGTCCGGCGCCTTCCAGGCCTCGGCGGGTGGGTTGGCGATCCTCGGCGCCCTGGGCGGAGGCTGGCTGGGCGGCGCCATCGGCCCGCGCTACGCCATCGCCTTCGCCGCCTGCGGCCTGTTCCTGATTCCCCTGGTCGGCGTCCTATCTCCCCTGCGCAGGATCGGGACCCCTCCGGTCAGCGCCTGATCTTGGTCGACAGGATGATCGAGCTGGTGGTGCGCTCCACCCCTTCGATCAGGCCGATCTCGTCGATCACCCGGTCCAGTTCCTCGATGGAGCCGGCGGCCACCATGACGATCATGTCGAAGGGGCCGGAGACCGAGTGCAGGGCCTCCACCTGGGGCATGGCGCGCAGGGTGGCCTCGATCTGGCGCGCGGCCTTGGGGGCGGCGGTGACCAGGACATGGCCGCGCACCCGGCGGGCGGCCAGCCCCTCGCCCAGGCGAATGGTGAAGCCGGCGATCACCCCACTGCGGACCAACCGGTCGATGCGGGCCTGGACCGTCGTCCGCGACAGGCCGAGCCGGCGCGCCAGGGTCGCCGTCGGCAGGCGCGAATCCGCCTCCAGCAGCCGGATCAGGGCCTGGTCGCGGGCGTCGATCTGCGTTTCGTCATCCATACTTGGCGATCTGCCTAGGTCATCTGCGCGAATATGACGGTCTGACTGTTCACATCGACAGCTCCCCATCGCACCGTCAAGCCTCAACGCTTGGGAGGACTTCAGCATGCGCGGGATCGTGGTGGCCGGTGGCGGCAAGATCGGCGGCGTCATCGCCGAGATGCTTTCGGAAACGGGCGACTATTCGGTCACGGTCATCGACCGTTCGGCCCAGGCGCTTGAGGCCTGCGCGGGCCTGCCAGGCGTGACCGCGCGTATCGCCGACA
This sequence comes from uncultured Phenylobacterium sp., assembly GCA_964643835.1. Taxonomy (GTDB): domain Bacteria; phylum Pseudomonadota; class Alphaproteobacteria; order Caulobacterales; family Caulobacteraceae; genus Phenylobacterium. The sequence continues at coordinate 6,479 of CAZXVO010000092.1, read as the reverse complement.
TGACCGACCCCGTCGCCCTCGACGCCGCACTCACCGGCTGTTTCGCGGTGCTGTCCGCCGCCCCTTTCCACCTGACCGGCAAGGTGGCCGAGGCCGCCGCCCGCGGCGGCTGCCACTATCTGGACCTGACCGAGGACGTGGCCACCACCCGCAAGGTCAAGGCCCTGGCCGAGACCGCCAAGGGCGCCTTCATTCCCCAGTGCGGCCTGGCCCCCGGCTTCATCTCCATCGCCGGCGCTGAGCTGGCCCGCGGCTTCGATAAGGTCGAGGAACTGCGGCTGCGCGTCGGCGCCCTGCCCCGATTCCCCTCCAATGCCCTGGGCTACAATCTGACCTGGTCCACCGAGGGCGTGATCAACGAGTACTGCGAGCCCTGCGAGGCCCTGGTCGACGGCGAGATCCGCGAGCTGCCGGCCCTCGAAGGCCTGGAGACCTTCAGCCTGGACGGCGTCGCCTATGAGGCCTTCAACACCTCCGGCGGCCTGGGCTCGCTCGCCGAAGTGCTGGCCGGCAAGGCGAAGAACCTGAACTACAAGTCGATCCGCTATCCGGGCCACTGCGGTCTGATGCGCACCTTGCTCAACGACCTGAACCTGCGCGCCCGTCGCGACCTGCTGAAGGACGTGCTGGAGGGCGCGGTGCCCGGCACCGAGCAGGACGTGGTGGTGTTCTTCGTCACGGCGTCGGGCTGGCGTAATGGCCGGCTGATGCAGGAGAGCTATGCCGGCCGCGTGCTGGGCGAGCATCACGGCAAGGGCTTCTGGAGCGCGATCCAGGTGACCACCGCCGCCGGCATCTGCACCGTGCTCGACCTGTTGGCCGCCGGCCGCCTGCCCCAGCAGGGCTATGTGCGCCAGGAGGAGATCACCCTGTCCGACTTCCTGGCCAACCGGTTCGGCAAGGCCTATGCGCGAGGGACCACCCCGACCGCCCAGCCGCACCTCGCCCAGGTCGCCTGACCAAACACCTCCAGCCTGCCTGTAAGCGCACGCCTTCGCCGGACCCGTCCGGTGGAGTATTGAGCGCACCTGAGGAGATTCCATATGACCGCCCTGCCCGCCGATGACGCCCGCGCCGTGCTCGCCCGCCTGGGCGTGAACTTGGCCGACCATGAGGGCCAGGGCGTCATCGCCCGCTCGCCCATCGACGGGACAGTCATCGCCACCCTGCGGGCCCACACGGCCCAAGAGGCCAAGGCCGCCATAGACTCCGCGCACGCCGCCTTCGGCGCCTGGCGCACTGTGCCCGCGCCGCGCCGGGGCGAACTGATCCGCCTGTTCGGCGAGGAACTGCGCGCGGCCAAGGCCGATCTGGGCCGGCTGGTCAGCCTGGAAGCGGGCAAGATCACCTCCGAGGGCCTGGGTGAGGTCCAGGAGATGATCGACATCTGCGACTT
>CAZXVO010000092.1:0-5073 GCA_964643835.1 uncultured Phenylobacterium sp. | reverse complement strand
CTCGCCCATCGACGCCTCTGTCGCCGGCCGCGTCGCCGAAACGCCCGATCTCGACGCGGTCGCCGATCGCGCTGTCGCCGCCTTCCATCAATGGAAACGTCTGCCCGCGCCCCGCCGCGGCGAACTGGTCCGTCTTCTGGGCGAAGAACTGCGCGCCTCGAAGGACGACCTCGCGCGTCTGGTCACCCTGGAAGCCGGCAAGATCGTCTCCGAGGGCCTTGGCGAGGTGCAGGAGATGATCGACATCTGCGACTTCGCCGTCGGCCTGTCGCGCCAGCTCCATGGCCTGACCATCGCCACCGAGCGGCCGGGCCACCGGATGATGGAGACTTGGCACCCCCTGGGCGTCTGCGGAATCATCTCGGCCTTCAACTTCCCCGTGGCGGTCTGGTGCTGGAACGCGGCGCTTGCCCTCGTCTGCGGCGATCCCGTGGTCTGGAAGCCGTCGGAGAAGACCCCGCTGACGGCCATCGCCACCCAGGCGGTGTTCGAGAAGGCCCTGGCCCGGTTCGGCGACGCGCCCGCCAACCTGTCCGTGGTGCTGCAGGGCGGGCCGGAGATCGGGGCCGCGCTGGTCTCGCACCCCAAGGTTCCGCTGGTCTCGGCCACTGGCTCCACCCGCATGGGCCGCGCCGTCGCCCCCATCCTGGCCGAGCGCTTCGCCCGCGCCATCCTGGAGCTGGGCGGTAACAACGCCGCCATCGTCGCGCCCTCGGCCGACCTGGAGCTGGCCCTGCGCGGCATCGCCTTTTCGGCCATGGGCACGGCGGGCCAGCGCTGCACCACCCTTCGCCGGCTGTTCGTCCACGAGGACGTCGCCGACGCCCTGATCCCGCGCCTGAAGGCGGCCTACGCCTCCGTGCCGGTGGGCGATCCGCGCGAGGCCGGAACCCTGGTCGGCCCGCTCATCGACGAGGCGGCCTACGAGGGCATGCAGAAGGCGCTGACTGAAGCCAAGGCCGCCGGCGGCGTGGTCCAGGGCGGCGAGCGGGTGGCCCGCGACGGCGTCTATGTCCGCCCGGCCATCGTCGAGATGCCGGCCCAGGCCGGACCGATGCTGCACGAGACCTTCGCCCCGATCCTCTATGTGGTCCGCTACAAGGACCTGGCCGACGCCATCGCGATGCAGAACGCCACGGCCGCCGGCCTGGCGTCGTCGATCTTCTCCAACGACATCCGCGAGACCGAGCTGTTCATCTCGGCTCAAGGGTCGGACTGCGGCATCGCCAACGTCAATATCGGCCCCTCGGGCGCCGAGATCGGCGGGGCGTTCGGCGGCGAAAAGGAGACCGGCGGCGGCCGCGAGAGCGGGTCCGACGCCTGGAAGGCCTATATGCGCCGCGCTACCAACACCGTGAACTATTCCCGCGACCTGCCGCTCGCCCAGGGCGTCAAGTTCGACATCTGACTCCCCCCGTCAGGCGGTGAAGATCCACCCCACCGGCAGGCTTGAGCTGTTTACGCCGGTGAGGGTCAAGGTCTCGCCGCCGCCCAGGTCGATCAGGGTGTCAGCGCCAACCTGGCGCACGGAATAGGCCGCGCCGCCCTCGATCCGCACCTTGTCGCCCTCGGCGGCGTTGAAGTCCGTCACCCGGTCCACCCCGGCGCCGACGAAGAAGTTGAAGGTGTCGGCTCCGGCGCCGCCGGCCAGGCTGTCATTACCCCGGTCGCCGCTCAGCCAATCGGAGCCGGCGTCCCCGGACACAGAGTCATCGCCCTGCCCGCCGCGCACGACATCATCCCCTTCGCCGCCGTAGCAGGTGTCATTGCCTATGTTGCCGTAGACGATGTCCCCGCCGGCGTCGCCGAAGAGCAGGTCATCGTCCTTGCCGCCGACAACCCAGTCCCCACCTTCGCCGCCACGGGCGGTGTCATTGCCCATATTGCCGTTGATGTCGTCGAAGTCGGCGCCGCCGATGATGGAGTCCGCGCCATCATCGCCCCGGAGATAGTTTCTTCCGTCGCCGCCGTTGAGGGTGTCGCTTCCTGCTGCGCCATAGAGGCTGTCGGCCCCACTTCCGCCTGTCAGGGTGATCTTCAGCTCAGCCGCGAGGTTCACGAGCTCAAGGCCGCCAGCGGTGTCGAGGATCAGCGTACGGCCATTGTCCACCACCAGCATGGCGCCCTGGCCCGCGGCGCCGGCCCCGATCGGCAAATCCGTCGCGAGCTTGATGGTCGTGAGTTCGGCCAAGCTTTGGGTGTCATACACGCGCAGCGCATCAAGGCCTGTATCCCAGGCGAAGAGTTGATGCCCGCCGGCATTGAACTGCACCCCCAGGATCTGGCCCGGGGCCCAATCCGGTGTGGTCAGCGTTTTGACCGGGCGCAGGGCGGTATCGAGGATGCTCAGGTTCGCATGGGTGTGGAACGCAACCAGCCCCGCAGCCTCGCTTACGACGGAATGACCCGTATTGAACCCGCCGCCCCTGCCGGCGGCGAAGCTATCCGTCCGCGCGATAATGCGCCCTTGGGCGCTGTCAAACAGCGACAGAGGCCCGTCCGAAGTTCTGCCCTCCTGAACCAGGATGTACCTGTGGCCTTCCGAGGCCGTGAGCCAAGTCTGTTGGCCGACGTACTCCCCGTTGACGCCGCCGCCGATCAGCACCGCCGAAAGCGGCGAGACCTGGGGGTTGAACCCCCGAAACTGAACTGTGCCCGAGCCCAGGTAGGAGGTCGTGGCGAGAACAAAGTCGGGCCGAGCGACCGCCACGTCGAACACGCCGCTCTCGGCATTGTACTGCGTGGAGAAGGTCAGGTTGCTCACCGACCATGATGGCAAAGCCACCATGTGTAGGGTGTCTGTATTCGACTGGGTCCCGGAGACGTAGGTCTGCTCGGCGACAAGAAGAAATGAGCCATCCGGCGATATGTCGAGCCCACTCAGGGTCGTGCCGATATGCACCCGGCTGGTGAGCGCCTTGGTGGCGACGTCGAATGTCTGAATATCCCCGTCAGACGTCGCCATGTAGACGAGGTTTCGCGACGAGTCGTAGACGAACTCCGTCAGGGTTCGCAAATTGTAGAGCGTGCCCAAATCAGCCCCCCGACTGCAGGCCATCAGCACGCGTCATAATTGCGCCCAGGCCTCATGCTCGCAATCGCAGGTGAGAGCGCAACAAGTCAAGGTGGTTTCAAGCGACGAACAACCACCCCGCCGGTAGGCTTGAGCTGTTCACGCCGACCAGGGTCAGGGTGTCGCCGCCACCCAGGTCAATCACCGTATCGGCGCCGACCTGGCGCAAGGCATAGCTCGCCCCACCCTCGATCCGGACCTTGTCGCCCTCGGCGGCGTTGAAGTCGGTGATCCGGTCCACCCCGGCGCCCGCAAAGAAGTTGAAGGTGTCCGCTCCGGCGCCGCCCGAGAGGGTATCGTTCCCCCGGTCACCGCTCAGCCAGTCGGCGCCGGCGTCGCCGGAGATCGAGTCATCGCCCTGGCCGCCGCGCACGATGTCGGCCCCGTCGCCGCCATAGCAGGTGTCATTGCCCATGTTGCCGTAGACGATGTCCCCGCCGGCGTCGCCGTAGAGCAGGTCGTTGTCCTTGCCTCCCACGACCCAGTCGTCGCCGGCGTTCCCGTGGGCGGTGTCGTCGCCCATGTTGCCGTTGATGTCGTCAAAGCCCGAGCCCCCGGCAATGACATCGTCACCCTCGTCGCCCCGAAGATAGTCGTCCCGCCCAAAAGCGATAATGGTGTCCGAGCCCTGCCCGCCGTATAGGCTGTCCGCGCCATAGCCCGTCAGGTTGTCGGCACCCTCGCCGCCGAACAAAAGACTACGCGAATCTCCGGTTTGGCGACTTGCCAGCACATCATCTCCACCGAGCCCCGCCAGGGTGTCGGAACCGCCGCCGCCATCGAGATTGTTCGCCACTGAGGACCCGGAGATGCTGTCGTTGTCCCATCCCCCGACAACATTCTCGATATTGCTCACCTGATCGGTCACCGACGGCGCTGAGACGTAGCTCGTGGTTGCTCGGTACTGGACATCCAGCACCTGGATGACGCCCGACGCGAGGTCGGCGACGATGCGAACCCGCGCGGACTGATCAGACGTGCCGGTCTGGTAGTTGATTGTATCGACGCCATCGCCGCCGTCGACGAGATTGCTGCCAGGTCCGACCTGAACAACGTCGCCCGCGCCTGCGACGCCCAAACCCCGAGCGTACAGGCCCGTCGTCATATTGAACTGGTCGTCGCCGCCTCCGCCGCTCAGCTTGTTGTTGCCGGCGCCGCCATAGAAATAGTCTCGCTCCGACGAGCCCAGCAGACTGTCCGCGCCATCTCCTCCATAGAGGTTAGCTCCGCCGGCGCTGACCAGGGTGTCGGCGCCCTCCGCGCCCCAGATCTCGCCCCGCCCCGTAAGCCGATCGGCTCCGTCACCCCCATAGACGCGGGTCCCAACGCCCCCCGCCGTGATCGTATCGTCGCCAAGATCCCCGTAGAGGATGCTCTGATTAGCCTGACTGGACAGAGAGTCAGCGCCGGCGCCGCCATGTGCTGAGATGTACTGCGCGTCGCCGACAGAAGGTCCGACGATCGTGTCCGAACCATCGCCCCCGGATATCTCGCCCGTTCCGGCGATATAGTCGTCGCCGGCTCCGCCACCCAGGGTGGGGAAGTAGCGGAGGCCGCCAAGCGGTGTGCTGATCGTGTCGGCGCCGTCACCACCAAAGATCTCATCATCACCGCCACCTCCGGCGATGCTGTCTATGCCGTCCGTCCCGCGCAGGGTTTCCTTGGCATCCGTACCGACAATTGTGCTCACCGCGCGCCCCTAAACTTCAGCGAGCACTGATAAGCCTTACCAACTCCCCACGGTCAAGCCAGTCGCGAGAGTTGTGCGACGACTTCTACCCCGAGGCGAATAGCGCCGTGAGGTGCGAAAACCTACCGCCCGAACTTCTGGAACTTGATCCGGTGGGGGATGAGGCTGTCGGCGCCCAGGCGGCGCTTCTTGTCTTCCTCGTAGGCTTCGAAGTTACCTTCGAACCATTCCACGTGGCTGTCGCCTTCGAAGGCCAGGATGTGGGTGCAGAGGCGGTCGAGGAACCAGCGGTCGTGGCTGATGACCACGG
>CAZXVO010000091.1:3574-15676 GCA_964643835.1 uncultured Phenylobacterium sp. | reverse complement strand
CGCAGATGGAAGCCGAGGGCGTGATCTTCCGCACTGGCATGGAGATCGGCGTCAACGGCTCGGTTCAGCGGCTGCTGGACGACTATGACGTGCTGGTGATGGCCGGCGGCGCTGAAACCCCGCGCGACCTGGTCGTGCCCGGCCGCGAGCTGGACGGCATCCACTTCGCCATGGACTTCCTGGTCCAGCAGAACAAGCGCAACGCCGGCGACGCCGAGGACAAGGCGGCGCCGCAAGGCACGCTGTCAGCCAAGGGCAAGCACGTCGTCGTCATCGGCGGCGGCGACACCGGCTCGGACTGCGTCGGCACCTCCAACCGCCACGGCGCGGCCTCGGTCACCCAGCTGGAGCTGATGCCCCAGCCGCCGGTGCGCGAGAACAAGTCGATGACCTGGCCGGACTGGCCGCTGAAGCTGCGCACCTCGTCCAGCCACGAGGAAGGCTGCGAGCGCGATTTCGCCGTCGGCACCAAGCGCGCTATCGGCAAGGACGGCAAGATCGAGGCCCTGGAATGTGTCCGCCTGGAGTGGGTGGCCGGTCCTGATGGCCGCCAGACCATGCAGGAAGTCCCTGGCAGCGAGTTCACGCTGAAGGCGGACCTGGTGCTGCTGGCCATGGGCTTCACCGGCCCGCGCCAGAACACCTTCACCGAGCAGGCCGGCGTCGAGTTCGACCCGCGCGGCGCGGTCCAGGCCAACACCAATGACTACAAGACCTCCACGCCCAACATCTTCGCCTGCGGCGACATGCGGCGCGGTCAGTCCCTGGTGGTCTGGGCGATCCGCGAAGGTCGCCAATGCGCCCAAGCCGTGGACGCCTATCTGATGGGGACGTCCAAGCTCCCCCGCTAAGGTTCACAGATCCCGTCGAAGGGCGTCCTTCGGCGGGATCGAACCACGCGCTCAGGGCCGCACCGCGGATCCTTCCGGCACGAAGACATTGAACTTCCCACCTTCCTGAATAGGCCTCCAGCCGCGGCCCTCCAGGGAGTGTCCGTTCTGCAGGATGAGATAGGCGTAGCCCGCCGCCGCCTGCGTCTGAACGCCCACGCCAGGGGCGAGCATCACCATCTTAGGCCGGCCGTTGAGGCCGTAGAGCAGGTTGTGGTGCATATTGGCGTCATCCACGAAAGCGATGATCCGGCCCGGGTGCTCTCGCACCTTAGCTCGCACCCCGCCGGTCTCCGCCCCCAGCATCCTGCGATCCGGCAGCACTTCGCTCAACCAGGCGCCGTCCTGACCCGCGGCCAGCAGGGCCAGGATGAAGAAGACGCCCTGCCAGGCCGGCAGGATGGGCGCGCGGCGCAGCATCAGGACCATGGCGCCCAGCATCGCCGCCGCCGCCAGGGCGAAGCTGGGGAAGCTCGAGCCGACAAAGCGCCCCGTGGGCTGGAAGAAGGCCTGCAGGGCCGCGACGTCCCAGGGAAACAGGGTGATCGCCTCACGCAGGGCGATGGTCAGGCCGACCAAGCCCGCCAGACATGTCCCTGCCGCCAGCAGCCGACGGTCTCGCAAGCCCTCGCGGCGGCGGATGGCGGGCCATGCCGTAAGCCATAGGACGGGGATGAAGAACTCGATGTACCGCCCCCACAGGCGGTAGGTCTCTGAGGTGGCGAAGCTCACCTTGAAAGCAAACACGGACACCATGCAGATCGTCGCGGCGAGGGCCCCGAGGGTCAGGAGGAAGGCGAGGTCCGTACCAGTGGGCAGGAAGGCCTTGTCCCGCATCCGATGCAGAAGGTCGTCCAGGGGCAGGGCGATGGCCGGGCCGGCCAGCAGCAGCGCCGTCATGGTCATGGCGTAGTGGGCGGTCAGAGCGATCCGCGTCGCATCGGCGGCGGGAGGCTGCTCCAGGATCTGGGCGTAGAAGCCCTGGCCGAAGAAGGACAGCTGACGCGGGAGCTCATGGCTCTCGATGAGCCGCAGCAGGTGCCCTGCGACCAGGAAGGTCGCGGCCATGATCACGATCCTGAGGGCCGCGAGGGCGGCGTCGCGCCCACGCTGCAGGATCAGGTCGGCGACCACTAGCGCCAGGCCGGCGCACATCACCGCCATGCCGTGGGGCTTGATCAGCACCAGCGTCGCCGCCAGCGCGCCGAACAGGGCGGCATGGAGCAGGGGGCGTGGCCGCCAGAGCCGCGCCGTCAGAAGGATCATCCCGCCCAGCACGGCCACGTACCACCCCTCCGGAAGGGCCGTGAAGACGAAGCGGTAATAGGGATAGATCAGGGCCAGCAGGAGCAGCCCCAGCGCCTCGGCACGGCTCATCTGGGGCGCGGCGACCCGCCAGGCCAGAACAAGGCCGCCGATATAGGCGAGGCCCCCTCCAACCCTTAAGGCGTCCAGCCCGGCCAGGCCGCCCAGCAGGCCGAAGACCCGCACCACCCAGAAGAACACGACATTGTCGACATTGGCGACGAAGGGCGCGTGCTGCGGATCAGCTCGCAGCATGTCGCCATAGAGGGCGCGGATCAGATACGAGCCCTCATCGCTGGAATAGAGCGGCAGGCTCAGATAGGCGCGGGGCAGGTGGATCGCGACCACCACCAGCGCCATGAGCGCGGCGGCGGTCAGCGCCGACGTCCACTTCACCGTGTAACGTTCTCGGACTTCGCTCATTTCCGCATCATGTTGAGCCGGACGATTCCTGGCCAGGGTCGGCCCTTGGAATCCTTCTAAGGCGCCTTAATGACGCATGGCGCGCAATGCCGTCGGCGGGCTTTCGGCCGAGCCTCGGGCGGGCTAATCCAGACGGATGATCAAGCCCGCCGCCCTGGCCGCATTCGCCCTGTTGTCCGCCGCAGCCGCCCAGGCCGAGCCCTATGTGCTCTACAAGGATGCGACCCTGATCGATGGGACAGGCGCTGCGCCCAAGGGACCGGCGACCATCCTGGTCAAGGGCGAGCGGATCGAGCGGGTCTGGTTCGGCAATGAGATGGCCTTCAAGCTGCCGCCGGACTCCAAGGTGGTCGACGCTACCGGCCTCTATGTCCTGCCGGGCCTCATCAACAGCCATGAGCACCTGGCCACCCCGCCCAACCGCCCCTTCGCCGAGGCCCAGCTGAAGCGCGACCTCTACGGCGGGGTCACCGGCCAGCGCGACATGGCCGACGACCTGCGCCAGGTGGCCGACCTGGCCCGCGCCAGCCGGGTGGGCGAGATCCCCGCGCCGGACATCCACTACGCCGCCCTGATGGCCGGCCCCGACTTCTTCAAGGACCCGCGCACCCACGCCGTCTCGGCCGGCGCGACGGCGGGTCAGACCCCCTGGATGCAGGCCATCGACGCCAAGACCGACCTGCGCACGGCGGTCACCCTGGCGCGGGGGACCAGCGCCTCGGCGATCAAGGTCTATGCTGACCTGCCGGGCGCGCGGGTGAAGGCCATCGTCGCCGAAGCGCACCGCCAGGGGATCCCGGTGTGGGCGCATGCCGCGGTGTTCCCGGCCAAGCCGTCGCAAGTGATCGCCTCCGGCGCCGACGCCCTCAGCCATGTCTGCATGCTGGCCTATGAGGTCTCCGATCCTATTCCGGACGCCTATCACGACCGCGCGCCGGTCGATGAGGCGCGGCTGGGGCAGGGGGATAATCCGATCATCGGCAAGCTGCTGGCCCAGATGAAGGCCAAGGGGACCGTCCTGGACGCCACCTTGTTCGTCTATGAGGGCCTGGACCGCCGGGCCGCCGCCAATCCCAAGGCCAAGCCCTACTGCACCCTGGCCGTCGCCGCCCGCCTGACCGACCAGGCCCGCCGCGCCGGCGTGACCATCAGCGCCGGCACCGACGGCTTCAGCCCGCCGGAGGATGCCTATCCGGGCCTCTACCAGGAACTGGAGCTGCTGGTGAAGACCGCCGGATTCACGCCGTTGCAGGCGATCCAGGCCGCCACCGAGGGCGGGGCGAAGTCCATCATCCGAGATCCCGATTTCGGAACCATCGCGCCGGGTAAGCTGGCCAACCTGATGTTCACCGCCAACGACCCCAGCGCCGATATCGGCGCGCTGCGCACGGTGGTCCTGACCGTCAAGCGCGGGGTCGCCTATCCCCGCACCGACTATGATCCCAAGGCCGACTTGGCCGCGCGGAAGGAAGATTGATGCTCGATCGCCGCCAGACCCTCGCCCTCGCCGCCGCAGGGCTCGCCGCCAGCGCCGCGCCTGCCTTCGCCGCGGTCAAGAAGCCGGTCATCGTCAACGCCCTGGGCGGGATCATGAATCCCAACATCCCGCTCGGCCAGGCGGCCACCTTCCTGTCGGGCGGCGAGGAAATGGACATCGATGTCCGCGCCATCGCCGACGCGCGGGCCTCCGGCGTCACGGCCGTCAACTGCACCTTGGGCTATGTCGCCGGGCCGCAGGATCCCCACCAGTCCACCCTGGAGGATCTCGACCAATGGGACGCTCTGCTGCGGGCCAATCCGAAGGACCTGCTGCTGGTGCGCACCGCCGCCGACATCCTCAAGGCCCGCGACGAGGGCCGGATCGGGGTCATCTACGGGTTCCAGAACGCCCTGCAGGTCGGCGAGCACCTTGAACGGGTTGACCAGTACGCCGCCCGCGGCGTCCGGGTGATCCAACTGACCTACAATCCCGCCAACACCCTGGGCGACGGCTCCATGGCGCCGGAGAACCGGGGCCTGACGCCGCTCGGTCGCAGGGTCGTCGAGAAGCTGAACCAGGCTCGCGTCATGGTGGACCTGTCGCACTCTGGCGAACGCACCTGCCTGGACGCCATCGCCGCCTCCAAGGCCCCGATCTCCATCAACCACACCAGCTGTCGGGCCCTGACCGACCTGCCGCGCAACAAGACTGACGCCGAGCTACGCGGGGTCGCGGAGAAGGGTGGCTTCGTCGGCGTCTATTTCATGCCCTTCCTGAAGATCGACGGCCATCCGCGCGCCACCGACGTGGTCGACCACATCGAACACGCCCTCAAGGTCTGTGGCGAGGATCACGTCGGGATCGGCACCGACGGCTCGGTGGTCGGGGTGGATGACCTCGCGGTCTATCAGGGAGCCTTGGAGAAGGAGATCGCCGAGCGGCGCGCCGCCGGGATCAGCGCCTCGGGCGAGCGGCCGGACACCTATCCCTTTGTTGTCGATCTTCGAGACCGCAACCAGTTCCACAAGCTGGCTGGCCTGCTGGCCGACCGGGGCGTGAAACCGCGGGTGATCGACAAGGTGCTGGGCCTGAACTTCCTGGCCTATGCGCGGGAGATCTGGGGCTAGCCCGCCTCGCCGTAACGCGCGGCGACCGCGGCCCAACCGGCCTCGCAGAAGGTCGCCCAGACCTCGGCGGCGCGGTCAGGGGAGACGTCCATCTGCTTGAGGGGCTCGCCGGCGCCGGTCGCGGCCTTGAGCATCAGATAGGCGGTCAGGGCGGCGACGGCGTGGGGCAGTTTGAAGGCCGCCGCGGCATGACCTGCATAGACTCTGTGCACCGCCTGCGGATCGGGGAGCGCGCCGGGCCCCAGAAGCTGGGCGACGCCTGGGTCATTGAGCAGGGCGTGAACAACCGCGCTGTTCTCCCCGCAATAGTTGAAGGTTCGCGCCAGGCCGACCCGGACACGCTCCTGGAAATCGGCCGCGTCCTTGACGGTGAGGTCGGTCCCACTGGGCTGATAGTCCCGCTCCAGGAGCGCCTTGAGCAGGTCGTCGACCGCGGAGAAATGGCGATAGATCAAGGCCTTTGATATGCCCGCCTCAATCGCCACGGCCTCCAGGGTGCAGCGGGACAGCCCATGCTTCAGGATCAGCGCCTTGGCGCTGTCCAGGATCTGGTCCTTGCGGCCCTGACGCGACAGGCGCGACGCCCGTTCCCGGCTCATCTTGTACCCCCAACTCAACCCGCAACTCAGAGTAGGAGGGTTTGCGGGCGAGCGGTAAACAAACACTACTCAAGATGGGGAATCTTCTTGGAGCCTCCGCAGTTTCCTTCGGCGGCCAACTGGGCGATGGTCCGCCGGCCTGATCCGGCGGTCCGGATTGACGGGGAGACGCGGGATGAAAGCGAAGCTGCTGGCTGCGGCCATGGTTCTGGTGGGCGCGACCCAGGCGCAGGCGGCGGACCTGCTGCTGCACGGCGGGCCGATCTACACCGGCGAAGCCAAGGTGGAGGCCCTGGCTATCAAGGACGGCAAAGTCGTCTATGCCGGCCCCTTGGCGCAGGCGCGCCAGGCCGCGCCGAAGGCCACGGACATCGACCTGAAGGGCGCCGCGGCCTTCCCGGGACTGGTGGACGCCCACGCCCACCTCATGGGGATCGGCCTGCGCGAGCTGACCCTGAACCTGGAGGGAACCGCCTCCATCGCCGAGCTGGCCCAGAAGGTGAAAGCCTGGAACGTCGCCCACCCGGGCGCCGACCCTTTGAGCGGCCGGGGCTGGATCGAGACCCACTATCCCGAGAAGCGCTTTCCGACCCGCGCTGACCTGGACGCCGCGGTGCCGGATCGGGCGGTGGTGCTGACCCGCGCCGACGGACACGCCCTGGTGGCCAATTCCAAGATGCTGGCCCTGGCCGGGATCACCCGCGACACCCCCGATCCGGCGGGCGGCCAGATCCTGAAGGACGCCCAGGGCGAGCCCACGGGCATGCTGATCGACAACGCCCAGCGCCTGCTCACCGGCAAGATCCCGCCGCCCAGCGCCGAGATGAAGCGTGAGGCGGCCCGACGCGCCGTCCAGCTCTATGCCTCCCGAGGCTGGACCGGCATGCACAGCGTCAGCGTCAACGCCGAGGACGTGGTCATCCTGAAGGAGATGGCCGCGAAGGGCGACCTGCCGATCCGTGTCGACAACTTCATGGACCCGAAGAGCGCCGACGAGGTGCTGGCCAAGGGGCCCTTCGCCGATCCCACTGGCCTGGTCCGGGTCGACGGGATCAAGATGTACATGGACGGCGCCCTGGGCTCGCGGGGGGCGGCGCTGCTCGCGCCCTACAACGACGCCGAGGGGACGGGCCTGATCCTGACCGACCCGGCGGTGATCTCCGCCACCCTGGCCAAGGCCCGCGCGGTAAAGGCTCAGGTCGCGATCCACGCCATCGGCGACCGCGGCAACCGTCTGGTGCTGGACCTGTTCCAGAAGGCCTATGCCGACGACCCCGCGGCGCTCGCCGCCGCCCGCTGGAGGGTGGAGCACGCCCAGATCATCGCCGAGGAGGACAAGCCGCGCTTCGCCAAGCTCGGGATCATCGCTTCGATGCAGCCCAGCCACGCCATCGGCGACCTCTATTTCGCCCCCGCCCGCCTGGGAGAGGGCCGGCTGAAGGAAGCTTACGCCTGGAAGGACCTCTGGGACCTGGGCGTCCACATGGCCGCCGGCACCGACGCGCCGGTGGAGAAGGGCGACCCGCTGATCGAGTTCTACGCCGCCACCTACCGGCATGCCCTGGATGGCTTTGCGGGTCCCGACTGGGGCCTGGACGAGGTGCTGACCCGGCCCCAGGCTCTGACCATGCTGACCAAGGGCTCGGCCTATGCGGTGTTCCGCGAGAAGGACCTCGGCGACCTCAGTCCCGGCAAGGCGGCGGACATCTCGGTCTTCTCGGCCGACCTGATGACCGTCCCCTTCGCCGAGATCCCCAAGGCCCACGCGGTCCTGACCATCGTCGGCGGCAAGATCGTGTATGACGGGCGGAGCAAGTAGCCGTCCCAGGGAACTCAGCCGCCGATGAAGCGCCCATTCGGCCAGAACTACGCCTTTGTCGTCGCGGCCTGCGTCTTCCTGGCCCTGCTCGCGGCGGCCGGCCTGCGATCGGCGCCTGGCGTCCTGATGCTGCCCCTGGAGCGGGCCTTTGGCTGGGACCGGGCGACGGTATCGGCGGCCGCGGCGGTGGGCATTTTCCTCTACGGCCTGACCGGCCCCTTCGCCGCCTCGCTGATGCAGAGTTTCGGGGTGCGGCGGACGGTCAGCCTGGCCCTGCTGCTGATGGCGGTCTCCACTGGGCTGTCCTCCTTCATGAGCCAGCCCTGGCAGTATGTGGCCACCTGGGGCGTGCTGGCGGGCGTCGGCTCCGGGGCGGTGGCCATGGTGCTGGGCGCGACGGTGGTGAACCGCTGGTTCGTGGCGCGGCGCGGCCTGATGATGGGCCTGCTCACCGCCTCGACCGCCACCGGGACCCTGGTCTTCCTGCCGGCCATGGCCTGGCTGGCCGAGCACGCCGGCTGGCGGCCGGTGGTGTTGACCATCGCCGGGGTCACGGCGGTGCTGGCGCCGGTGGTCTGGCTGCTGTTGCCGGAGCGCCCCGCCGATATCGGCCAGACCCCCTATGGCGCCCCGGCCGATTACCAGCCGCCGCCGGCGCCGACCGGCGGCGCCCTGGCCTACGCCTTCCAGACGCTGGGACGGGCTGCACGCACCCGCACCTTCTGGCTGCTGTTCCTGGGCTTCTTCGTCTGCGGCCTGACCACCAACGGCCTGGTGGGCACGCACCTGATCGCCATGTGCGGCGACTACGGCATGAGCGAGACCCGGGCCGCCGGCCTGCTGGCGATGATGGGCCTGTTCGACCTTCTGGGGACGACAGCCTCGGGCTGGCTCACCGACCGCTATGATCCGCGCAAGCTCTTGTTCGCCTATTACGCCCTGCGCGGCCTGTCCCTGATCGTCCTGCCGTTCACCGACTTCTCGATCGTCTCGCTCAGCCTGTTCGCGGTGTTCTACGGCCTCGACTGGATCGCCACCGTGCCGCCCACCGTGCGCCTGGCCACCGACGCCTTCGGCGACCGTGACGGCCCCATCGTCTTCGGCTGGATCGCCGCCGGGCACCAGGCAGGCGCCGCCACCGCCGCCATCACTGCCGGCGTTCTGCGCGCCGCCGAGGGCCGCTATCTCGAGGCCTTCGTCCTGGCCGGCTTGACCGCCTTCGCTGCCGCCGCCGCCTCGCTGATGATCCGCCGCCAGGCCCGCGTCGGCGCTTTCGCCTGACCCGTCGACCCGTCTAAGGTGCCCGCATGAAGCTCTTCTATTCGAACGCCTCGCCCTTCGCCCGCATGGTCCTGGTGGCCGCCCATGAACTGGGCCTCGCCGACCAGATCGAGCTGGTCACCGCGGCGGTCAGCCCGACCGCCGCCAACGCCGACGTCGTCGCGGCCAATCCCTTGAGCAAGGTGCCGACCCTAGTCACCGACGATGGCGCGCCCATCTATGACAGCCGGGTGATCGTCGACTATCTCGACAGCCTGACGCCAAGGGCCCTCGCACCGCGCAGCGGTCCTGAGCGGTTCGCCGTCCTGACCGACCTAGCCGCCGCCATCGGCCTGTTGGACGCCGCTCTGTCGGCCCGCTACGAGCGCGCCTTCCGGCCGGAGCCCCTGCGCTGGGAAGATTGGGCCCAAGGCCAGGTGGACAAGATCCGCCGCACCCTGGACCTGTTCGAAACCCGCCCGCTGAAGGGGACCGGCGACATCGGCATTGTCGACATCGCGGTCGGCTGCTGCCTGGGCTATCTCGATTTCCGTTTCCCGGAAGAGGACTGGCGCGCCGCGCGGCCGAAGCTGGCGGCCTTCTACGCCGACCTGGCCAAGCGCCCGGCCTGGCCCGTGACCGACCCGGCGCGCTGAGCCATGGCTGTCCGCACCGCCTATGTGGCCTTCACCACCGCCGCCGGCCTGACGGTGGCGGGAAAGCTGTCGATCCCGGCGTCGCAGGACAAGGTCCCGGCGGTGGTCATCTGTCATGGCTCGGACGGTGTGGACGGCCGAGGCGAGTTCTATCGCCCCGCCTTGAACGCCGCCGGGATCGCCACGCTCGAGGTCGACATGTGGTCGGCGCGGGGCACGGCCCGCGGCGCCGCTGCGCGGCCGCGTACGCCGCTGGACACGCTTCCTGACGCCTTCGCGGCCAAGGCCTTCGCGGCCGCCCAGCCGGAGATCGATCCTGAGCGCATCGGGATCATGGGCTTCTCCTGGGGCGCGGTGGTCAGCCTGATGTGCGCCACCCCGCGCGCCGTCCAGGCGGCGGGGCAGGGGGCGTTCCGCGCCCACATGGCCAACTATCCGGTGGTCTGGGCGTATGAAACCGTGCCCGGCCTGACCCTGGCCGAACTCACGGGCGCGCCGGTCCTGATCCAGTGCGGCGACGCCGACACCTATGACGACCCGGACGGCCTGGACCAGCTGATGGCCCGCCTGCCGGAAACCTCGCGCAAGGTCATCACCGCGAAGACCTATCCCGGCGCCACCCACGGTTTCGACCGTGACCTGCCGGCCCAGACCATCAACGACCCCTTCGCCCACAAGGGCCAGGGTGGTCCGGTGCTGATGGAATTCAATCCAGGCGCCGCTGCGTCATCCCGTGACGCCTGCGTCACTTTTTTCGCGGCCAACCTTTGAGGCCCTTGCGCGCAAGGCGTTCGCCGCCGAAGTATTCTCGCATTGGGAGCGCGGTGAACGCGCCTCGCGGAGGATAGACCATGGACGCGAAACTCGGCCACGACGCCGCCTCGATGAACGCCATCCTGGCGGCGCAGAAGGCGGCCCACCTGCGCGACGGCGCGCCCTCGGCGGAGAAGCGCATCGAGCGCATCGACCGCTGCATCGCCCTCCTGGTCGACAACCGCAAGGCCATCGAGGACGCAATCAACGAGGACTTCGGCTGGCGCTCGCGCGAGGCCACGGCCTTCACCGACATCGCCGGCTCCATCGGCCCGCTCAAGCACGCCCGCGACCACCTGAAAAAGTGGATGCGGCCCGAGAAGCGCAAGACCACCCCGGCGATCCTGGGCCTGTTCGGCGCCAAGGCCGAGGTGCATTACCAGCCCAAGGGCGTGGTGGGCGTAATCAGCCCCTGGAACTTCCCGATCAACCTGACCTTCGCGCCCCTGGCCGGCGTGCTGGCGGCGGGCAACCGGGCGATGATCAAGCCCTCTGAGTTCACCCCCGCCACCTCGGCCCTGATGGCCCAGATGTTCGGCGGCGCCTTTTCGCAGGAAGAGATCGCGGTGATCACAGGCGGCCCGGAAGTGGGCCAGACGTTCACCAGCCTGGCCTTCGACCATATCATCTTCACCGGCGCGACCAGCATCGCCCGCCACGTGATGAAGGCGGCGGCGGAGAACCTGGTGCCTCTGACCCTGGAACTGGGCGGCAAGAGCCCGGTGGTCATCGGCCAGTCGGCGGACCTGCCCACGGCCGCGGCCCGGGTGATGTTCGGCAAGACCCTGAACGCCGGTCAGATCTGCCTGGCGCCCGACTATGTGCTGGCGCCCCGCGACAAGCTCGACAGCTTCGTCGCCGAGGCCCAGGGCGCGGTGAAGAAGATGTTCCCGACCATCAAGGACAATCCCGACTACACCGCCATCGTCGCCCAGCGGCACTATGACCGCATCATGGGCTATGTGGAGGACGCCCGCGCCAAGGGCGCGCGCATCATCGAGATCAAGCCGGACGATGAGGACCTGACCCAGCAGGAGCATCGCAAGATCGCCCCGACCCTGATCATCGATCCCACCGACGACATGAAGGTGATGCAGGAAGAGATCTTTGGTCCGGTCCTGCCGGTGAAGACCTATGGCAAGCTCGACGAGGCGCTGGACTACATCAACAGCCACGACCGGCCGCTGGGCCTCTACTATTTCGGCGACGACGCCGCCGAGCAGGAGAAGGTGCTGACCGGCACCACCTCCGGCGGGGTAAGCGTCAATGACGTGATCATGCACGTGGCCCAGGAAGAACTGCCCTTCGGCGGCGTCGGACCGGCCGGCATGGGCAGCTATCATGGCGTCGACGGCTTCCGCGAGTTCAGCCACAGGAAGGCGATCTTCTCGCAGATCAAGAAAGACATCGGGCCGCTGCAGATGCTGCGGCCGCCTTACGGCGCGGGGATCCGGAAATATCTCGACAGCCAGATGAAGCGCTGAGGCGCCCCGCGCCGGACGGCGAGGACGGGCAGGGGGCCGGGATGACCGCGTCACCCTTCCTGTCCGGCGCCTTCATGCCGCGCTGGGTGGTCGGGGCGCCGCCCGGCGGGATGAAGTTCCGCATCAGTATCCCTCTGCGCCCCAAGTTCACCGGTGTGTTGCACTAGCGGGCGAGGCGACGCGCTGATTCGGGCGGCGCCCGTTGCGGTGATCCCGGGTCTCGCAGGCTTCAGGTCCGGTGCGCCC
>CAZXVO010000091.1:0-3564 GCA_964643835.1 uncultured Phenylobacterium sp. | reverse complement strand
CACCCCCCCTCCCGCCCCCCCCGGCGGGGCCGCGCCCCCGTCCCCCCGCGCGCCCCGAAACGCCCTCCAGCGAAAACGCCCTTGCCATAAGGGGCGCCACCGGTGTCTTTGTTGCGCGCTGGGTGGTGGGGGCGCCTCCTGGCGGCCTCAAGCTTCGCATCAGCATTCCCCTGCGCCCGGAGTTCACGGGGGTGCTGCACTAAGGGCGCACGCCATGGCCGATACCGCCGCTCCGCGCCTCGGGCGCCGTCGCTGGCTGGTGGTCGCGCTGCTGTTCCTGGCGATCGTGATCAACTACGTCGATCGCCAGACCTATGGCCTGTTGAAGGGCCCGATCTCCGCCGAGCTGGGCTGGACCAACACCGACTTCGCCAATGTGCAGATGGCCTTCCAGGCCGCCTATGCGCTCGCCTATCTGGGCTGGGGCGGTCTGGTGGACCGGATCGGCGCCCGCATGGGCCTGGCCCTGGCCTTCGGCCTGTGGTCGGTGGCCCAGTTCGCCACCTCCGGCGCCCGAGGCGTGGTGGCCTTCATGCTCGGCCGCGCCGCCTTGGGGGCAGGGGAGGCGGGCGCCTTCCCCGGCGCGGTCAAGGCGGTGGTGGAGTGGTTCCCCCAGAAGGAGCGCGCCCTGGCCAATGGCGTGTTCAACGCCGGGGCCAATATCGGCGCGATCATCACCCCGCTGGCCATTCCCTGGATCACCCTGGCCTATGGCTGGCCGGCCGCCTTCATGGTCACGGGCCTGATCGGCCTTCTCTGGCTGCCCCTGTGGCTATGGCTCTATCGCAGCCCGGAGCAGTCGCCCCGGCTGTCGGCTGCGGAACTCACCTATATCCGCCAGGACCCGCCGGACCCGGTTCAGCGCCTGGGCTGGCTCCAGGTCATGCGCCGCCGCCAGACCTGGGTCTACGCCCTGGCCAAGTGCATGACCGACCCCGTCTTCGGCATGTACCTCGTCTGGCTGCCGGACTTCCTGTCCAGGCGCTATGGCCTCGACCTGAAGTCCTTCGGCCCGCCGCTGGTGGTGATCTACCTGTTGTCAGACCTGGGCAGCCTGGGCGGCGGCTGGCTGTCCTCGCGGCTGCTGCAGGCGGGGTGGAGCGTCAACGCTGCGCGCAAGACCACCCTCCTGGTCTGCGCCCTCTGCGCCGTGCCGGTGATGAGCGCGCCGGCGGCCAGCCATCTGTGGGGCGCGGTCGTGCTGATCGGCCTGGCGGCCGCTGCGCACCAGGGCTTCTCGGCCACGCTCTACGCCCTGCCGGGGGACCTCACCCCGCGCGCCGGCGTGGGCTCCGTCCTGGGCATCGGCGGGATGATGGGGGCGCTGGGGGGCATGGCCATGTCCCGCTACACCGGCTGGACCCTGGACCACGACCGCGGCTATGCGCCGGTCTTCCTGATCGCCGGCCTGGCATATCTGGCCGCCCTGGGCGTCATCCACCTGCTGTCGCCGCGCCTCAGCCCCGGCGAGGCCGACTGATTCGAGCCGCCAGGATTGCGGCGCGCGCGGGGCTCTGAGGCTTCAGTACCGGTGCGCCCGAGCGTCGCAGACCGCCGTCTACAACCCTACGGTGGCGGGCGACCCGTTCCGGGGCGCGCTGTGGGTGTGGAGGCCGGCCGCGGGCTACCCTGGAACGCGCCGTCCGCGCCTACGCCAGACCGGGTTTGCAGGCGGGCCATTCCGGGGTTTCCAAAAGGGTTGCTGCGGACTGGCCCAGGATCCGGGCCGCCCCCAGCGAACCCCTTGTTCAGCAATGCGTGCGCGGGCGCTCGCCGGGGTTCCAGCCAATATGTCGCAGGCCAGGACGCCCCGCACCCCCGGTTGGCCGGCAATTGAACTCGCCGCCAACGCGAGAATCCCCCTATGCCAAGGCGTAGCTCCGACTCCGAGTAACGAGTTGGAAACGATGTTTGATCACGGTTAACGAGCCGGAAAGTCTCGCTCAGGTTGAGCGGCGCGACCGGCGGGGTGTGTACGTGCGGCGCCGATCCTGGCGCAGCAGCGACTTCACGGCGGGGACGGCTATATGGGCATTTCGGCTCTCTCAGCGGCGCAAATCAGCGCGCTGTCGACCAGCACCATCCAGGCCCTGTCGACCACCGACATCCAGGCGCTCAGCAGCACCCAGATTGCTGCGATCAACACCAGCGGCATCGGGGTTCTCGACGCCACCCAGCTGGGGGCGCTCTCGTCGACCCAGGTCCGGGGGCTCACCACCACCCAGATCTCCTACCTTTCCGACAGCGTCTCCTTCTCCTCCAACCAGTTGATGGTGCTGAACGGCGCCCAGCTGAACGCCCTGTCCACCACCCAGATCGCCGGTCTGGACGCCACTGAGATCGGCGTCCTGTCCTCGACCCAGCTTTCCGGCCTGTCGGCCACCCACGTCTCCGACCTCACCGCCACCCAGGTCGGCAGCCTGTCGACCACCCAGGTGCGGGGCCTGACCAACACCCAGCTGGCCGGCCTCAGCACCACCGACGTCGGCGAGCTGTCGTCCACCCAGATCGCGGTGTTCAGCACGTCGCAGATCGCGGCCCTGTCGGTCACCAATGTGGGCGCGCTGTCGACCACCCAGATCGGCGGGCTCAGCTCCACCCAGATCTCGGCCCTGTCGGTCACCAAGCTGTCGGCCTTCGACGCCACCCAGATGGGCGCGCTGTCGACGACCCAGATCAGCGGCCTGACCTCGACCCAGCTCAACGGCCTGTCGACCACCGACTTTGGTGAGCTCACCTCGACCCAGATCGGCGGCCTGACCTCGACCCAATTGGGCGCCCTGTCGGCGACCAACTTCTCCAGCCTGGACGCCACGACGGTCGGGGCGCTGACCGAGACCCAGATCCGCGGCGTCACCGCCACCCAGATGCGGGCCCTGTCGACCACCGACATCGGCGAACTGTCCTCGACCCAGGTCGGCGGCCTGTCGAGCACCCAGGTCGCGTCGCTGTCGGCCACCAACTTCTCGGCCCTCGACGCCACCCAGGTCGGCGCCCTGTCGACCACCCAGCTGCGCGGCGTCACCAGCGACCAGATGCGGGGGCTCAACACCACCGACATCGGCGAACTGAACTCGACTCAGGTCGGCGCCCTGGCCACGACCCAGCTGGCCGCCCTGTCGGCGACCAACGTCTCGGCGCTCGACGCCACCCAGGTCGGCGCCCTTACCCCGACCCATATCAGCGGCCTGTCGGCGACGTAGGTCTCGGCGCTCGACGCCACCCAGGTCGGCGCGCTCAGCACCACCCAGATCGGCGGCCTGACCGGCACCCAGCTTCGGGCCCTTTCCACCACCGACTTCGGCGAGCTCTCGACCACCCAGTTGGGCGCGCTCACCGCGACCCAGCTGTCGTCCCTGTCGGCCACCAATGTCTCGGCGCTGGATGCGACGACGGTCGGCAATCTCTCGACCACCCAGGTGCGCGGCCTGACCACCACCCAGCTGGCGGGCCTGTCCACCACCGACATCGGCGAGCTCAGCTCGACCCAGGTGGGCGCGCTGGCGACCACCCAGCTGGCGGCGCTCAACGCCACCAACGTCTCGGCCCTGGACGCCACCCAGG
>CAZXVO010000090.1:9586-15711 GCA_964643835.1 uncultured Phenylobacterium sp. | reverse complement strand
AGCTGCTCCATCTTCGGCAGGTCGCCTTGCAAGCCAAGCATCAGCTGCAATACGCCGCGGCCGACCCACTCCGGCATTCCTTGGTTGCGCTTCATCCGGCGCGAACTCGGCGCACGGGTGCATTTCTGGCCATTAGACGGATGGGACATCCCTGCCGGGCGCTCGGCCATCGCGGAGGTCTAGGCGCATCCGATTCCTCCATGAACGACACCGGAAGCTAGGCTGCGTCACCGGTCGTCGCCATTATGGGGCGCTTATGACGTGCCGTTCCTGGCGCCTCCTTGGGCGCCTTCCCTCCCCAGCGGCCGCGCCATTGGGATGAAGAGCCTCAGCGAGGGGTCCCCTGCGCCGTCACCGTACGCGACAAACCTCACCCAGCCCCCATGCAAGTCGGCCCCGGCGCTGCGCCGGGGCCACAGCAAATAAGAGCGCGGCTGGCGCGGCGGGTAGCTCGGAAGAGCCCTGCTGATATTGACGAGCACACCACGGCGCAGGTTCAAATCCTGCCACTCCGACAATTTCCTTCCGGTCCCGGCGGAATACTTATTACCCACAAAATCCAAACGCCTCCATGGCGTCCCGTCCGCGCCTTGGAACGGTCAAGCTCTGGGCGCGTTGTGGCGGGAACATGACTCTGAAGGAGCCTCCCCCTATGTCGCGCAACATTCTGATCAGCCTGGGCCTTGTCGGCGCCCTGTCGCTGGGCGCCTGCACCACGGTCGATCCCTATACCGGCCAGACGGTGGCCTCGAACACCCGCACGGGCGCCCTGGCCGGCGCGGCGGGCGGCGCCCTCCTGGGCTATCTGACCAACACCAACAAGGGTGAGGAAGGTCGCACCAACGCCCTGATCGGGGCCGGCGTCGGCGCCCTGGCCGGCGCGGCCGTCGGCAACTACATGGACCGGCAACAGGCCGACCTTCGCCGGTCGCTGGCCGGCACCGGCGTGACGGTTGAGCGCCAGGGCGACAACATCGTCCTCAACATGCCCTCTGACATCACCTTCGCGGTCGACCAGTCGGACATCCAGAGCCGGTTCTTTGGCCCGCTGGACGGCGTCGCCTCGGTGCTGAACCAGTATCCTCAGACCACCATCGACATCATCGGCCACGCCGACGCCACCGGCCCGGACGACTATAACCAGGCCCTGTCGGAGCGCCGGGCCGCCTCGGTCGCCGACTATCTGGTGCGGCGCGGGGTGATGTCGGGGCGGCTCTATGTGGCCGGCCGCGGCGAGAGCGACCCCATCGCCTCCAACGCCACCGACGCCGGCCGGGCCCAGAACCGTCGGGTCGAGGTGGTGGTGCGGCCGTTCCGGGGCTGACCGCCCAGCGGGCTCCGGCGAATTCTTCAACCCCCAGCGGTTGCAGGCTCTTCATCTAGGCGAAACGAGACCCGATATAGTTGGGTCTCGACCTTCCCTCCCCGCATGGGATTCGCATGAAGCAGTTCCTCCTCACCATGGCCGGCGTCTTCGCGGGTCTCGTGCTGTTCCTGGTGGGGGTGCCCTTCCTGCTGATCGTCATGGCGGCGGGCGCGGCCAAGCCGGAGCCCACGCCTGCCCATGCGGTCCTGAACCTGGACCTGCGTGATCCCCTGACGGACCAGGACCCGAACAACCCGTTCGCGGCCCTGGGCCGCCGGTCCATGTCGGTGATGAGCGTCGTCCAGACCCTGCGCAAGGCGGAGGAGGACGGCCGGGTGGCCGGGGTGCTGATCCGCCTGCCGGAGGGTGGGCTGGAGCCCGCCTCGGCTGACGAATTGCGCCTGGCAATCAAGCACTTCCGCGCCTCGGGCAAGCCGGTGATCGCCCACAGCCAGGGGCTCTATCCCTCCGGCATGATCACCTCGACCTACATGCTGGGCGCGTCCGCCGACCAGCTATGGATGCAGCCGGGCGCCTCGTTCCAGGTGACGGGCCTGTCCAACGAGGACGTCTTCTTCAAGCGCTTCTTCGAGAAGTACGGGATCGTGCCGCAGTACGAGCAGCGCTACGAGTACAAGAACGCGGTCAATCCCTACCTGCACGACGACTACACCGCCGCCCACAAGGAGAGCGAAGTCTCCTGGCTGGGCTCGATCTATCGCACCGCCGTGGCCACCGCCGCCGTCGACCGCAAGCGCACCGCCCCGGGCCTGGCCCAGGCGCTAGAGGGCGGGCCCTATCTCGCCGAAGAAGCCCTGAAGATCGGCCTGATCGACAAGGTCGGCCAGGTGAAGGAAGCCCAGACCGCGATCCTGAAGTCGGCGGGCTCCCGCGCCAAGCTGGTGGAGTTCGAGGACTATATGCGGTCGAACCGCGAGGCCGGCGCCGGCTCCGGGCCGGTGATCGCCGTGGTCGAGGCCGAGGGTCCCATCGTCACCGGCCGGGACGGCACGGCTAATCCCTTCTCCGGCGGCTCCACGGTCTATTCCGACGACGTCTCCGAGGCGATCTACGCCGCCGCGGAGTCCAAGGACGTCAAGGCCATCGTCTTCCGGGTGAACTCGCCCGGCGGCTCAGACACCGCCTCCGAACAGATCCTGGCCGCCGTGCGCGCGGCCAAGGCGGCGGGTAAGCCGGTGGTGGTGTCCATGGGCACCTATGCGGCCTCCGGCGGCTACTGGATCTCGTCCCAGGCCTCGGCCATCGTCGCCGAGCCCACCACCCTCACCGGCTCCATCGGCGTCTATGGCGGCAAGTTCGACCTTGGTCCCGCCCTGGCCCGCTTCGGCGTCGATGTGCGCCAGACCACGGTGGGCGGCGACTATGCCGGCGCGTTTGGCATGGGCCGGGAGTTCTCGGCCGCTGACCGCGCCGCCTTCTCCCGCTGGATGGACCAGATCTACGCCAACTTCATCGCCCGCGTCGCCGAGGGCCGCCGCTTGCCGGAAGCCCGGGTGCGCGAGATCGCCAAGGGCCGGGTCTGGACCGGCGCCCAGGCGCGCCAGCTGGGTCTGGTCGACGAGATCGGCGGCTTCTACCAGGCGGTGGACAAGGCCAAGGCCCTGGCCAACATCCAGGGCGATGTCCGGCTGCGCCGCATGACCCCGCAAAGCTCACCGTTCGAGGCCTTCGAGAAGGCCCTGGGCGTCTCGGCCACCTCGGCCCGGACCCTGGCGGCGGCGGCTTGGGTGCTCGGCGATCCGCGGGCCCAAGGCCTGCTGGACGAGATGGCGGCGACGCGGATGAGCGGCTCAGGCGCGACGGTGCTGGCGCCCCGTACGGTCCACTAGTCAGAGCGTCAGCGGGGGCTACGACGCCCCTCTGGCGCCTGGAAGGTCACCTCGCGGCGGCCGAAGTCCAGGATGACCTTGTCGAACTGGCGCAGCACGTCGACGCCGATCAGGATCGCTGGGCGGTCCTCGAGCTGCCAGAGCTTGAAGATGTGCAGGTCGGCGAACACCGCCACCAGCCGTTGGATCTTGAGGCTGCCCAGACGTAGGGCCGGCAGGATCGCGAACTCGCCCATCGCCGTTTGCCCGGTGGCGCTGATCAGCGGCGTCTGGACGAAGCGCTCAGCCAGTTCCGGCCGCATCTGCAGCACGGCCTTTTTGAGCGCGAGGTTGCCGACGCTGATCTGGGCGCCTGAGTCCAGGAACGCTGACACCGGCGCGCCCGCCACATCGGCCCCGACGATGACCAGCTGGCCGAAGCGATAACGGGCCGGCACGCTGACGATCTGCGGGCCACGATCGCCCAGGCGGGTGTCGTCGCCACGGCCCATGGCCGCGCCCTTGCTCGAGGTGGCGATTTCGAAGCGGTTATTGCGGAAGTCGAGGCTGACCCGGCGATTGCGCAGCGCATCGACGCCCAAGAGGCCGTCCGCGCCGAGCTTGGCGGCCGGCAGGCCTGGCGCTTCGACCCCATAGGCGAAGGACCCGCCCACCTGGAGCCTGGCCAGCCGGAACATCGGGGCAGGCTCGACGCCAGCGATGCCATGCACCGGCAGGCTCCCCTGCGGCGCGAGCCCCAGGGTCGCCGCCAGCTCCTGGCTGACGACGGTGCGGTTGGCGCCGGTGTCGACGACGAACTGGAAGGGTCCACGGCCCTGAACCATCACCGGCACGGTCATGCGCCGCGCCGCATCGAAGGCGGTCTCCAGCAGGGTCGGCGCATCCACCGGCGGGGCTTGCGCGGGCGCGGTCAGGTTCACCGTGACCAGGCGGCGCTCCGCCAGAGGCGGCGCAGGCGGCCAGGCCGAGCCCGGCAAGCCCCTGCAGCAACAGGTCTCTACGCCCCAACATGCCTCGCTCCCCGATTTCGGGTGAGCCTAGGCCGTGCGCGGCGCAACGCAAACGACCTTCGCGTCTCCGGCGGTCTAGCCGCGATAGCGCAAAAGAAAAGGGGCGGCGGATTGCTCCGCCGCCCCCGATCTCAAGTCTCGTTTCCGAGGCTTAGAAGTCGGCGGTCACGCCCACGAAGAAGTAGCGACCCAGCGAGTCGTACATCTGCGGGAAGGTGTTGCCGTTGCAGGAGCCCGACGGGCAGTTCGACTGACCGGTCAGCGGCGGATCCTTATCCAGCACGTTGTTCACGCCCATACGGAAGGAGTAGTTGTCCATCACATTGAACGTGGCCAGCAGGTCCAGATAGGACCGGGCGTCGAGCTTGGTTTCGGTCTTCGGCGCGGTGGCCGGGTTCTCGTGGTCCACCTTGGAGAAGTAGCGCCATTGAGCCGACAGCTTCAGGTCCGCCGGGAACGGGGTAGCCCATTCCACGCGGAACTTGTGACGCCATTCCGGGTTCGGGGTGGTCGAGCCGCCCAGGCCCAGGCAGATCGAACCGAACACGCCGGCGCAATCGACCTTCGGGCCGCCCGGCAGGGACTGGGTCTCGAGCTTGTCGAGCCAGGTGCCGGTGAACTGGGTGGTGACCGAACCCATGCCTTCCAGGCCGAGGTCGTCGAGGTTGAAGCGATAGTTCGCCGCAACGTCGATACCGCGGGTGCGGAGCGAGCCGGTGTTCAGGGTGGTGTCGACGACGTAGCCGTTTTGCGACAGCCAGATCGAACCGTTCGAGTCGCGCTTCACGAGACCGCAGAAGTAAGCGTCGAGGTTGTTGACGCAGTTCTTGATGATCGTGTCGGCGCCGATGCCCGAGATGTAGTCCTCAACCTTGATGTCGAACCAGTCGAGCGAGAAGTTCGAGCCCGGCAGGAAGGACGGCTGAGCCACGAAGCCCACGGTCACGGTGTCCGAGGTTTCCGGGTTCAGGTTCGGGTTACCGCCGGTCAGGCCGTAGTACTGGGCCGCCGGGTTCTTTTCGATCGCCAGAACTTGAGCGGTCGTCAGGTTGAAGGCCTTGGCGCACTGGGCGACCAGGGCGTTACCAGCGGTCAGGCCGGCGCACGGGTCGGTGGTGCCGTCCAGGACGACGTTTTGCGGACCGTACAGTTCGACCACGTTCGGGGCGCGGACCGAGCGCTGATAGGCGGCGCGCAGACGCAGGCCGTCGATCGGTTCCCAGTCACCACCAGCCTTATAGGTGTTGGTCTGCTTGCCGTAGGAGTAGTCCGAGTAGCGGTAGGCGAACTCGGCGGTCAGCGACTTGATCAGCGGCTTGTCTTGAGCCAGCGGAACGCGGGCTTCGCCGAAGATTTCGTACACGTCGAAGCCGGCGTCGATCGGCGGGGAAGCGCCACCGGCGCCGCTCAGCAGACCGGCCTGGGACAGGTAGTCCGACTTGAAGTCGATGTGTTCACGGCGATATTCCGCGCCGAACGACACGCCCACGCCATCATCCGCGAACGGCGACTTGATGCCGTAGGGGGTCAGGTCACCACCGACGTTGGCCGAAACCACGCGCTCGGAAGCGTTACCGAACACGTAGGACGGCACCTGCAGGTAGTTCAGGGCAGCACCCGGCAACACATGCTCCGCGTACCAGCCCTGCACGGCGGTCAGCATGTCTTCCGTGTTGAAGTAGGCGGCGGTGCCGAACAGGAGGTTAGACAACGCGAACCCGCCCTGCCCAAACTGCTTCATAAGATAGATCCAGTGCACCTGCACAAACGACCACGCAAGGGTGCGGCCCAGCGGGTTGGCCGCCACCGATACAATGACACTCACGGCGTCCTGCGTGCGCACCACGTTGGTGTCGATGGCGTAATCCAGCAGTTGCGCCAGCAGCTTCGAGTCGCGCG
>CAZXVO010000090.1:0-9576 GCA_964643835.1 uncultured Phenylobacterium sp. | reverse complement strand
GCGGTGCCGGTGATCGCCGAGACGCAGACGATCTTGCCGGTGGCGTCACGACGCGCTTGCAGGGCGTTCGCGATGCGCGGCGACATGAAGTAGTTCTGCGCGGAGGCGTCGTACTTCGTCGCGCTGTATTCCATGTACGCGTCGTAGGTCCAGTTGTCGGCCAGGTTGCCCTGCATGCCGACCACGTAGCGGTACGACTGGTGACGGAATTCCGACTGACGGCCGCCGCCTTCGACGTTGCGCTTGGCGACCAGGACGCGTTGGACCGCGGTGGTGCCGGCGTTGGCGCCGCAGAGCTGGGTCTGCTGGGTCGCCGTCATGAAGGGGTTGTCGCAGTTGATGTCGAAGCCCGACTCGGTGGGCGTCGCGCCGCCGCCGGCGAAGATGCCGCCAGGAGCGATCTGGGCGATCGAGCGATCGTCCATGAACATGACTTGCGAGTAGACTTCAGCCCAGTCGGCCACTTGGTAGTGGGCGAAGGCGCCGAGCATGTAGCGCTCGTCCGGACGCTGGAAGTAGTTGGTCGGACCGAAGTTGTAGACGTCGGTGGCCGCCACGCGCGGACGGAAGGTGTTGCCCGAAACCGTGAAGGAGCCGAAGCGGGCCGGAGAGGCCGTGCCGGAGCCGCCGCACGAGAAGGCGTTGCCCGAGTTCAGGGTGCAGACCGAGTAGTCGCGGTCGCCCTGCATGACCTTGTTGATCGAGCGGAACGAAGCGTAGGCGGTGATGTTGCCCTTACCGTCCGGCGAGTTCACGCCCATGGTCAGGGTGACTTCCGTGCCGTCGCCGTCGCGGACGTTGTCCTTCGGCAGAGCGAACTGGGACGGGTCGTTGGCGGTCTTCGCCTTGGCCTTGATCATGGCCTGCAGCGAGTCGTCGTGGTTGTTGTGCTGGTAGGTGGACCACTGGGCGTTGATCGAAACGCCTTCGAAGTCCTTCTTCATGATGAAGTTCACCACGCCGGCGACGGCGTCAGCGCCGTACACGGCCGAGGCGCCGCCGGTCAGCACGTCAACGCGCTCGACCATCGAAGACGGGATGAAGTTCAGGTCAACGGCGGGCGAGGTCGCGGAGGACGGGTTGCCCGGGCCGACGCGGCGGCCGTCGATCAGCACCAGGGTGCGCGAGGCGCCCAGGCCGCGCAGGTTCACCGTGGCGGTGCCGTTCGAGCCGTTGGAGATGCCCGAGCCCTGAGCCGCGAACGCTTGCGGCAGGGAGTTGATCATGTCCTCGACCCGGGTCACGCCCTGGGCCTTGATGTCGGCGGCGCCGATGGCGGTCACCGGGCTGACGCTGGTCAGGTTCGGCGTCGGAATACGCGAACCGGTGACCACGATTTCCTGGACTTCGGTTTCGTCAGCAGCGAAGGCCGGGGTCACGGCCAGCGCCGCGAAAGCCGCGCCGCAGATCATCGAGGAGGCCAGCAGGCGCTCTCGCATGGAATTGGTTTTCAAGATCTAGATCCTCCAGCGGCCCGCCCGTCTTTGACGACGAAACGAGGCGCTCCCCACAACAAGGTTCGGTCCCAGGCTCGGGAACCGAGGCTGGTTACGTCGGAGTTACGAGGGTTACGAGGTAGGGGTCAACGACCATTAAGAAGCGGCAATGTTAAGGGCGCCAACCTGTCGCATTCTGGTCACAGATTTCGGTCCGGGTCGCAATTGACGCACGAATTGACCCGCATTTGGGGGCTTGAGCCGGGCGCTGGCCACCGACCCTTAGCCGTCTGACACAAACCCGCCGCAAGCCGGACAAGAGGTTGCGCGATCGCGCCCGGGCCTCGCCGGGCGGTTCGGGGGCCGGATTCGCCCCCGGCCCCTATCGCCTTCGACGGCCGCGCCCTATCAATGACGCACACCCCCAGCATGGGATTTCAGATGCAGACTGAACCTCGCCGCCAGCCCCTCGCCGCCCGGCCCTTCGGCGTCGCCGCCGCCGGTGTCGCTGTGGGCCTCCTCGCCCTCAGCCCCGCACAGGCCGCCCCGCCCAAGCCCAGCCGCGCCGCGGTGCTGCAGGGCCTGCTGGATTGCCGGACCAAGACGGACAGCGCCGAACGCCTGGCCTGCTACGACGCCGCGGCCTCGGCCATGGACCAGGCCGAGACCAAGGGCGACATCGTCGTCGTCGACCGCGCCCAAGCCAGCGAGGTCCGCCGCCAGGCCTTCGGCTTCCAAATGCCGTCCCTGACCATCTTCGACCGCGGCGAGAAGCCCGAGCAGATCGACGAGGTCACCGGTGTGATCGCCCGGGCCAGCACCAATGCGACGGGCCGCTGGGTCCTGCGGCTGGAGGACGGGGCGGTGTGGCGCCAGATCGACGGCGATCCGCCCAACCGCGATCCGAAGCCCGGCATGCCGGTCAAGATCAAGGCCGCGGCCATGGGCAGCTTCCTGCTCAGCGTCGATGGCCAGCGCTCATTCCGCGCCCACCGGGACGACTAGGCCGTCGCTAGCGGTCCTTCGGGTCGATCGCGTCCCGAAGGCCGTCGCCGATGAAGTTGAAGCACATCAGGGTCACCACCATGGTGATCGACGGGAAGACCAGCAGCCACCAGGCCAGCTCCATGTCCTGGGCGCCGCCGGCGATCAGGGTGCCCAGCGAGGCCATGGGCGGCTGCACCCCCAACCCCAGGAAGCTGAGGAAGCTCTCAGCCAGGATCACGGCCGGGATCGTCAGGGTCACATAGACCACCACCGGCCCCAGCAGGTTCGGCACGATGTGGCGGGCGATGATCGCGCCTTGCGTCAGGCCGGCGGCGCGGGCCGCCTCCACGAACTCCTTGTTCTTCAGGGTCAGGGTCTGACCCCGCACGATGCGGCTCATGGTCAGCCACTCGACGGCGCCGATGGCCACGAAGATCAGGAAGATGTTCGACCCGAAGGTCACGGTCAGCAGGATCACGAAGAAGATGAAGGGCAGCGAGTAGAGCACGTCGACCACGCGCATCATCACCTCGTCCACCGCCCCGCCCACGAAGCCGGCCACCGCGCCCCAGGCCACGCCGATCAGCAGCGACACCGAGGTGGCGACAAAGCCGATGGCCAGCGAGACCCGCAAACCCATCAGCAGCCTGGCCAGCAGGTCGCGGCCCAGGGCGTCGGCCCCCAGCAGGTGTCCAGAAGTGAAAGGCGGCGCCCAGACATCGGCCTTGTTCACCGCGTCATAGCGGAACGGCGTCAGGTAGGGGCCAACGGCGGCCAGGACGAACAGCAGGCCCAGCAGGACCATGCCGGCGACGGCGGCGCGATTGCGGGTCAGGCGCCGCAGGGCGTCGTCCCAAAGGCTGCGGCCGCGCACGGCGGCCTCCAGGGTCTGGGCGTTGCGGTGGGCGTTGGGGGTGGCGATCATGACAGGCGCACCCGCGGGTCCAGCAGGGCGTAGAGCAGGTCGGCCACCAGATTCAGGAGCAGGATCAGGGCGGCATAGAAGATCACCATGCCCATCACCACCGTATAGTCCCGCTGCAGGGCGCTGATGACGAAGAACTTGCCCAGGCCAGGCAGGTTGAAAATCTGCTCCACCACCAGCGAGCCGGTGATCAGGGCCGCGCAGGCCGGCCCCAGATAGCTCACCAGAGGCAGGATGGCGGCGCGCAGGGCGTGGCGGAAGACGATACGATGGGTCGGCAGGCCCTTGGCGCGGGCGGTGCGCACATAGTTGGAATGCAGCACCTCGATCATGCCGGCCCGGGTCAGGCGCGAGATGATGGCCACCTGCGGCAGGGCCAGCACCGCCACGGGCAGGATCAGGTTCTGCAGCGCCCCGCCGTTCCAGCCGCCATTGGGCAACAGCTCCAACGTCGAGCCGAACAGCAACACCAAGAGTGGCGCGGTGACGAAGGTGGGCACGCAGACCCCCAGGATCGCCACCCCCATAACGCCCACATCCACCCA
This sequence comes from uncultured Phenylobacterium sp., assembly GCA_964643835.1. GTDB lineage: Bacteria > Pseudomonadota > Alphaproteobacteria > Caulobacterales > Caulobacteraceae > Phenylobacterium. The sequence goes on along the minus strand of CAZXVO010000090.1, from coordinate 5,683 downwards.
GCCGTTCTGGCGCAGGGCGGCCAGCACGCCGAGCGTGACCCCGATGCTCCCACCCAGAACCAGGGCCGACAGGCCGATGGTCAGGCTGGGCCGGTAGTTGTCCTTCAGGATCTGGACGACGGTCTTGTCCTTGTAGCGCAGCGAGGGACCGAAATCCCCGCGCGCCACCCCGGACAAGTAGGCCACGTACTGCTCCGACAGCGGCCGATCCATGCCGTACTTGGCCATGACGTTGCGCTCGATCTCCGGAGAGAGCTTGCGATCCATGTCGAAGGGACTGCCGGGCGCGGCGCGCATCATGAAGAAGGCGACCGTGATCACCAGGAACAGGGTCGGGATGGCCACGAACAGACGCCGGCCGATGAAACGCAGCATGCTGGAGGAACGCCCGCCAAAGCGGCCCTGAACGTAAGGCCGGTCATTGCGAAACTTCCATCGCCCCCCGATGATGTCAACGAAGGGTCCAACCTCAGTCAGAGCCGATTTCAGATGAGCGATTTTCGATACGTCACCGACCAGCTTTCCGTCAGCCCTCAGATCGGGCTCGACGACCTGGCCCGCGCTGCGGCGCTGGGCTTCAAGATGGTGATCAATAATCGCCCCGACGGCGAGGAGCCCGGCCAGCCCACCAGCGCCGAGATCGAGGCCGCCGCCAAGGCCGCCGGCCTGGCCTACGCCCACGTCCCCGTGCGGGGCGGCCCCACCCAGGACCAGGTGGAGGCCGAGCGGGAGATCCTCGCCTCCGCGCCCGGGCCGGTGCTGGCCTTCTGCCGCTCCGGAACGCGCTCCATCGTCACCTGGTCCATCGGACAGGCCCTGGCCGGCGAACGGCCCCGGGACGAACTGGTCGCCCTGGGCGCCCAGGCCGGCTACGACCTGTCAGGCGTCTTAGGCGTCTAGGGGTGGCTGACGGCGATGGGGACGCGCACCGCGCCCATCGCCACCGGCTCCGACTGGCAGCTCGCCACGGCGAACACCATCTGAGCCGCCAGGAGACACAGGAAGGCGAAGGCGGCCCGCTGGAGCCGTTTTGAAACAAAAATCGCCGCGTCCGCCATGTTGGTCCCCCTGAAACACTGGTTCTGGGGCTTCCAAGGCAAGGAGGGCGCCGCTCTAGGGAGCCCAACATGATCCCGTATGTCCGAGATCTGAAGTTCGACTACGGGGCCTGCGACCAGGTCTCGCCGCTCATCCGTCGGGTGGTGGCCAACAATCCCGGCCCCTTCACCTATCTGGGCACCGGCACCTACATCGTGGGTAAGGGCGAGGTGGCGGTCATCGATCCCGGCCCGGACATGGACGACCACCTCGAGGCGATCCTAAAGGCGGTGGAAGGCGAAAAGGTCACCCACATCCTGGTCACCCACCACCACTCCGATCACTCGCCCCTGGCCAAGCCGCTGCAGGAAAAGACCGGCGCGCCGATCTATGGCTGCGCGGTGGGATCGCGAGCCTCCGAATCGACTGTGGTCACCGAGGCCGGCTCCGACCTGGGCTTCACCCCCGACATCAGCCTGTGCGGCGGCGGCCAGGTGCTGACCGGTCCCGGCTGGACCCTGGAGGCCGTGGCCACGCCCGGCCACACCTCCAACCACATCTGCTTCGCCCTGAAGGAAGAGAACGCCTTCTTCTCCGGCGACCACATCATGGGCTGGTCCACCACCGTGGTCTCACCGCCGGACGGCGATATGACCGCCTATATGGAAAGCCTCGAGCTGGTGAAGTCCAAGGGCTACGACATCCTGTGGCCGACCCACGGCCCGCCGGTCACCGAAGTGACCCCCTTCATCGACGCCTATATGGCTCACCGTCGCGCCCGCGAGGCTCAGGTGCTGGGGGCGCTGGCCGGCGGTCAGACGCGGATCAAGGAGATGGTGCCCGGCCTCTATGTCGGCACCGACCCGCGCCTGTTCCCGGCTGCGGCCCGTTCGGTCCTCGGCCACATGATCGACCTGGTCCGCCGAGGCAAGGTCGTCACCGACGGCGAGCCCCACCTCGACAGCGACTATCGGCTGGCGGGCTAACCCTCCGACAGGGTGATGTAGAGTTCGCGCTCGATCACCCACTGGCCGGTGACCTTGCGCCAGGAGGCGAGATAGGTCCCGGCCATGGTCGTCTCGCCGTCGAGGCCGCGCCAGAGGGCGGTCCAGCCGCCCTGCTCCGCCGCGCGCTCGCCGGCCTGGTCGAGGGTGACCTCGCCCGAGGTCCGCACATAGTTCACAAAGGCCGGATCGCGGAACTGGCCCGCGAAGGCTGCGACCACCGCCTCGACGCCGGACAGCACGCCGCCGTCGCCGCTGATCAGCACCATATCCTTGGAAAAGAACGGCCGCAGCCGCTGGGCGTCCTTGGCCGCGATCAGCTTGTTGGTCAGCTTGCGGCGGGCGCGGATGACGTCTTCGGGGGCGGTCATGCCCCCGAAGCTAGCCAGATTTCGCTCAGCCCGCGACCCAGTTGCCGTGGAAGCCGAAGGGCACCCGGCGCGGCACCTCGGCCACCGCGATCGGGCCCGCGGCGACGTCCTGAGCGTCGAACACCAGGAAGTCGGACCGGTTCTCCGCCGCCCGCCAGGCCACCGCGGTCAGCCAGCCGTCACCCTCCGGAGCGCTGTCACTGCGCGGGGTGAAGACCGGCTCGCTCACCAGGTCGCCGCCGGTGAACTCGTAGACCGAGCGCTTGCCGGTGGTCAGGTCGATATGGGCGATGGAGTTCAGCTTCACCGAGCCCGAGCGCGTGGTGTCGCCGGCGAACCAGCCATGCCGGTAGCCGGAGCCGGCCAGCCGCTCGTCGAAGCGCGGGAATTCGCCGTCCAGGTCGTCCAGCATCTCCTCCTGGATCGCGTCGCTGTCGCCCGACAGGTCGAGGGTCCAGCGGGCCAGGCGCGCGGCCGACTTGTCGCCCCGGCGACCGTCGGCCAGCGGGAACAGCGGGGCGCTATCATAGCGGAACACGTCGGCGATCAGCTTGCCGTCCTGCTCGTAGGCGTTCATCGGGTGGAAGACGTAGCAGGCCCCGGTGTGGAACCAGCGGATGGTGGAGACGTCGGCGTCGCGGCGCATCACCCCCACATAGGCCGGCTTCTCAGGCTCCCAGGCATAGGCCGGCAGGCCCTTCATGGCCCGCTCCAGGCTGCCGGTCAGCGGCATGACCGGGAACAGCACATAGTTCTCGGTGACCATGAAGTCGTGCATCATCGCCCCGTAGGGCGCCTGGAAGTCCGAGCGGCGCACAACCTTGCCCGAGGCGTCGGTGACGCCATAGCTGATCATGTCGGACAGGGGCGCGTCGCCCACGCCATAGGCGAACCAGACCATCTCGCCGGTCTTGGGGTCCATCTTCGGGTGCGCGGTCACCCGGCCGGCATAGGGCTCGACATAGCCCAGCGACTTCAGGGTTCCCGGCTCGATCTCGAAGGGCATGTGCCCCTCTTCCAGCGCCAGCAGCTTGCCCGCGTGCCAGACGATATTGGTGTTGGCGACGCCGCCGTCCTTGCCGAAGGCGATGGGGTCTGAGGCCATGGGATTGAAGCCGGCGAACAGCGAGCGGCCATGCTCGTGCTCCAGCTCCCACTTGGGCGTGCGCACATAGCGGTTGCGGTAGGAGACCTTGCCGTCGGCGACCCGGAAGCCGTGGAGCATGCCGTCGCCGGTGAACCAGTGATAGTTCGGGTCGCGCGGCTCGAACTGCGGGTTCGGCCCGGTGCGATAGAGGGTCCCGCGCAGGTCCTTCGGGATCTCTCCCTTGGTGACCTTCAGGTCGAAGTCGTCCTCGCTGCGGATCGGCGCGAAATTGCCGGCCAGATAGGGGTTGATGCGAACCTCACCGTCCATGTGCGTCTTCCTCCTGATGCCGCCGGTTCAGCCCGGCGTGATGATATGGCCTTCGTCCGGGCGAACCCGGCCTTCGAGAACGTCGGCGTAGGCGGTCTGCAGGCCTTGGGATCCAGCGTGCCGCACCAGCTTCAGCCAGGGCGCCCCGGCGACGAAGTCGGCCAGGCCCGCGGCGAAGCGGTCGTTCAGCGTCTCCATCCCCCACTCACCCGCGCGCTTGCGGATCTGGTCGGGGGCGAAGAACAGGGCCGGCTGCGGGCCCGGCAGGGGCTGGGGCGCGCCACGCGGCGCTTCCCAGTGGGTGCCGCCGACAATGACGCTGCGCGCCAGGTCCGCGCCCAGGGCGGTGTGCACCGCCTCGGTCACCGACCGGTTGCCGGCGAAGTCCACATAGACCGACCCCGGCCCGGTCTTCAGCCCGCCCGCGGCGTCATAGGCCAGGACCTGGTCGTAGAGGCCCATCGGCTCCAGGCTCGCTAGGTTGCCGGGCGAGCTTAGGCCCACGACCTTCAGACCCCGGCGCCGCGCAAACCAGGCCAGGCCCATCGCGGTCTTGGACGAGGCCGACGACAGGACCAGGGTCTTCACGCCCGCGTCTTCGGAGAGGAAGTCGTCCAGCAGGAACGAGGTCATCAGCAGCGGCCGCAGCAGGGAGCGGTAGTCGTCGGTCGGGGTCTCCGGCGCGGCGTTGTAGGCGTTGTAGGTTGGCGGCAGCTCGGCCCGATGGGCGGCGCGGTCGACAAAGCCGTCCCGCGACGGGACCAGGCGCATGGTGAAGTGGGTCGACATCGGCAGGTAGCCGAACAGCCGCAGGCCCGCCTCGACCCCCTCGGCCTTGGAGGCGATCACGCGGGCGAACCCCCAGACCGGAATGCGGCCCCAGCCGTCCGGCGCCGGGAAGAACTTCCAGTAGCCGAAGGCGTCGCCCATGGCGCCATAGGTGATGTTGTTGGCGGTGAGCGCGAAGCTCTCCACGGCCAGCAGCACCTCTCCGTCGGCCAGCGCGGCGGGAACCGCCCCCTCGCTCAGCTGGGTCTTACGCAGATCCTTGCGGTCGATCAGCAGGTCCCAGGCGGCCATCAGGTCTTCGTCCCCATAATTTTCTTACGTTGTAAATTTATTTCGTAAGTTGTAGGCCTTCGCAAGCGTTTTGTTTTCGAAAGGTGGGCATGCCCCGCGTCCTGTCCGAGTCCGACGTGGCGGATTTCCGCGAGCGCCTCTGCGAGGCCGCCGAGCGGCTGTTCGCCGAGCGCGGCCCGGACGCCGTGACCATGCGCCAGCTGGCCTCGGAACTGGGCGTCAGCCCCATGACCCCCTACCGCTACTTCGCGGACAAGGAGGACATCCTGGCCGCCGTCCGCGCCAACGGCTTCAACCGCTTCGCCGAGGCCCTGGAGACCGCCTATTCCAAGGCTGAGGGCGCGCGGGCAAAGGGCTCGGCGGTGGGTGAGGCCTATGTGACCTTCGCCTTCGAGCACCCGCACACCTACAAGCTGATGTTCGACCTGCACCAGCCGATGGACGCCAAGTACGTCGACCTGCTGGCCGCCGCCCAGCGGGCCCACGAGACCCAGACCCAGTACGTGAAAACCCTGATCGCCGAGGGTGTCCTGGCCGGCGACGCCGACGAGATCGGCAACATGATGTGGGCCGCCGCCCACGGCGCGGTCAGCCTGGAACTCTCCGGCAAACTGCCCCCCGGCTCCGCCCGCGGCCTGGTGCGCAACATGAACCGCGCCCTGGCGCGGGGGCTGCGGCCCTAGAGCGCCGCGCGCGCTGCCCCCCGATCGCCCGCAGCACGCGCTCGATATCGTACGCCCCCTCCTCCAGCTTCTCCGGGTCCCATTCGCTGG
>CAZXVO010000089.1:8780-16064 GCA_964643835.1 uncultured Phenylobacterium sp. | reverse complement strand
TTAGTGACTGAGCCAGGGTCCAAGCCCTAGTCGATCCGAAGCGCCTGGCCCATTCGGGCGAAGACCTGATCGATCTGGGCGGCGAGTTCGGGTTCGACGCCGGTGTCGGCGAAGGCGCGGGCCATGGCGTGGCGCCACTGTTCGGCGGTGTCGGCGGTGATCGGCACATTGGTGTGCGCCTTCATCATGCACATGCCGGGGCGAGCGTCGAACCAGTCGCGGGGACCACCCAGCCAGCCCATCAGGAAGTCGGCCAGCGAGGCGCTGACCGGCCTCAAGTCCGGGGCGTGGAGGTCGCGCAGGGCCTTGTAGGCCGGGTCGTGCTCCATCAGGTCGTAGAAGCGGTCGGTGAGGGCCTGCACGCCCGCCCGGCCGCCGATGCGCTCATAAGGGGTCGGCTCGCTCATGCTCCCTGGCTGGAGGCGATGGGCGGGGTCCGCCTTGATCCAGCGCAAGGCGGTTGACTTCCGTGGGCGGAAGGGCGCGCCATGGCGAAAACCAGGGAGGGTTGCGATGAGCCTGACAGGCGGATGCTATTGCGGTTCGGTGCGCTATGAGGCGGGCGGCGCCCCGATGTTCAAGGGCCAGTGCCATTGCCGCGAATGCCAGTACATCACCGGCGGCGGGGCCAACCTGTTCATGGTGATGAGCCCGGCGGAGTTCAAATACACCAAGGGCGCCCCGGCCCAGTTCGCCCGCGACGACATCGCCAACCCGGTGACCCGCGAGTTCTGCCCCAAGTGCGGCACCCACCTGGTCACCCGCGCCGGCGGCGGCGCCATGGTGATCGTCAAGATCGGAACCCTGGACGATCCCTCCGTGTTCGAGGGCCCGCAGATGGCGATCTGGATGAAGGACGCCCAGCCCTATCACCTGGTGGCCGAGGGCGTGCCGAAAATGCCCGGCTTGGGGGGCTAAAGACGCCAGGGTGGAGGCCAGGCGCGGGAGCGACTATCTCCGGGGTTTGAGTTCATCGGAGCGTTTGATTTGAGCGTCGCCTTCACCCGTGAGGAAGACTACGAGGCCCAGGCCGCCGACCTGCCGGACCGGCCGATCTCTGCGCATCCGAACCTGGTGACGCCCCAGGGCCTGGCCCAGATCGAGGCGGAGCTGGCGGCCGCGCGGGCGGCCTATGGCGCGGCCCAGGTCGAGGGCGGGGTCAGCGCTGACCGCACCGCCATGGCGCGCGCCACGCGGGACCTGCGCTACTGGTCCGCGCGCCGGGCCAGCGCCCAGCTGCGCGAGCCGTCGCCGCAGGCCGACAAGCTGGCCTTCGGCGGCGAGGTGACCTTCGAGCGCGAGGACGGTCGCACGTCCACCTTCCGCATCGTCGGTGAGGATGAGGCCGATCCGGCCAAGGGGGCGGTGTCCTATGTCTCGCCCCTGGCCCAGGCGCTGCTGGGCAAGGAAGTCGGCGACACGGCCATGGTCGCCGGCCAGGAGGTGGAGATCCTGGCCATAAGGTGAAGGCTGGAAATCTCGGCGCAGGCGAGGGTTCAGGTCGCTGTCCAGGGGACCGGAATTCGATGACCTGAGCGGTGCTCAGCCCTCGTCCGCCTTGACCTGAACAGGCCCGGCGATTTCACGCCGCGATGTGTCGGATACTCGACCGTCGGCGGGGGGGCGGACAGTTAGCCTGCAACCTGGACCACGGGGATGGCGTTTCAATCCCCATGCACAGGCTTCTCAAACCTTTGCCCAACCACCTTCTGGCCGCCCTGCCGGCCGCCGATCAGGATCTCCTTTCGCGGTCGCTGGTCGATGTCGATCTGGAGCGTGGCCGGGTGCTGTATGAGCCGGGTGACCGCATGGACACCCTGTATTTTCCCCATGACGGGGTGATCTCGCTGATGACCCTGATGGAGAACGGGGCGGCGATTGAAAGCGCCACCATCGGCCGCGAGGGCGCCTTGGGCCTGACCACGGCGGCGGCGCCGCGCCTGGCCCTGTCGCGGGCGGTGGCCCAGACGCCCTGCCGCTGCGCGCGGATCGGCGCGGCCAGGTTCCGCGAGGCGTGGGAGCGCAGCCCGACCATCCGCCTGATGGTCGAACGGCATACCGAGGCGCTCTACGCCCACGCCATCCAGTCGGTGGCCTGCAACGCCCTGCACTCGGTGGAAGCGCGGTTCAGCCGCTGGCTTCTGACCTGCCACGACCGGATCTCGTCCAACACCGTGGCCCTGACCCAGGAGTTCCTGGCCGACATGCTGGGGGTCCAGCGGACCACGGTCACCGCTGTGGCGCGCAGCCTGCAGGCCCGGGGCTATATCCGCTACCGCCGCGGGGTGGTGGACATCCTGGACCGGGCCGGCCTCGAGAGTCTGGCCTGTGAGTGCTACATGACCGTGCGCGAGACCTATGAGCGCCTCTTGCCGGCGCCCCTGGCCAACAGCGCCTAGAGCCCTTTCCGATCTGACTGAACCAGTCAGATCGGAAAGGGCTCTACTTCAAAAGTTTAGAGCATTTTTCGATCCGATAACCGTTTCACACTTATCGGAAAATGCTCTAGGCGGCGCCCGGCACGAAGGCGAGGACAGCGGCCACGCCGTCCTGGGCCGTCAGGGTGAACTCGCCGCGCACCTGGGCCGCCAGGCTGCGGACGATCCAAAGGCCAAAGCGGTCCTCGACCGCGACGCCGGGATCGAAGCCAATCCCATCGTCGAGCACCGCAAGCTCCGTGCGGCCATCCGGGCGGTCGGCGATGCGGATCAGCACCCGGCCCGGCCGGTCGGCCGTGAAGCCGTGGACCAGGGCGTTGCCCACCAGCTCCTGGGCGATCAGGGCCAGGGTGGAGGCCATGGAGTCGGGCACGATGACCGGGCGGGCCTGGACCTCGACCTGGGCGGCGCGGACGCCGTGACGGCGACGCCAGACCGGCGCCATCTCCTCCAGATAGGCGGCGAAATTGACCCCGCCGTCGGCGCGGTGCCGTTCCAGCGCGCCTAAGGAGCCGATCGCATCGGCCACCCACAGGAGCTGGCGCGCAGCCTCCGGATCGCCAGCCCGCTGGCTGCGCATCCGGGCCAGCGCCCCCAGGAGCTGGAAGATGTTGGCCGTGCGGTGGCGCAGCTCCGAGGTGGGATCCGCCGCCTTGACCGTCCGGTCCTCACTCATCGCCCACGCCCCTCCGCTACGCGCCCCCCGACGCGGGGAGGATAACGCCCTAACTTCATTGCCATTACAAGCAAGCCGTCGGTTGATTTCCGAGGTCTCGTCCGACAGCCTATAGCGGAAGCGCCGTGGTGAATTTGATCTGCTCCATGGCGAAGGACGAAGACACGTCCCCCAGCGGCGCGGTGGCGATGAGTCGCTTGTAGAAGCGGTCATAGGCGGCGATGTCGCGGACGATCACCTTGAGCAGATAGTCGGTCTCGCCGCTCATCCGATAGAATTCCACCACCTCCGGCAGGGCCGCCGCGCCGCGGGCGAAGTCGTCCAGCCAGGCCTGATCGTGCCGCGAGGTCTTGATGGCGACAAAGACCACGAGGCCCAGGTCCAGCTTGTCCCGGTCGAGCAGGGCCACGCGCCGCTCGATGACCCCCTCGTCAGTCAATCGCTTGACCCGTTTCCAGCAGGGCGTCTGCGACAGGCCGACCCGCTCGGCCAGGTCGGCGATGGCGATGGTGGCGTCGGCCTGCAGCTCGCGCAGGATGCGCCGGTCGATGGAGTCGAGAATTTCATTCATGCCAATGAGCCGAATTGAAGAATGAGATTCTACGATAAGCCAAGAATGTCGGAATATCGATAAGGTCATTCTCGCCATTCGGCGGGACCATGGCGGCTCCATTGCGAGGGGACCGCCATGATCGACGCCTTCACCCGCCACCCGAAAGCCGTGGGCGAGACCTATGGGGAGCACCTGGCGGCCGCGGCCAGCTACGCCCTGCCCCTGCTCGGCGCCGGCCTGGCCTGCATGATCCACGCGATCTTCCCCTTCGCCTTCGAGCGCACCGCCAGCGACTGCGTTCACCGGGTCCACCAGCGCATGGCCGCCAGGGGCCGCGTCCCCTCGGCCTGATCGGCGGGCGACAAACCTGGGGTTGATCGGCGTCAAGGCGGCGCGGACGTGCTAGGCTCATGCCTCGTGGACCGCCGAGGAGGCCGGGCGCGTGACCCGTTCAGACCCTTCTGAGAAGACCGGACTGCTGCATGCCCTGGGCGAGGTGTTCGGCCTGCTGCGCGCGGGCCTGGGCGCCCTGGTCAGCGGTTGGCCGCAACGCCAGGCGGAGGTGGACGCCCCCGCCGCACCCATCGCCGAGCCGGGCGACCCGACACCTGTGCTCGAGACGCTGGAACAGCTGAAACACAAGGCTGAGACAGCCGCCCCCTATCCCGTAAACGACTGACAGTCCCAAGGGGCGACGCGTACATGACGACCCGCAATCTCGACGCGCTGTTCGAACCGCGCGCCATCGCCCTGATTGGCGCCAGCAACCGCGAAGGCTCGGTGGGCCAGGTCCTGGCCCGGAACCTCCTGGAGAGCGGGTTCGCCGGACCGGTCCTGCCGGTCAATCCGCATGCGGGCGCGATCCGCTCGGCCATGGCCTATCCCAACGCCGCCGCCTTGCCCGTAGCGCCGGACCTGGCGGTGATCGCGACGCCCGCCCCCACCATTCCCGGCCTGATCGCTGAGCTGGGTGAGCGGGGATGCCGCGCGGCGGTGGTGATCTCCACCGGCTTCGGCGCCGACGCCGGGCCGCAAGGCGCTCAGCTGAAGGCGGACATGCTGAACGCCGCCAAGCCGCACCTGCTGCGGATCGTCGGCCCCAACTGCCTGGGCTTCATCTCGCCGGCGCGGGGGATCAACGCCAGCTTCGCCCATCTGACCCCGCAGACCGGGCGCATCGCCCTGGTGGCGCAGTCGGGCGCGGTGGCCGCCGCAGCCCTGGACTGGGCCCATGCGCGGGAGATCGGCTTCAGCCATGTGGTGACCATCGGCGAGGCCGCCGACGTCGATTTCGGGGACCTGCTGGACTACCTGGCCCTCGATCCCGCCACCCACGCGATCCTGCTCTATGTGGAGAGCATCCGGAACGCGCGGAAGTTCATGACCGCCGCCCGCATCGCCTCGCGTAACAAGCCGGTGGTGGTGGTGAAGTCGGGACGCAGCGCGGCCGGCGCGCGGGCGGCCTTTTCACACACCGGCGCCCTGGCCGGATCGGACGCGGTCTATGACGCCGCCTTCCGCCGGGCGGGCCTGCTGCGGGTGGGGGAGCTGCGCGAACTGTTCGAGGCGGTGCAGACCCTGGGCGCGGGCCTGACGGCGCGCGGCGACCGACTGGCGATCCTGACCAATGGCGGCGGGGCCGGCGTCATGGCCGTGGACGCGCTGGAGGCGCGGGGCGGCAGGCTGGCCGGGCTGTCAGAGGCGACGCTGGCGGCGATCAACGCCGTCGCCCCGGCCAACTGGAGCCATGGCAATCCCGTCGACATCCTGGGCGACGCCAAACCGCCGCTCTACGGCAAGGCCATCGAGGCGCTGCTGAGCGAACCCGAGGCCGACGCCATCCTGGTGATGAACTGCCCGACGGCGGTGGCCTCTTCCACGGAAGCAGCCCAGGCCGTGGCCGACGCCGTGACCAAGGCCCGCTCCATCCGCCCGGTGCTGACCGCCTGGCTGGGCGAGACGGCGGTGGCGCCGGGTCGCGCCATCCTGGCCAAGGCCGGCATGCCGGTGCACGAGACCCCGGACGAGGCGGTGCGCGCCTTCATGCACCTGGTGGAGCATCGTCGCGGCCAGGAACTGCTGGTCCGCGTGCCGGCCCTGGGCGTGCTGGAGCCGCCGGCGCCGGAGGCCGCGAGGCTGATCATCGCCCGCGCCCGCGAGGAAGGCCGCCGCGACCTGACCGATCCCGAGGCGCGCGAGGTGCTGGCCGCCTATGGCGTGCCGGTGGTGGACAGCCGGATCGCCGCCACGCCCCTGGAGGCCGGCCAGGCGGCGGACGCCCTGGGCGGCCCCGTGGCCCTGAAGATCCTGTCGCGCGACATCAGCCACAAGAGTGACTCCGGCGGCGTGATGCTGAACCTGCAGGGCGGGCCGGCCGTGGAGCTGGCGGCCGGGCAGATGCTGGAGCGGGTGCGCGCCGCCCTGCCGGACGCCCGCATCGACGGCTTCGTGCTGCAGCCGATGATCCGGCGCTCCAAGGCCCAGGAACTGCTGACCGGGATCGCCCAGGACCCGACCTTCGGCCCCGTGATCCTGTTCGGTCAGGGCGGGGTGGGCGTCGAGATCGTCGCCGACCGCACGGTGGGCCTGCCGCCGCTGGACGACGTGCTGGCCCGCGACATGATCGCCCGCACCCGGATCGCCAAGCTGCTGGCCGGCTATCGCGACCGCCCGCCCGCCGACCTGGACGCCGTGGTCGAGGTGCTGGTCCGGCTGGCGCGGCTGGCCGTGGAGGCGCCCGAGATCGCCGAGCTGGACATTAATCCGCTGCTGGCCGACGACGCCGGCGTCTTGGCCCTGGACGCCCGGATCCGCCTGACCGACCCGGCCAAGCCGTCCGCCCGAACCGCCATCGTCCCCTATCCCCGCGGCCTGACCCACGCCCTGGAGCTGGAGGGCGAGGCCCTGCGGGTGCGGCCCATCCGGCCGCAGGACGCCCCCAAGCTGATCGAGATGATCGACCGCTCCAGCGCCGAGGATGTGCGGCTGCGGTTCCGCGCCGGGGTCAAGCGCCTGCCCGACAGCTGGGCCGCGCGCCTGTCCCAGATCGACTACGACCGGGAAATGGCCCTGGTCGCCGAGACGACACAGGGCGAGGTGGTGGGCGTGGGCCGTATCGCCGGTGATCCCGAGGGCGAAACCGCGGAGTTCGCCCTGATGGTTCGCAGCGACCACCACCACCGGGGCCTGGGCCGCGACCTGCTCTCCGCCCTCATCGACCACGCCCGCGCGCGGGGCCTGAAGCATCTGTGGGGCGACGTGGCGCGGGACAATACCAGGATGGTGCAGCTGGCTCAGTCCCTGGGCTTTGTCCTGAAGGGCGCGGAGGAAGCCGACCGGGTGCGGGTCGACCTGACGCTGTGACGCCGCCGATCAATGCCTGGCCAGACTGCATCCGGGGGGCGCGACCAGACGTAAGCGCTCCATGCGGATGTTCCGACTTGTAGAAGTTTTCTCGACATCCGGTCATCCGCGGGCTGAAGTCGGATGGGGGGCGTCCAACGAGTCGCCGCGTCCGTTGGCCGCAGTCGAGAACGTTGTGACGCTAGCAACTGAGAGTAGTATTACCTCACATCCAGTCAGCAATACTGGCGGTATGGACGTGGGGGTGGAGGGAC
>CAZXVO010000089.1:0-8770 GCA_964643835.1 uncultured Phenylobacterium sp. | reverse complement strand
AACTGGCGGTAGGGCCGGGGCGTTCCGGGACCGCCACGCGCGAGGGGGCTGGGCATGAGCCTATCAGGTCAGACAGCAGTCGCCGCGGAGGGCCTGGGCGTCGGCGAGTTTGAGACAGCGCGGCTGGCGCGCAAGTACGTGCTCGACTGCGTGAACTTGGTGGCGCGGACGATCGAGATGGATCACGTCACCACCCTGCTGTTTCTCGCGACGATAACGGCCAACATTTCGCATGTGACGCACAATGCGGGGCTCGCCGACAGCCTGGGCGACGAGGTCCCGAACGACGACCAGCGGAAAGCGGTGAGCCTGTACGCCCTGGCCCGGGCCTATCACCTGTCCTACGAGACGGCCCGCCGGCACCTGAAGAAGCTGATGGAGGCGGGCCTGGTGGTGCGGGCCCCGGACCAGGGCCTGATGGTTCCCGCCGCGGTGCTCAGCGGCCCGGCGGTGGCCGAGATCTTGCTGCGTCATCACGAGCTGACCCGAGCCTTCCTGCTCGCCTTGCAGGGCAAGGACGCCCGCGGCGAGCCGCCGATCATGACCCCGCGGCTGCAGGCGGCGCGGATCACCACCGAGTACTTCCTCACCTTCCTGCGGATCTCCGCCGAGACGATCAGCAAGGACCTGGTTACGACCCTTGTCTGTCTGGCGATCACCCAGGCCCTGACCGAGCAGCATCCGGTCATGGGCGGCGCCGAGGAGCGGCCGAGCACGACAGTTCTGGCGGCGGCTCGGATGCTGAGTCTGCCCTATGAGACGGCGCGGCGGCACGCCCACAAGCTGATCCGTCTTGGCTTCTGTGAGCGGGCCGAGACCGGCAAGATCCGCCTGAGCGAGGACCTGAAGACGAGGGACTCGACCCGCGCCTACCTGGCGGTCACCGTCGCCGAGACGATCCGCCTGGCCCAGCGCCTGCGCCCGGCAGACCTGACGGCCGCGGCGGCCTGAGGTCAGAGCGTAATCGCATATGGGCTTGGCGCCCCCCTCCGTCACCCCAAGACTTGGTCTTGGGGTCCCTGCGTCCGCACGCTCTGAGGGAGCCAGCTCCAGCCGCGGCGCCCCGTTCAGCCACAGCTTGGGACCACAAAGGGCGCAAAGGAAAACAAGGCACACAAAGGCGCGCTGCGCGCGCAATCTCTTCCTGAAGCTCCCCTGCCAGGATCTGGAGCCCTTGGTGTCTTCGTGCCCTTTGTGCTCTTTGTGTTGAAATAGGGCCTCGCCCCCAGCGAGGCGACGGGACCTGGACCACAGCCGTGCAGCTGAACGAGGGCCCCCAAGACCAAGTCTTGGGGTGACGATGCCAGGGGCTGAAACACCATACGCGATAGCCCTCCATCGAGGGGGAAGGCCTTTGGGCCGGCTAGCCTGAAGTCATATGCGATAGCCCTGCCTGTGGTCAGAGCGCGGCCAGCGCCAGCAGGAAGCCGAGCTCGAACATCTGTTCCACTGCGCCCAAGATGTCGCCGGTATAGCCGCCGATCAGCCGCCGGGCGGCCAGCGCCGGCAGCGCGGCCAGCGCCAAGCCCAGCGCCAGAGCGGGCGCGCCCTGGGCGCCCAGCAATAGCAGCGGCGCGGCGCCCAGCACGACGGCGAGCACGGGCTCGATGGGGTAAAGCCGATCCGGCGACCATTTGGCGGACTGGCCCACCGGGGACAGGGCGGCCATGGCCAGCACGGCGACGGTGCGGCCGCCCGCGTGGGCGCACAGAAGGCCCGCGGCGGCCAGGGACGGCGACACCTGAGCCAAGGCCGCGACCTTCAGGGCCAGGACCAGGCCGAGCCCCAGGGCGCCGAAGGTTCCGAGCCGGCTGTCCTTCATGATCTCCAGGCGGCGCGCAGGCTCCGTCCCGCCGCCCAGGCCGTCAAAGGTGTCGGCCAGGCCGTCCTCGTGGAAGGCGCCGGTGACCAGCACGCCTGCGGCCACCGCCAGGAGGGCCGGCAGAATCCCGTCCCAGACCTGGGCCGCGCCGGTCAGCACGAGGGCGCAAATCCCGCCCACCAGGGCGCCGACCACCGGATAGTAGCGGGTCGAGCGGGAGATCATGTCCGGCGTGAAGCCCCGCACCTGCGGGACCGGCAGCCGGGTCAGAAACTGGAGCGCGACCAGCAGCAGCCGGATCTGGCCCATGGTCAGATGCGGCCCGACATCACGTCGTCCAGGCTGGCGACGTCGGCGATCAGGCGGGCGGCGGCGCGGACCATGGGCAGGGCCAGCAGGGCGCCAGTCCCCTCCCCCAGCCTCAGGTCGAGGTCGAGCAGGGGCTTGGCCTTCAGGACGTCCAGCATAAGGGCGTGGCCGCGCTCGGCCGAGCGGTGCGCGAAGACGCAGTAGTCGGCGACCGCCGGCGACAGGCGTACGGCGGCCAGGGCCGCGGCGCCGGCGATGAATCCGTCGATGATCACCGGCCGCTTCGCCTCGGCGGCCCCCAGGATCGCGCCGGCCATCATGGTGATCTCCAACCCGCCGAACTCGGCCAGGACGTCCAGGGGCGCGGTGGCGGCGCTGCGGGCCGCCGCGCGGGCCAGGGCCGCCTGCTTGCGGGCGAAGCCGTCGGCGTCGTGGCCGGCGCCCAGGCCCACACAGTCGTGCAGGGGCGCGGCGGCCAGGCGATGCAGGATCAGGGCCGCCGAGGCGCTGTTGCCGATCCCCATCTCGCCTACCGCCAGGACGTCGAAATCCTTGGCGACAGCGCGGGCCAGGGCGACACCGCGGCCCAGGGCGGTCTCGACCTCGGTCGGGGTGAGCGCCGCCTCCATCACGGCGTCGCGCGTCCCGGGCCGGACCTTGGCGCGGATCAGGCTGGGGTGCTCGGGCAGGTCGGCGGCGACGCCGGCGTCCACCACCAGCAGGTCGGCCCCCACGGCCGCGGCGAAGGCGTTGGCGCTGGCCCGGCCGGCCAGCAGGGTGGCGACCATCGCCTGGGTGACGCTGGACGGATAGGCCGCGACGCCCGAGGCCGTGAGGCCATGGTCGCCGGCGAACACCATCAGCACCGCCTTGTCGGCCTTGGGCGCATCGGCGCCGGTGATCAGGGCCAGCTGCACCGCCAGGTCCTCGATGCGGCCGAGCGCGCCGGGGGGCTTGGCCTGGGCGTCCAGGCGGGCGCGCAGCTGGGTTTCTCGGGCGCGGTCGACAGGTGGGATCACGGCTTGGTCTCCAGGCCGGCGATGGCGGCGAGGCGGGGAATATCGAAGTGGGTTTCCAGCATGGCGGCGATCTCGTCCAGGGCCTGATCGGTGCGGGCGTCCTGGTCCACGCCGTCGGAGCCCGCGCCCCAGCGGGCCAGCAGGGCGGCGCGGGCCTCGCCCCGCCCCAGCAGGCCATGCACATAGGCGCCCATCACCCGGCCGTCAGCGGAGATCGCCCCCTCCCCGGTTCCGTCGGCGCGGATCAGCAGGGGGCGGGCGAGCGCCGGCCCCGTGGTGCGGCCCACATGGATCTCATAGCCCTCGAAGGCCGCGCCCTCCGGCAAGCGCCCCGAGGTGGGGCGCAGCACCTTGTCGCCGGTGAGCACGGTGTCGAGGTCAAGCAGGCCAAGGCCCCGCGCCGCGCCGGGCGCGCCCTCGATCCCCTCAGGGTCCGCGATGGTCCGCCCCAGCATCTGGAAGCCGCCGCAGATCCCCAGCACCCGGCCGCCCCGGCGGACATGGGCCAGCACATCGATGTCCCAGCCCTGGTCGCGCGCGAAGGCAAGATCGGCCAGGGTGGCCTTGGTCCCTGGCAGGATGATCAGGTCGCAGTCGGGGATCACCTGGCCTGGCGGGACGAAGGCGAAGTCGACCTCCGGCTCGGCGACCAGGGCGTCGAAGTCGTCGAAATTGGCGATGCGCGACAGCATGGGCGCGCGGACCTTCAGCCGGCCCTGGCGGGCGCCGGCGCCACGCTCCAGCACCACGGCGTCCTCTGCCGGGAGGCGCGCAGCGGCGGCCAGCCAGGGGGCCATGCCGCAATCCGCCCAGCCGGTGCGGCGGACGATCTCGTCCCGGCCGGCGTCGAACAGGGCCGGGTCACCGCGGAACTTGTTGATCACGAAGCCGCGGATCATGGCGCGGTCTTCCGGGTCCAGCACCGCATGGGCGCCGACCAGGGCGGCGATCACGTGGCCCCGGTCGATGTCGCCGGCCAGCACCACCGGCACATCGGCGGCCCGCGCAAAGCCCATGTTGGCGATGTCGCCGGCCCGAAGGTTGGTCTCCGCCGGACTGCCGGCCCCTTCGACGATGACCAGGTCGGCCTCGGCCTGCAGATGGTGGAAGCTTTCGATCACCTGGGCCAGCAGGTCCGGCTTGCGGTCCTGGAAGGCGCGGGCCTGCCAGGTCCCGGCCATACGGCCACGGATCACCAGTTGGGCGCCGGTGTCGGACTGGGGCTTCAGCAGCACCGGGTTCATGTGGACGCTGGGGGCCACGCGGGCGGCGAAGGCCTGCAGGGCCTGGGCCCGGCCAATCTCCCCGCCGTCGGCGGTGACCGCGGCGTTGTTGGACATGTTCTGCGGCTTGAAGGGGCGCACCCGCAGGCCGCGATTGGCGAACAGGCGGCAGAGCCCCGCGACCAGCACCGACTTTCCCACATCGGAACCGCAGCCCTGGATCATCAGCGCGGCCATGCGAAACCTCCGGCCAGCAGCAGGACGGCGACCAGGATACAGGCCCGGCCATAAAGGGCGATGCCTCGGCGCAGATCGGCGGCGGTGGGGCGCGGCCCCCGGCCAAGCTCGGCCCGGGCGTGGGCGACGCCCTCATAGACCGCCGCGCCGCCCAGCTGGACGCCCAACGCCCCAGCCATGGCGGCCTCGGGCCAGCCGGCGTTGGGCGAAGGATGACGCCCTGCATCGCGCAGCATGGTGGCCAGGCCGCGCCCCGCCACCAGGGCGACGAGCAGGCCGGACAGGCGGGCGGGGACCAGGTTCATCAAGTCGTCGGCGCGGGCGGCGGCCCAGCCGAACTGGCGGTAGGGCTCCTCTATATGGCCGATCAGGCTGTCGGCGGTGTTGACCGCCTTGTAGGCGAACAGGCCGGGCAGGCCGCCGACCAGGAACCAGAACAGCGGGGCGATGACCCCGTCATTGAAGCTCTCGGCCAGGCTCTCGAGGGCGGCGGCGGCGACGCCAGAGGCGTCCAGGGCGGCGGTGTCGCGGCCGACGATCCGGGAGACGGCCTGGCGGGCGGCAGCGAGGTCGTCGACCTCCAGCGCCTGGAGCACGGGTCGGACATGGTCGTGCAGGCTGCGGGCGGCCAACCCCAGGGCGCCGGCCGCGGCGAGAACCACCAGGGCGGCCAAGCCTTCGCCCAGCGCGGTCTGCAGGCTCCAGCCCAGGAAGGCCGCCGCGCCCGCGACGCTGACCAGGGTCACGACGCCCTTGGCGCGCCGCCAGCCGTCATGGTTCAGCCCCTGCTCCAGGCGCTGGATCAGCCAGGCGGCCCAGGCCACCGGATGCGGCAGGCGGGCGTGCAGGCGCTGCGGATAGCCGAAGGCGCCCTCGATCAGCGAGGCGCCCAGAACTAGCCAGGGATCAGCGCCCACGGCCCAGGATCTCGACCATCGGCCCCGCCGCGCCCGTGGTGAGCCGCGCCTCGACGCCATAGGCCCGGGCCAGCACCGAGGGCGCCAGGGCTTCTTCCGGCGCGCCATCGGCCAGGATCCGCCCCTCGGCAAGGACCAGGATGCGGTCGGCCATGCGGGCGGCCAGGGACAGGTCATGCAGGGTCAGGATCACGCCCCGGCCCTGGTCGCGGGCCAGGCTGCGGAACAGCTCGCAGGCGTCCAGGGCGTGGCCGGGGTCAAGGCCCGCCAGGGGCTCGTCGGCCAGGAGCCAGGTGGGATCGCCGGCCAGGGCGCGGGCCAGGAGCACGCGGGCGCGCTCGCCGCCGGACAGGGTGGTGACGTCGCGCCGGGCCAGGCCCGCCACATCGCAGGCCTGCAGGGCCAGGCCCACCGCCACCTGGTCCTCGGCCCCCAGGCCGCGGGCGCCGGTGAAGGGGATACGGCCCAGGCCGACCAGGGTCTCGACATCCACCGCCCAGGCCAGTTCCGGCGTCTGGGGGATGAAGCCGAGGCGCCGGGCGCGGTCCCGCGGCGACAGGGCCAGGATGTGGGCGTCGTCCAGGGTCACCTCGCCCGTATCGGGCCGGGACAGGCCGGCCAGGGCGGCGAGCAGGGTCGACTTGCCCGCGCCGTTGGGACCCAGGATGGCGGTGACCTGTCCGGGCTGGAACACAGCGTCGATCCCGGCGAGCACCGGATGGCCGCCGAGGCGGACCTGCAGATGGCGGGCCTTGAGGCTCATCCGGCGATCCTCCGGCGCATCTGCATCAACAGGGCGAAGAAGAAGGGCCCGCCCAGGGCCGCCATGGCGACGCCCAGCTTGACCTCGTTGGCGCCGGGGACCAGGCGCACGGCGATGTCTGCGGCCAGCACCAGCACCGCGCCGCCCAGCGCGCTGGGCAGCAGGAGGCCACCGGGACGCGCGCCGACCAGGGGGCGCAGCAGGTGCGGGACGATCAGGCCGACGAAGCCGATGACCCCGGTGACCGCGACGCTGGCGCCCGCCGCCAGGGCCACCCCCGCCGCCAGGATCAGGCGCGTGCGGGGAAGGTCGACGCCGAGCGACCGGGCGCCGGTCTCGCCCAGGGTCAGGGCGTCGAGGGCCGGAGCGGTGAACATCAGGGTGAGGCAGCCCAGCACCATGAAGGGCGCGGCCAGGGCCAATTCGCCGGCGCTGCGGTCGGCCAGCGAGCCCATGATCCAGTTGACGATCTCGTTCACCGCCCAGGGGTTGGGGGCGAGGCTGAGCGCCAGGGCCACTCCGGCCCCGGCCATGGTGTTGAGGATGACGCCGGACAGCACGAAGGTGACGACGCCGGAGGCCCGGCCGGCCAGGGCCAGCAGCAGCAGGACGGCGGCCAGCGCGCCTGCCATCCCGGCGGCGGAGATCACCCACGGCGCCTGCGCGCCCTGGCCCAGATAAAGGGTCAGCACCGCCCCGAAGGCGGCCATGGAGGAGACGCCCAGCGAGCCCGGATCGGCCAGCGGGTTGCGGGTGTAGCCCTGCATGGCGGCGCCCGACAGGCCGAGCGCCGCGCCGACGAACAGGGCCAGCAGGGTGCGCGGCAGGCGCAGGTCAAAGATGATCGGCCAGCGCGGATCGGCCTGGTCGATCCAGGCGCCGAACGGCACCCAGACCCGGCCGGCCATCAGGCTGAGGGCGGCGAGGACGCCCAGGGCGCCGATCAGGCCGGCGAAGGTGGCGGCGCGCCGGCTCATGCCAGCGCCTCGCGCCGGGCCTTGGCCAGCATGGCGGCGCAGTCGATCAGCACCGGACCACCGCAGAAGGTCAGGTTCTGGGGGAACACCGCCCGGTGCATGCGCGCCCGGCGCAGGGCCGGATGGGCGATGACCCGGTCGGCCCAGGTCGGCGCGCCGGGCGCCAGCTGGCCGGCCAGCAGGACGTCGGGCGGATCGGCGACCAGCTGCTCGAGCCCGACATTGCCGCTGCGGTTCAGGCCATAGCGGGTGACGGCGTTGTCGAAGCCCGCGCGGCGCATCATCTCGTCCATCATCGTCCCCGGTCCCGCCGCGAAGCCGCCGGACTGGAAGGTGATGGCGGTCAGGCGGCGGGCGCCCGGCGGCGGCGCGGCGGCGGCCAGGGCCGCCTCGATCCGGGCGACCAGGTCCCGGCCCCGCTGTGGCCGGTTCACCGCGTTGGCGATCTGCATCACCTGGGCGAGGCTTTCGGCCACGCTGGAGGGCACGCTGAACAGTTCGCTGCGCACGCCCATCCGGGCCAGGGCGGCGCGGGTGGCGGGCGGCGAAAAGCGCGAGGCCAGGACGAGGTCGGGCTGCAGGGCCACAATCTCCTCGGCGGTCTCGAAGGTATAGGGCATGGAGCGGCCGAGCGCGCCGCTGCTGGAGCTCGCGGGATCGTGGGAATAGTGGCTGAGTGCGCGGATCTGGGCGCGGTCGGCCACCTGGACCAGGACCGCGTCCAGGCAGGGATTGAGCGACACCACCCGCCGCGGCTCGACGACGGCCGCCTCCGCGGCGCCAGCCACGCCGAGGGCGAGGCCGCCCATGGCGGCGGCGCGGCGGGTGATGGGCATCAGAAGTCGATCCCGCGCTGGGCCTTCAGGCCCTGGTCGAAGGGATGCTTGACCAGGGTCATCTCGGTGACCAGGTCGGCGACCTCGATCAGCTGCGGCTTGGCGTTGCGGCCGGTGATGATGACGTGCTTGTCCCAGGGCCGCGCCATGAGGCCTTCGACCACCTTGTCGATGTCGAGATAGTCGTAACGCAGGGCGATGTTCAGCTCGTCCAACAGGACGAGGTTGAGGTTCGGATCGGCCAGCATGGCCAGGGAGCGCTCCCAGGCGGCCTCGGCGGCGGCGACGTCGCGGGCCCGGTCCTGGGTGTCCCAGGTGAAGCCCTCGCCCATGGTCGCCCAGGTCAGCTGGTCCGGGAACTTGGCGAAGAACTGACGCTCCCCGGTGATCCACTTGCCCTTGATGTACTGGACCACGCCCACCTTCCAGCCCCAGCCCAGAGCGCGGGCGACGGTGCCGAAAGCGGCGGTGGACTTGCCCTTGCCGTCACCGGTGTTGACCACCAGCAGGCCGCGGGTTTCGTCGGACTTGCCGGCCATCAGCGCCTCGCGCTCGGCCTTCAGCTTCTGCATGGCCGCCTTGTGGACGGCGTTACGATCGGCGTCGTCGGTCATCCTAGTCCTCCATACAGTCCCCTCTCCCCCGGCGGGGGGAGAGGGTTAGGGTG
>CAZXVO010000088.1:0-16141 GCA_964643835.1 uncultured Phenylobacterium sp. | reverse complement strand
CGACCTCACGGATCATCTGGGCGCCGAGGTTCTCGAACCGATCAGTCAGTTCGATTTCCTTGGCGACCGAGACGCCGTCCTTGGTCGAGCGCGGGGCGCCGAAGGACTTTTCGATGACGACGTTGCGGCCCTTGGGGCCCAGGGTGACCTTGACCGCGTTGGCGAGGACATTGACGCCGCGCAGCATGCGATCGCGCGCGTCGGAAGAGAAATAGACGTCTTTAGCGGCCATTTTTCTGCTCTTTCAAAAAGGGTGTGGGGAGGAAGGCGGTAGGGGTGGTTACTCGACCACGCCCAGGACGTCGCTTTCCTTCATGATCAGGAGGTCCTGACCGTCGATCTTCACTTCCGTGCCGGACCACTTGCCGAACAGGATGCGGTCGCCGGCCTTCACGTCCAGGGGCTGGATCTTGCCGCTGTCGTCACGGGCGCCGGGGCCGACGGCGACGACTTCGCCTTCCTGCGGCTTTTCCTTGGCGGTGTCGGGGATGATGATCCCGCCCTTGGTCTTTTGTTCTTCCTCGACGCGCTTCACGAGGACGCGGTCTCCCAGGGGACGAAACGCCATGTCTTCTTCTCTCCGTTCGAGACGGTTGGATTGATCGTTCATCAGCATCCGGGCGCGCTGTTAGCAGCCGCGACCCGGGAGTGCTAACGACCGCGGGGAGTTAGGGAGGCGGCCGGGGGGAGTCAAGCACACGGCCCAGAATTTTCCGTGACAGGCGCCCTGGCCGGGACGATAGCTTCCGCACCTGATCGTCGTTGTAGAAAGGGGTCGTCCATGCGCCAGACCTTCACGCTCGCTCTCATTTCTGGCCTCGCGCTTGCCGCCGCCGCCCAGGCCGAAACCTGGAAGCCCTACTCGGCGGAAAGCCCCAACCACATCCAGTGGTCCTATGACGCCGACTATTCCTATCGCGACGCCGCCACGGGCCGGGTCGTCGCTTTGCAGGCGGTGGGCAAGGTGGGCGCTGAGCCGCGCATGGGGCCGTCCGCCCCTGGCGCCGCCGACGGGGTCGGCAGCTTGGTGGCCATCGATTGCCAGAAGGGCGACATGATCCTGATCTCCGGCTACTCGCCCAAGAAGCCGCTGGATGTCCCCGCCGGCTGGCGCAAGACGGCCTCCAGGAAGATCGAGGGCGACGACGACAAGGCCCTGATGGCCGGGGTCTGCACGAACGCCGCCGCCCTGCCGACCAAGTAGGTCTGCTGACAGATCCTGGCGCCGACCCGGTTCAGGGTGGCGATCTCGGACCTAAGGAGATCGCCATGCTGGACCACATCGGGCTCACCGTCGCCGACTACGGCCGGTCGCGGGCCTTCTTTGACGCCGCGTTGAAGCCGCTGGGCGTCAGCGTGATGATGGAGGTGACCGCCGAGCAGACCGGCGGCCACGCCCATTGCGGCTATGGCGCCGAGATGAAGCCCTACTTCTGGTTCGGGACAGGTGGCCCGGCGACGGCGGGGGTGCATGTCGCCTTCACCGCGCCCGACCGGGCGACGGTGGACGCCTTCTACGCCGCGGCGATGGCGGCCGGCGGGCGGGACAACGGGCCGCCGGGCGTCCGGGCCCACTATCACCCGACATATTATGGCGCCTTCGTCCTGGATCCGGACGGGCACAATATCGAGGCCGTCTGCCACGCGCCGGCCTGATCCAAGATTTCGCAGGCCTGATGTCACCATCAGACGATCTACGGCGTCCTAGAGAAAAGATGTCCAAAGCTTAACTGGAAGTGGAAGCTCAGGCTTCCTATCTGCGCACCATGACGATGATCTTCAAACTGGCTCCGGCCATTCTGATCCTTTCGGCGACAGTGGCCGTGGTCGCGCTCGGCGCGGCCCACCCGCTCTACGCCTGACGGCCGGTCCTCCCCCCGAGCCGTCCTGAAGGGCTTGCGACGTGCCCCCGTCGCAAGCCCTTTGTTTTTCCCAGATAGGCTCCGCCCGCCTGACCCGGGTCGGGGGATCGTGGCGGAATTGATCAAACGCTTGTTTGATTTTCCCGGAATATGGGCCAAAGCTAGCGCGGAGCACCAAAGCGGGCCGCCAGGGCCGATGACCAAGCTGGGAGAGACTTCATGAGCGAGACCAAGACCAAGGGCCTTCTGACCTTCGGCCTCAATCCGCAGGACGAACTGAACGACCTGCGCATGTCCGAGAAGGCCATGCCCCTGCTGAACCACGTGAAGCGGTTCATCAAGGAGACGGTCAATCCCATGACCGAGGAGTTCCATCGCCTCGGCGCCAACAAGACCGATATCTGGTCCTACGCCCCCGGCCAGCTCGACGTGCTGGAAGCCGCCAAGGACAAGGCCAAGGCCGAGGGCCTGTGGAACTTCTTCCTGCCCGACGCCCACACCGGCGAGGGCCTGTCCAACCTCGACTACGCCTATATCGCCGTCGAGCTGGGCAAGAACCCGATGGCCTCGGAGACGATGAACTGCGCCGCCCCGGACACCGGCAACATGGAAGTCCTGGAACGCGTCGGCACGCCGGAGCAGAAGGAAAAGTGGCTGAAGCCGCTGCTCGAGGGGAAGATCCGCTCGGCCTTCGCCATGACCGAGCTGCACTACGCCTCGTCGGACGCCAAGAACGTCAACACCCGCGCCGTGCTGGTGGGCGACGAGTACGTCATCAACGGTGAGAAGCACTACATCTCCGGCGCCGGCGACCCGCGCTGCAAGATCATGATCACCATGGTCAAGACCGACCCGAACGCCCCGCCGAACCTGCAGCAGTCCCAGATCCTGGTGCCCACCGACACCCCCGGGGTGAAGATCATCGGCCCGCAGCACGTGTTCGGCGACCCCGACGCGCCGCACGGCCACATGCACATCGTCTTCGACAATGTCCGCGTGCCGAAGGAAAACATGCTGCTGGGCGAAGGCCGCGGCTTCGAGATCAGCCAGCTGCGTCTCGGCCCGGGCCGTATCCACCACTGCATGCGCGCCATCGGCCAGGCTGAAAAGGCCCTGGACCTGATGGTCACCCGCGGCCTGACCCGTGAAGCCTTCGGCAAGCCGCTGGTGAACCTGGGCGGCAACCTGGAAATCATCAGCCGCGCCCGTATCGACATCGAGGCCATGCGCCTGATGGTGCTGAAGGCGGCCAAGGCGATGGACGTCCTGGGCAACCAGGAAGCCCGCATCTGGATCCACATGGTCAAGGCCATGGTTCCGGAACGGGTCTGCGAAATCATCGACCAGGCGATCCAGATGCACGGCGCGCTGGGCGTGTCGCAGCACACCCCGCTGGCCCGCATGTACGCCAACACCCGGACCCTGCGCATCGCTGACGGCCCGGACGAGGTTCACCACATGGTGGTTGGCCGCAACGAGCTGCGCCAGTACCGCGAAATGCCGGAAGATCAGTCCCTGGCCGCGGTGTTCCGCCGCTAAGACGACGGTCCTTCACGGACGGAAACGAGGCCCCGGTGTTCGCACCGGGGCCTTTTTCGTGCGCCCTCGACGCCCGGCGAGCTTGGGTGTAGCTGTGGGGCGCTCCTCCTGGGAGCCGGGTTGAAGCGCAGGTCTTGCGCGCTCCGGGCCAGGACGTTCGCCCCGGTCGGCGAATGGGAGCTAAGACGCCTTCTCCGGGAGGCGCGGCGGGCGACCCCGCCAGACCCTTTCCGCGCACGCTGCGCAGCTGATCCGCGATCGCCGGGGGCCTGTGTCCCCCTTCGGAGCGGACCGCAACCCGGAGGACTACCCATGGCCGCGACCTCGGCTTTCTTCATCATCCTCATGGCGTTCGTCACCGCCACCCTGTCCGGGGTGTTCGGCATGGCGGGCGGTCTTGTCCTGATGGGGGCGCTGGCCCTCGTCCTGCCCGTCCAGGCGGCCTTCGTCACCCACGGCCTGTTGCAGCTGGTCGCCAACGGCTGGCGCGCCATCCTGCACCGCAAGTTCGTCCGCTGGGACATCGTGGCCTGGTATGGGCTGGCCTCAGTGCTGGCGGGGGTGGCGGTGAGCCTGCTGCGCTTCACCCCGTCAAAGCCGCTGCTGTTCCTGCTGCTGGGCCTGGTGCCGTTCCTGACCTGGCTGCCGCAGAGCTGGATCAAGCTGGATGCGGCAAAGCCCTCCCAGGCCTTCCTGTCCGGCCTGTCGGTCACCGGCCTGAACCTGACGGCGGGCGTCGCGGGACCCCTGCTCGACATCTTCTTCGTGCGCACCGAGCTCACCCGCCACGCCATCGTCGCCACCAAGGCCGCCACCCAGGTCTTCGCCCACCTGGCCAAGGTGCTGGTCTATGGCGCGCCGCTGCTGGCCTCGGGGACCAAGGGCCTGCCGGCGGTCTGGGTGTTCGCCCTGGCTATTCCGCTGTCCATGCTGGGCACGGTGGCGGGCGGTCGGATCCTCGACCGGATGAGCGACGTGAACTTCAAGCGCTGGACCCGCTGGATCGTCACGGCGGTGGGCGTCAGTTACCTGGTCCAGGCCGCCCAGCTGATGCTGACGAAGTAGTGGTCTGATCGGGCGGCGCGAACTGGTCGTTCCGGCCAGACCGCTTCCCGGCTAGGTCGGGGGGCGAAGGAGACGCCCATGCAGATCACCACCGAGGTCCTGGAGAACCGCTTCGTGCGGCTCGAGCCCATGGGCGACCAGCACAAGGACGCCCTGCGCGCCGCGTGCGAGGCGGACCAGGATATCTGGACCAGGCTCTACCCCTTCTCCTGGGCCGGCGAGCATTTCGAGCCGACCTGGGGCCGGTTCACGGACCAGGTCGCGCAAGGTGTCACCATCGCCTATGCGGTGGTGGTGGAGGGCGTCTGCCAGGGTCTGACCTGCTTCCTGGCGCCTGATGCGGCCAACGCCACGGTGGAGATCGGCGGCACCTATTACGCGCCCGACTATCGCGGCGGGGCGGTGAACCCGGCGGCCAAGCGGCTGATGATGGGCCACGCCTTCGCCTGCGGCGCCCGCCGGGTGGTCTATCGGGTGGACGCCCTCAACGCCCGCTCCCGCGCCGCGGTGACCAAGCTGGGCGCGGTGCAGGAGGGGATCCTGCGCCAGGACCGGGTGACCTGGACCGGCCGGCTGCGCGACACGGTGATCTTCTCAGTGCTGGCCGACGAGTGGCCGGCGGTGCGGGATGGGTTGGATGCAAGGTTGGCCCGGTTCTGAGGCTGGTACATTTGGCGCGAGGGTCAGCTTCGGCCTTCGACCCATTGCGGACATTGGCTGACCGTCACATGGTCGCGGAATGGCTGAGCGGCTCCCCACCTTCTATCTGCTGAGCGTCACGTACGATCTCAACTGCTTGACACTGCTTCTTGGAGACGGGGCGGATCGCCCCCTTTTCGAGGTCTCATTCTCGGCGCCCCGCGCGTTTCGAGCCTACGCAGAGAGTGACTACTGGCACTATCTGAATGCGTTCAAGGGCAGACCGCTGGTCGATACGGCGGATGCTGGATGCGGAGTCGAGCTAAGTATCGACGCCCCCTATCTGCTCGACTATCGCGCCAATGTCCGCGCCCAAGAGCCGGAGGATACTTTCGCCTGCCTTGTCAGGACGCCGGATCACTGCGTCGAGGTTATCTGCTTCGAGGAACCCGCGCTTCGGCGTTTCTGATGTCCGCTCAACGCCGTCGTCGCGCGTCCGCCCGCCTAATGAGTACCGGTCCTACTCCCGGATCACCGTCCTGAACCCGATGTGCGAAGCCCCAGTGTCGGGCGGTCCAACCTCACGGGCGGCGGGGCGGTAGCGGAAGCAGTAGTCGTCGGCGCAGAGGAATGAGCCGCCCTTGATCAGGTGTTGGCCGCCGGCCACCTGGTCCTTGGTCCACTCCCAGACATTGCCGGCCATGTCAAACAGGCCATAGCCGTTGGGCTTGAAGCAGCCCACGGGGGCGGCGCTAGCCTTGTAGCCGTCGGCGCCGGCGTCGATGGACGGGAAGACGCCCTGCCAGGTGTTGGCCTGGGGCTGGCCGCCCGGGGTCTTCTGCTGGCCCCAGACATAAGGCGCGCCGGCGAGGCCGCCGCGGGCGGCGTATTCCCACTCGGCCTCGGTGGGCAAGTCGCGGCCCAGCCAGCGGGCGTAGGCCAGCGCGTCCTCATAGCCGATGTGGACCACGGGCAGGGTCTCGCGGCCCTTGATGTTGCTGCCCGGACCCTTGGGGTGACGCCAGTCGGCGCTGGGGATTACTCGCCACCAGGCTGACGGATCGCCCCGGTCGACGCCCGGCTCGGCGCCCACGAACACCAGGGACGAGGGGCGCATCTGGTTCGGCGTCAGGCCGGGATAGAGCTTGGGATCCAGAGGCCGCTCGGCCTCGGTCACATAGCCGGTGGCGGCGACGAACCTGGCGAAATCGGCGTTGGTGACCTCGTGCTGGTCGATCCAGAAGTCGCCGATGGTGACGGCCTTGGCCGGGCCCTCTTCGGGCCGCATCGCGGCCGCCCCCATCAGGAAGGTTCCCCCCTTGATCCGCACCATCCCCGCCCTGATGTGGGCCGGGTCGGGGATGGCCAGGTCCGCCTGGCAGGCCTTCGGCGGCGCCGGGGCGCAGGCGACGGGGGCGAGCGCGAGGGCGGCGGCGAAGAGGGGGGCGATACGCATCAGTTGGACCAGTAGATGAACTCGTCGCCCGGCTTGTCCGGCACGCCCAGCGGATGGTCAATGGGGATCGGGCCCTTCAGCAGGGAGGGCCATTTGGGCGCCATGGTCTGCTTGTTCTGGGTCTGGATGAGCGCCATCAGCTCGGCGACCTTGGCCGGCTCCTTGTCGGCCAGGTTGACCTTCTCGGTCGGGTCGGTCGCCAGGTTGAAGAGCCAGGTCTTCTTGGGCTGCTCGAGGCTCTGCAGCTTCCAGTCGCCGGAGATCACCATGTTGTAGTCGCCGGAGCGCCAGAACAGGGTCTGGTGCGGGCGGCCCTTGGCCTGGCCGGTGGCGAAGGCGGTCAGGTCGACGCCGTCGATGACCCGGTCGGTGGGCACCGCGGCGCCGGCGGCGGCCGCGGCGGTGGCGAAGATGTCGATATGGGCGACGGGCGCGTTGAAGCGTGTGCCGGGCGCCAGCTTGGCCGGCCAGCGGACGAAGAAGGGCACGTGGACGCCGCCTTCGAAGAAGCTGGCCTTCCAGCCGCGATAGGGCCGGTTGATGTCGGGCAGGCCGATATAGTTCGCCCCGCCGTTGTCGGAGGTGAAGATGACGATGGTGTTGTCGTCCAGGCCTTGAGCCTTCAGCTCGGCCAGCACCCGGCCGACATTGCGGTCGAGGTTGCGCAACATGGCGCCATAGACCCGCAGCCGGTGATCCTTGATCTGCGGCAGGGCGTCATAGTCGGCCTTGGTGGCCTGCAGCGGCGTGTGGACCGCGTTGTAGGCCAGGTACATGAAGAAGGGCTGGTTGCGGTTGGCCTTGATGCCCGAGATCGCCTGATCGGTCAGGTAATCGGTCATGTACTTGTCGGGGTGGAACGGCTTGGAGCCGTTGTACTGGACCGAGAACGGCAGGCTGGCCCACAGGAACCGGTCGATGGGGTCGAAGTCCTGTTTGGAATTGACCACGTTAGGGTCCTTGACCGGCAGGAAGAGCGAGGCGCCGGAGATGAAGCCGAGGCTTTCGTCAAAGCCCTGGTCCTCAGGCCGCGTGCCCTTGGTCCCGCCCAGGTGCCACTTGCCCAGGTGCATGGTATGATAGCCGCGGCTCTTCAGCAGCTCGGCGATGGTCACTTCCGAGGCCGGCACGGACTGGGTGTCCAGCGGCGGGGTGTCCTTGACCTTGTCCGCGTTGAAGTGCGGCGGATGGGTGGAGCCGGGGGTCTTGAAGGTGCCCACCATGCGCGAGAAGCCGACCGGGGTCGGGGTGAACTCGAAGCCGAAGCGGGTTGGATAGCGGCCGGTCATGATCGCCGCGCGGGACGGCGCGCAGGTGGCGTTGCCGGCATAGCCGTTGGTGAAGTCGACCCCACCCTTGCCGATGGAGTCGATGTTCGGGGTCGGCACGATGCCGCCGCCGTTGAAGGTGATGTCATTGAAGCCGAGGTCGTCGGCCAGGATGAAGACGATGTTCGGCGGGCGTTCGCCGGTCGGGGCCGTGGCCGGGCCCTGGACCCAGTTCACCGGCTGGTTGGCCTCGACCTTGGGCTGGCGCAGCACGGCCAGCCGCACGAGCACGTCGGCCCGGAAGTGCCAGATGAGGGCGCCCAGCGCCACCAGCACGACGGCGATCCCGCCGATCACGCGTCCGATTTTCATGAGCTTCGCG
This sequence comes from uncultured Phenylobacterium sp., assembly GCA_964643835.1. GTDB lineage: Bacteria > Pseudomonadota > Alphaproteobacteria > Caulobacterales > Caulobacteraceae > Phenylobacterium. Next base: position 7,930 of record CAZXVO010000088.1, on the reverse strand, counting down.
TCTCCCGCCTGGGCCGGGTTCGACGCCCAGTCCCATCCTGGGGCCAAGCATATATTGACATAATGCGTGCCGCTTGATGGATTTTGGGAGCTGGTCTTCCCTACTCTCACCCGTCATGGCCGGGCTTGTCCCGGCCACCCATGAACACCGTGTCGGATTTTGATACGCGAGCGGCTCAGCTGGGGGGCAGCGGGTCGATTCAGGCGCGTATGGGTGGCCGGGACAAGCCCGGCCATGACGTTCGTGGAGGTGGGGTCTACCGCGTCCCGTACAGCCGATCGCCGGCGTCGCCGAGGCCGGGCAGGATGAAGCCCTTCGCGTCCAGGCCCTTATCGATGCCAGCGGTCCAGATGGGGGTGTCGGGGTGTTCGCCCTGCAGCCGGGCGACGCCTTCGGGGGCGGCCAGGATGCAGACGAAGCGGATGTCCTGGGCGCCGGATTCCTTCAGCCGCGAGACCGCCGCGCAGGCCGTGGCGCCGGTGGCCAGCAGCGGGTTCATGACGATGACCGTGCGCTCGGCCAGCGTCTCCGGCGCCTTCAGGTAATACTCGACCGCCACCATGGAGCCGGGGTCGCGATAGAGGCCGATATGGGCGACGCGGGCGGAGGGCACGAGGCTGAGCATGCCTTCCAGCATCCCTTCGCCGGAGCGCAGGATGGGGGCGAAGACCAGCTTCTTGCCGGCGATCTCGGGGGAGCCCATCGCCTCCATCGGGGTGACCACCATCTTGTGGGTCAGGGGCAGGTCGCGGGTGACCTCGTAGCCCAGCAGGGTCGAGATCTCGCGGGTCAGTTCGCGGAAGGTCTTGGTGGAGGTGTCGCGGTCCCGCAGGCGGGTCAGCTTGTGCTGCACCAGGGGGTGCTGGACGACGGTGATGTCCGTCATGGCTCGATCAGTCCTTTACTAGAAAACGGCGCCGTCGCTGGCGATGGCGAGCGGCGGGCCGCCATCAGCTCGGGCCTCGGCGGCCAGGCGGCGGCCGGCGGCCCAGGTGCCGCCCTCCAGCACGCGGGCCAGGGGGAAGGCCTCAGCGGTGACGCCCAGGCGCTCGCGCACCATCGGCGCGATGCGGTCCAGCAGGGCCACGGTCAGGGCCCGCCAGGCGACGACGAAGGGCTCGGACACCTCATGCCGGCGGGCGAGGTCGGTGGGGTCGGTGGGGGTCAGGACGCCCATGTCCACGAACAGGCCTCCGTTGCGATACTCGGCCAGGCCCGTCAGGCCGTCGATGTCGGTGACGGTGATCCCGGTGGCCTCCAGCGGCTCGATCAGGCTGTAGGCCAGCCATTGGGAGAGCTTATGCAGGGGCACGAGCTCGTCGGTCTCGTCCTCGCGCTTCAGGGCGGGATGGCGCCAGGTGTCGCCGAGCGGCACGCCTTTCAGGGTCAGCCGGTTCGGCCAGATGGGGCCGAGGCCTTCGAGCAGGGCCTCCAGAATGGCCGTCGCCGGCAGCCGGCCCTCGACGCTGCGCCGGACCAGGAGGTCATAGAGCCCGCCGGGCCGGGGGTCGCCCTTCAGGGCGAACAGGTCCGGGCGGGCGCGGGTCTGGTCGCCCAGGCGGCGCAGCAGGGCGGCGCGACCCTCGACACCGACCAAGGGATTGTCGGCGCTGATCTGGAAGCCGGCGGCCAGGGCCTGGGGCGTCACCGTCGACAGGGCGTCGGCCCTGAGCGCATAGGGCATGTCCGAAAAGGCGCCGGCCTCGAACATCCGCAGGGAGGCGACCGCCAGGCCCTCGGAGCGGGCGCAGATCGCGCCGGTCTCCGGATCGCGATAGCGCCAGGCCATGCCGGCCCCCGCGTCCAGCAGCACCGAGACGATGGCCAGGTCGAAGGCGGCGCGGGCGGGCTCGGCCGGGTCCGGCCAGTCGGTGCGGGCGGCGGTCTCGGCCCACAGGTTGCGGTCCTGCAGGACGAAGTGGCGCCAGCGGGCGTGGAAGGGGACCTGGAGGCTGGGATAGCGCTCGCGGATCACCTGGGCGACCAGGTCGGCGGCAGGCTCCAGCCGCGACAGGTCCAGGCGCCAGTCGGCCAGGATCCCGTCCTCGGCCAGGCCGAGCATCTCGTGGCCGCGCTCGCGGACAGCGGCGGCGGTGAGCAGGGTCTGAACGGCGGACAGGGTCAGAAGTCCTTCAGGTCGCGGCCGACCACGCGGGTCAGGTCCTCCGAGGTCGGGGCGGGCTCCGGCGTGTAGTAGCCGGCCGCCTTCTTGGCCTCCATTTCCACCGAGGCGTCCTGGGGCACCAGGTCGTCAGGTATGGGCACGCGCTCGCCTATGGTGATCCCGGCCTCGGTCAGGGCGTCGTGCTTCATGTTCGACATGGAGACGAAGCGGTCGATGTGGGCGATCCCCAGCCAGTGCAGGACGTCCGGCATGAGTTGCTGGAAGCGGGCGTCCTGGACGCCTGCCACGCACTCGGTGCGCTCGAAATAGGTGGCGGCCTGGTCGCCGCCCGGCTGGCGCTTACGGGCGTTATAGACCAGGAACTTGGTCACCTCGCCCAGGGCCCGGCCCTCCTTGCGGTTATAGACGATCAGCCCGACTCCGCCGGCTTGCGCCTGGCGGGCGCATTCCTCGATCCCGTGGGTCAGGTAGGGGCGGCAGGTGCAGATGTCCGAGCCGAACACGTCCGAGCCATTGCACTCGTCATGCACCCGGCAGGTCAGGGGCGCGCGGCCGAGCAGGGCCGGGTCGCCCATGATGTAGAGGGTGATCCCGCCGATGGGCGGCAGGAACAGCTTCAGGTCGGGGCGGGTGACCAGTTCCGGATACATGCCGCCGGTTTGTTCGAACAGGGTGCGGCGCAGCCCCGTCTCTGACACGCCGAACCGGTCGGCGACGCCGGGCAGCCACCAGACTGGATCGAGGGCGGCCTTGGTGACGGCGATGTCGCCCTCGGCGCGGACGACGGTCCCGTCCGGCGTCAGGCGGCCCTTGGCGATGGCGTCCTGGATTTCCGGCAGGGTCAGGCGGGCCTTGGTGACGGCGATGGTCGGGCGAATGTCGACGCCCTCGGCGATCTCGGCGGCGAAGTCCTGGGCGACCCGGTGACCCCAAGGGTCCAGGGAGACGATCCTGTCCGGATCCGACCACTGCGGATGCGGGCCGATGCTGGCGGTCGGCGCGGTGTCCGTCAGGTCCGGGCGGACCAGGGGATTGAGCGCGCCGGCCGAGATGGCCAGGGCCCGATAGACCGAATAGGCGCCGCCATGGGCGCCGATGGCGTTGCGGTCCGGCCCTGAATTGACGGTGGCGATGACGGGGCCGCGGCCCCTGGCGGTGTCCGCGCCCCAGGTGATGGGGAAGCGGCTGGCCGGGCCGGCGCCCGGGTGGGAGGTCAGACGGATGTGACCTTGCTGGTTCGTGCTCATGGCGTCCTTCCGGCCTGCACGAAGGCTGGCCCGAAAAAGCAGAAGGCCCCTCACCGGTTTCCGCCGGCAAGGGGCCTTTGGGAGATGAGGTTGCGCCTAAGTGGCTGTATTGGCAAGGGGATCGCGAGGGCATGGTAAATCGCCGCTTCACGGCGCGCGAAACCCAAGGTCTAGTTGGAAAAAACAAGACCAGTTTCCGGGAACGCCTCATGCCGCTTCGTCGCCTGTTCATCGCCAATCGCGGCGAGATCGCCATCCGTATCGCCAGGACCGCGAAGGAGATGGGGTTGCAGGTGGTGACCGCCTATTCGGCCGACGACGCGGCCTCGCCGCACCGCGAGGCGGGAGATGCGGCCGTGGCGCTGCCGGGCGCCGGACCGCGGGCCTATCTGGACATCGCCGCGGTGGTGGCCGCCGCCAAGGTCGCGGACTGCGACGCCGTGCATCCCGGCTATGGCTTTCTCTCGGAGTCCGCCGCCTTCGCCAGGGGGTGCGTGGAGGCAGGCCTGACCTTTGTCGGTCCCTCGCCCGAGACCCTGGACCTGTTCGGCGACAAGGCTCAGGCCCGTGCGCTGGCTGAGCGGCAAGGCGTGCCGCTGGCGCCCGCCACCGGCGGCGGCGCGACCCTCGATCAGGTCCGCGCCTTCCAGGACGCGCAAGGGCCGGAAGGCGACATCATGCTGAAGGCGGTGGCCGGGGGCGGCGGGCGCGGCATGCGCCGGGTCCCGGCCGGCGAGGACCCGGCCTCGGCCTATGAGCTATGCGCCCGCGAGGCGGAGGCCGCTTTTGGCGATCCCCGGCTCTATGCCGAGCTCTATATCGGCCGCGCCCGGCATATCGAGGTGCAGGTGGTGGGCGACGGCGCCGAGGTCGTGGCGGTGCATGACCGGGAATGCTCCCTGCAACGCCGCCACCAGAAGATCATCGAGATCGCGCCCGCCCCGCACGTGCCGGCCGATGTGCGGGCGCGGCTGCACGACGCCGCCTTGGCGCTCGCGCGGGCGGCCAGGCTCAAGGGCCTGGCGACGGTGGAGTTCCTGCTGGACGCCGACGGCCGCGAGACCTGCGCCTTTCTGGAGGTGAACCCCCGGCTGCAGGTGGAGCACACGGTGACCGAGGCCGTCACCGGCCTGGACCTGGTGGAGATCCAGCTGCGGATCGCGGGCGGGGCGAGCCTGGCTGAGGCGGGCCTGGGCGAGGTCCCGGCGCCGCGCGGCTCCGCCGTCCAACTGCGGGTGAACCTGGAGACCCTGTCGGCGGATGGGACCTTGAGCGGTGGCGGGGGCGGGACGATCCTGCGCTACGAGCCGCCGTCGGGTCCCGGCGTGCGGGTCGATGGCTATGGCCGCGGCGGCTACGCCACCAGCCCGTCCTTCGATTCCCTGATCGCCAAGCTGATCGTGCATTCGGCTTCGGGGGACCTCGCCGTCGCCTTGGCCAAGGCCGAGCGGGCGGCGCGGGAGTTCGTCATCACCGGGGTCGACACCAACCTGCCCCTGCTGCGCGCCCTCCTGGAGCGGCCGGAGGTGGCGGACGCCCAGGCCTCGACCGCCTTCATCGAGGCGAACCTGCCCCTGCTGGCGGCCCGGGCCGCCGAGCTGGCGCCCGCGCCGGACACCGCTGTCCAGGCCCAGGCCGCCGCCGTATTCGAGGCCGCGCCTGCCGGGACGGTGGGGGTTTCCGCCCCCCTGCGCGGCACCCTGGTCGCGCTGGAGGTCGCCGAGGGGGACACCGTGCGGCCCGGCCAGGCCGTCGCCGTGCTGGAAGCCATGAAGATGCAGCACGTGGTCACGGCCGGCGAAGGCGGGACCGTCCGCCGCCTGCCCTATACCCTGGGCGCGGTGGTGGAGACCGGCGCGCCCCTGGCCTTTGTTGCACCCGCTGAGACCGGCGAGCTGGCGGCCGACGACGAGGCGATCGACCTGGACCTGATCCGGTCGGACCTGGCCGAGGTGCGGGCGCGCTATGCGCTCACCCTTGATGAGAACCGGCCTGACGCGGTGGCGCGGCGCCGGCGGACTGGCCAGCGCACGGCGCGGGAGAACCTGGACGACCTGTTCGATCCTGGCAGCTTCAATGAGTACGGGGCGCTGGCCATCGCCGCCCAGAAGCGCCGCCGCTCGGTGGAGGACCTGCAGGTCGCCACCCCTGCCGACGGCATCGTCACCGGGGTGGGCGAGGTGAACGGCCACCTGTTCGGCGAGGACGCCGCGCGCTGCGTGGGCCTGGCCTATGACTTCACCGTGCTGGCCGGGACCCAGGGCCACTTCAACCACAAAAAGACCGACCGCATCCTGGAGTTCGCCGAGCACTGGAAGGCGCCGGTGATCTGGTACACCGAGGGCGGCGGCGGCCGGCCGGGCGACGTCGATGTGGGCGGGCTGACCGCCTCGTCCCTGGACACCACCAGCTTCACGACCTTTGCGCGGCTGTCAGGCGTCGCGCCGCGCATCGCCATCAATTCCGGGCGCTGCTTCGCCGGCAATGCGGTGTTCTTCGGCTGCGCCGACGTGACCATCGCCACCCGCTATTCCAACATCGGCCTGGGCGGCCCGGCCATGATCGAGGGCGGGGGCCTGGGCGTCTTCACCCCCGACGAGATCGGCCCCTCCGAGGTTCACTGGGAGAACGGGGCGCTGGACCTGCTGGTCGAGGACGAGGCGGCGGCGACGGCGGCGGCCAAGCACATCCTGTCCATCTTCCAGGGCCCGGTGAAGGCCTGGACCTGCGCCGACCAGCGGACCCTGCGCCACCTGGTGCCGGAGAACCGGGTGCGGGTCTATGACGTGCGCCGGATCATCGAGACCCTGGCCGACACCGGCTCCTGGATCGAGCTGCGCGGCGGCTATGGGGTGGGCCTGATCACCGGCTTCCTGCGCATCGAGGGCCGGCCCATGGGGCTGATCGCCAATGACCCGCGCCACCTGGGCGGGGCGATCGATAGCCCCGGCGCCGAGAAGGGCGGCCGCTTCCTGCAGCTCTGTGACGCCTTCGGAATCCCGGTGGTTTCGCTATGCGACACCCCCGGCTTCATGGTCGGGCCGGACTCGGAGAAGACCGCGGCCATCCGCCGGGGCTCGCGCCTGTTCGTCACCGCCGCCAGCCTGTCGGTTCCGCTGTTCGCGGTGGTGCTGCGCAAGGGCTACGGCCTGGGCGCCCCGGCCCAGACCGGCGGCGCCTTCTCGGCCCGCGCCCTGACCATCGCCTGGCCCCCCGCCGCGTTCGGGCCCCTGGGCCTGGAGGGCGCCGTGCGCCTGGGCTACCGCAAGGAGCTGGAGGCTGAGACCGACCCCGCCGCCCGCGAAGCCCTGTTCCAGAAGCTGGTGGGTCGGATGTACGAGACCGGCAAGGCGATCAGTGTCGCCCAGGTCGACGAGATCGACGCGGTGATCGACCCGGCGGAGACGCGGGCCTGGCTGATGCGCGGCCTGAAGAGCTGCCCGGTGAAGAAGCCCGCCGGACGGTCGTTCGTGGACGTGTGGTGACGCCCACCGCCGCCGTCATCCTCCGGTCGCCGCAGGCGATCCGGGGGACCCAAACGGCGGTGGATGATTTTCAATTCAGCTTGGGTCCCCCGGACGCCCTTTCAGGGCGCCGGAGGATGACGCTTGTAGGGGCTTAGTTGTTGCCGCCGATCAGGTTGCCCAGGCCGCCGAGCACCGAGCCTTCGCCGGCGTTCTGGCCGCCGCCGCCCGCCGCCTGCAACATCCGCCCGGCCAGGCGCGAGAAGGGCAGGGACTGGATCCAGACCTTCCCTGGCCCAGTGAGACGGGCGAAGAACAGGCCCTCGCCGCCGAAGAAGACGCTCTTCACGCCGCCGGCCGCCACCAGGTCGAAGTCGACAGTAGGCGCGTAGGCGGCCACGCAGCCGGTATCGACGTGGATCTGCTCGCCCGGCGCCAGCTCGCGTTCGACCAGGGCGCCGCCCATCTGGACGAAGACCCAGCCGTCGCCGTCCAGGCGCTGCATGATGAAGCCCTCGCCGCCGAACAGGCCGGTCATCACCCGCTTCTGGAAGTGCAGGCCGATGGATACGCCCTTGGCCGCGGCCAGGAAGCTGTCCTTCTGGCAGATCAGGCTGCCGCCAAGGTCGCCCAGGTTCAGCGGCAGGATCGCGCCCGGCGTCGGCGAGGCGAAGGCGACCTTGGCCTTGCCCTGGCCGCGATGGGTGAAGACGGTGGTGAACAGGCTCTCGCCGGTGATCAGCCGTTTGCCGGCGCCCAGCAGCTTGCCCATCAGGCCGCCGCCGCCATCCCCGCTGCCGTCGCCGAACACCGTGGTCATCTCCACCGTGGCGTCCTTCCAGACGAAGGCCCCGGCCTCGGCGATGGCGCTCTCGCCGGGATCGAGCTCGATCTCGACGAACTGCAGCTCCTCGCCCTTGATCTCGAAATCGATGTCGTCAGCGACGCCGTCGCGGCGGTGATGGGTCCAGGGGCTATTGGCCATAGGGCGCTCCTCGTTGTGGCGCCGCTTATCTAGGGTGCGTTCCGCGCGTTCGCGAGGCCGCTCCGCTCATCCCGGCGAATGCCGGGAACCAGATCGTGGAGCTTCGGCG
>CAZXVO010000087.1:15914-16148 GCA_964643835.1 uncultured Phenylobacterium sp. | reverse complement strand
TGGGCGCCAAATCGTCCTAGTTGCCGTGCACGACGGGGACCGGACCTTGATGTTCCACAGGGCCGCATGGCATGCTGTGTAGCTGGTCGGGCTGGTTGGTGACCTCCAAGACGGGATGGCGCACATCGCGGGTAATGATCTCCAGCATCCCGGCCCGACCTTCAGCAGCCGCGCGGCCGTCGGTCGGGGCTGGCGGTAATAGCCCGACAGCAGCACCAGGCCGGTCACCTTGCC
>CAZXVO010000087.1:6614-15904 GCA_964643835.1 uncultured Phenylobacterium sp. | reverse complement strand
CCGGGCGCCACAACCTTTGAGGTTGCGCAGCCGACCGGCCGCGGGGTTCAGCCGCACTGCTTCCGGCATTGGGCCGCTATGCGCTGAGTGGGGCCGCAGATTTGTTGTAATCGCGCCGCCAGCGCTCGATTACGGCCCGGGCGTTCGCTGGGTGCGCGAAGACCTTCTCGTTCAGGCCCTCGTCGTGCAGCTTGCCGTTGAAGCTCTCCACGAAGCCATTCTGCTGTGGTTTGCTCGGCGCGATGTAGTGCCAGCCGGTCCCGGTGCGGTTGGTCCATTCCAACATCGCACGGCTTGTCATTTCCGTGCCGTTGTTGCTGACGATGGTGGGTGGCATTCCATGCCGGGCGATCAGGCCGCGTGCCATGCGATGGCCGCCGATCGAGGTGTCCACGATCAGCGCCAGGGCCTCGCGGGTGAAGTTGTCGACGGCGCACACCAGCTCTTCGACGGGCGTAAGATACGCATCCTGGCGATAATAGACACCTTCAGTCGGTGTTCGCCGGCGCTGGATCCCCGCTTTGCCTACAAGGCCTGCGACGTCGTCCAGACGCTCGAACTGGCCGGCAAAGCGGTCGGCTATCCACGGGTCATCCGCGTCGACAATGGCCCCGAATTTGTCTCCCGCGACCTTGATCTCTGGGCCTACCAGCGGGGCGTCATCCTGGACTTCAGCCGCCCTGGCAAGCCGACGGACAACGCCTTTGCGGAGTCCTTCAACGGCAAGGTCCGGGCCGAATGCTTGAACACCGCCTGGTTCATGTCCCTCGACGACGCCTGATCAAAATGCGAGGCTTGGCGTAGGGACTACAACGAACATCGTCCCCACAGCGCGATCGGCGACAAGTGCCCGACCGTGCTCATGAATGGCGCCGGGACACATGGCCCACCCGACGCCTGACCGGCGAGAAATCCCGGCCCGACCTGGTCCAAGGTTTGGGGGGCAGGTCCGGCGCAAGACCAACCCCCGGCCATCCCTCGCTGCTCTCCCGCGAGCCTAACAACCCGTTCCGACGTTAATCGCCTTGAATTCGCCGCCATCAGGCGCCCAACTCTTCAGTCGGAGAATATTCCCCAGGAGTTTCGAATGATCGGCAGCATCTCGGTCAAGTTGGGGCGGAAAGTATATTCCGCCACCCTTGAATACGACAGCCTTATCGGCCGCGGGTTGAGGGGTGTCCGGCACCGGCTTGAGACCCAGCTCGGCTCTCCTTTGGGAGATGTTCCGGCTTTTGCAATCGCCCAGACGATCGAGGACGTGACCGTTGAGGTCGATGCCCCTGGGTATGCCATAGGCGACATGGTCCTGGAGGCCACTCCCACGCGTTTGCGTCTGCGAGCGGCCGGCCGTCTAGGGCGGTCCGGGAACATTGGGCGTCCGTTCGACCTGAGCGTCGATCTCCCGGAGCCGGTCGATCCCGACGAGGTGACGGCGACCCTCGAAGACGGCGTTCTGACCGTGAGAATGATCAAGGCCGCGTGGGTGCGCGGGGAAGCAAGACGTGTTCCCGTGCGCGAAACCTCAATCCCGCCGGAACAGGCGACTCACGAAGGCGGCCAGGCCCACGCCTGACAGGATGACGATGGCGATCCGAGCGACCGCGGCGGCCTGATCGTCCTTCGCGACGATGACGACGGCGGCAGCGACGATAAGGGCCGCGACCACGATCCCGAGCGACAGGGTATCGGCGGCCCGTCTGACCGCTCGCGGCAACTCGGCCAGGTCTGAACTTGAGACCTGGATGACAATGCCCTCACGGCTGATGCGCCCGATACCGCGCCGGATCGCTTCTGGCCCGATGGCGAGGATCTGATCTAGTTCCTTGAACGTCCGGAAGGCGCGGGTGGCGAGCGCTTTCGGCGCAAACCGAGATGCGAAAGCCCGGAGAACCACTGGCGCGATAGCGGCGACGACATCGAGGTCGGGATCGAGCGTCCTCGCCAAGCCTTCGGCGATGCCCAGAGCGCGCATGAGCAGCAGCAGGTCCGGCGGCAACGTCAGTGCGTTTTCTCGGGCGATGGAGATGAATTCGGTGATCGCCTCCGCAAGCCGGATCGGTCGCCCGGAATCCGCGGCGTAACGCAGGAAGAATCGCTCGACACCTTGTTCAAGGCCGGGCGGCGGGGGTCCCGAGCGGCCAGCCCATTCCATCAGCACATCAGAGACCGCCGCTACGTCGGCATCCACGAGGGAGCCGAGGACCACGAGGACCTGCTCTCGCCTTTTCGCCGAGAGCCGCCCGACGGAGCCGAAGTCCAACAGCGCCAGACGACCATCCGGAGTCACCAGAATATTTCCTGGATGAGGGTCCGCGTGGAACACCCCGTCCAGCAGGATCATCCCCAGCAGCCCCCTCGCCGCATCGGGCGCCAAGGCGCGCGCCATGGCAGGCTCTTCGTTGCGGAACGCGGCGTTAGGACTGCGGCCACGGACGCGTGCGCTGACCATGGTCCTTTCTGTGGTAAATCGCTCATGAACGAGCGGAACATGGAAGACGGTTGCGCGTCTGCGGACCTCCGCTTGATTGCGAGCCTCGATCCGAAAATCGATCTCCTCGAGAAGGGCTTCGCTGAGCTCCGTCACGACACGCACAGGCTGATGTCGACGCAGTGCCGGGGCGCGACGCTCGATGACGCGGGCAGCGGCCAACAGTAGCCGCAAATCAGCGCGCATGACCGCCTCAATCCCCGGCCTGCGAACCTTGAGAACGACATCTTCACCGGTCATGAGCCGCGCGGCGTAGACCTGGGCAATGGACGCAGCCGCAATTGGCGTCGTCGAAAATTCGGCGAAGAGCTCTTCCGGCGGCGCGCCCAGATCGATCGTCAGCTGTTCGCGCAAATGGTCGAAGGGCACTGGAGCCACGTCGTCGTGAAGCCGGCCGAGCCGCTCGGTCAGCTCTGGCGGAAGCAGATCGGATCGTGTCGCCATGATCTGGCCTAGCTTCACGAATGTAGGACCTAGGGCCTCAAGTGCCGCAACGAAGGCCTCATATGCCGAGCCCTCGTTCGCCTCGTCGGAAGCCGCGCCCCGGAGCAGACCCAGCCGTGTCCGCCGTCAGCACCAATGGCACAGATTTGAGGTTGTGATTTAAGGAGGATCTGGGCTTCGTCGTAGTGACGAAGGAACGAAGATGAAGCCCAGATCCTCCAATGTAAAATCGCCCGCCAAGGCCCCAGCAGAGCGGGTAGTGAAGGACATCCGCCGACAGACCCGGCGCCACTTTTCGGCCGAGGACAAGATCCGCATCGTGCTGGATGGCCTGCGCGGGGAAGACAGCATCGCCGAGCTATGCCGCAAGGAAGGCATTGCCCAGAGCCTGTATTACACCTGGTCGAAGGAGTTCATGGAAGCTGGCAAGCGCCGCCTGGCCGGCGACACCGCCCGTGCCGCGACCACCGGAGAGGTCCAGGACCTGCGCCGCGAAGCCCGGGCCCTGAAGGAATGCGTGGCCGATCTGACACTGGAAAACCGTCTGCTCAAAAAAAGCATGGTCGCGGATGGGGGCAACGACGAATGAGATATCCCGCATCCGAGAAGCTCGAGATCATCAGAACCGTCGAGCAGTCGCACCTGTCGGCCAAGCGCACGCTGGACCAACTCGGCATCCCTCGTCGGACATTCTACCGCTGGTATGATCGCTACCTCGAAGGCGGGCCGGAGGCGTTGGAAGATCGGCCATCGGCGCCGAGCCGGGTGTGGAACCGCATCCCGGCGGGCATCCACGACCAGATCATCGAGCTGGCGCTGGAACAGTCTGAGCTGAGCCCCCGGGAACTGGCCGTGCGCTTCACCGATGGGCAGCGCTACTTCGTGTCGGAATCCACGGTTTACCGCCTGTTGAAGGCCCACGACCTGATCACCAGCCCGGCCTATGTCGTGATCAAGGCTGCCGATCAGTTCCACACGAAAACCACGCGGCCGAACGAGATGTGGCAGACCGACTTCACCTACTTCAAGATCATCGGGTGGGGCTGGATGTATCTGTCGACCGTGCTCGACGACTTCTCGCGCTACATCATCGCCTGGAAGCTGTGCACCAACATGCGAGCCGAGGACGTCACCGACACGCTGGACCTCGCCCTGGCGGCTTCTGGTTGCGACAGCGCCACGGTGCTGCACAAACCCCGGCTACTCAGCGATAATGGCCCCAGCTACATCGCGGGTGAGCTGGCGGAATACATCGAGGCCCGGAAGATGAGCCATGTCCGCGGCGCCCCGTGTCATCCCCAAACCCAGGGCAAGATCGAGCGCTGGCACCAGACCCTGAAAAACCGCATCTTGCTGGAAAACTACTTCCTGCCCGGCGACCTCGAAGCCCACATCGAGGCCTTCGTCGAGCACTACAATCACCAGCGATACCACGAGAGCCTGGCCAACGTGACGCCTGCCGACGCCTACTTCGGCAGGGCTCCGGCAATCATCAAACTGCGCGAAAGTATCAAGCGACAGACCATCGAACATCGGCGCTTGCAGCACCGCAAGTTCGCCGCCTAACATCAACCCCCTGACGAGGTCCGCACTCCGCTAATCTACGCCGCGAGTTGTGCCGAATGTTCTGACGACGGACAGCCGCGCGCAAGAGCGAGACAAACAAGAAGTCGTTGAAGTGCCCAGACTGTAGCGCCGCATCCTGGCGATTGTCCGTGAAGCCCAACAGCTTCCGCTGATACCATTCCAGACTCTTCGTGCGGCCCATCCATCGGAGCGCACTGGACACCAACAGCGTCGTCGCCGAGCTGCGCCCTTCCGCCGATAGCGCGGCGAGCTTGTTGATTTCCCGCGCTTGGGCGGCGGGCTGATCGAGGCAGACGGGGCAGAATCCGAACTTACCCGGCGCGAACCACATGCGTCGGCCGCTTCCCACCCGGCCGGCGGGATCGACGAGAATGCATTCGAGCGCCCGTCCTCGGTTGCGCGGCTTTAGGCGGGTCTGCCCACTCCGCGTTCCCTCCACCCAATCTTCCGGATAGTCCTCCGGCGCGCCGGTGAAGCTGAAATCGGGATCGTCAGGCTCCGGCATGAGATAGCCGGCGCGGTTCTCGTTGTTCGGATCCTCGACGGGAGTGTCGTCGATCGCGCGCGCGAATACCTTTTGTTGTCCGTCCTCGTTGGCGACAGTGACCGAATGAAATTCCTGACCGCAGTTCCGGCAGAAAAAGAGCGGATAGAGGCGAGCCTCTTTGTCATCCGGGTGGAAGAGCTGCCCCTCGACGGTCACCAATCGGCGTGACGGCTCACGCAAGGTGGCGTGCGCATGGCCGGCGCCGGAAACGAAACGGTGAAGCTTGAACGCCAGGAAGGCCCGATCCCCGACCCCTCCACGATCCTTCTCGGGCTTGCCTGCCAAGGTGAGCATGGCGCGCAGGGCACGCTCGCAAACGTCGGGCGACCGATCCGCCGCCTGGCTCAACGCGCTTGCGGCATCCCGCAATGTTATCGGCGTGCGGCGTTCAAGTCCCTGGGCGTCGTTCAATCCCACCGCCATTTCAATCCACGCGGCGAGCGGGTGACGTGCCAAAGCGGCGTTGGTCAGGTAGGGCGAAAGCGGAGCGTCAATCGCAGCCGCGAGGCTTTCTCGCCCGAGATCGACGCTTGCTTCAGTAGCCCGCGCCAAGGTCTCGGCGATCACCGATGAGGCTGCGATGGGGGTCGCAAACAGCTTGGCGGCGACTTTCGCTACCGCGACGGCTCTGTCCTCGGCCCCACCTTCGGAAGCCATGGTCGCCGAGGTGCCGATGCAAACGGGCTGATTGTCGGGGCAGAGGCGGTCTCGCACCCGACGCATCAGCATCGCGACGTCAGCGCCCTGTCGCCCGCGATAGGTATGCAATTCGTCGAGAACGAGGAACTGCAAGCCCTGCGCGTTACCCATCACCTCGCGATCCTCGGCCTTCTGACGCGTCATCAGAAGTTCGAGCATCATAAAGTTGGTGAGCAGGATGTCGGGCTTGTTCACCCGCACCGCCAGACGCTGGTCGCTGTCTTCCTGACCGGTGTACCGGGCAACGGTTGGGCGTAGCTCCTTGGGGAGCCCGGACTGATCCAGGTAGCGGTTGATTTCCTCTAGCTGGCTGTTGGCCAGGGCGTTCATCGGATAGACGATGATCGCGCGCGTCGCCTGCGGCTTACCGGCCGCGCGGGCTCGGATCGCTGCATCGACAATAGGCACGAAAAAGCACAGGGACTTCCCGGAGCCTGTGCCGGAGGTCACCACGAAGCTTTGGCCCGTGGTCCCCTTCACCACGGCCTGGCTCTGGTGGCGATGTAGCTGAAGCGGCTGGCCGTCACCGTCGCGGAATACCTTCGCGGTCTCGGGATGCAGCGTGCCGTCAGCGGCAAGCGCGGTCACAGTCGCGCCGGGCTCGTAACGCGGGTTGATCGAAATCAGGGGGTCAGGCCAGAACCGCCCGCTGGCGTAGAGAGCGTCGACGCTGCGCTGGATATCCGCCGCCTTGATGAGGCTGAACGACCGGGCGAACTGCGCATAGTCGCGCATGAGCGCGCGATCGAGGTCGAAAATATCCAACTCTAAGACCCCCAACGTTTTGCTGGCACCGTAGCATTTAAGCCCCCCGGGGGTGCAACTCGACGCACGGTCGGAACGGCACTGGCGCCGCATTGATGCAATGCGGCTGGGTGCGCCCGGAGGCCGGGCACCAGATCCGAGGTAACACCCCTTTATTTTCAATACTATATGGCGGACGGACACGAATTAGAACGCCGCAGGGCAGCGCCTAAGGAGTTGAATTTGTTCGCCTCTGCAGCGGCCGTATAGACTATTGTATAGAGATACTGAACGCTTGAAAAAGTGAAGCTAATTCAATTGCTCTGGGCGGACTCCCTCTCCGCCCTCTTGAGCGCTCTGCATGTGTTCAATGGGCGCTCGCGGCGTTGTAGACCCGCCAGAGCTGATAGCGGGGGCAACGAACCCGCGCAGGAACTTCAAGCGCACCAAGCGCCTCGTCTATGGGGGCTAGATGAGCCCCTTCAGTCGAGGTGACCCTGAGACATGATCGCCCACAATGGTGCCGTAGCCCGACGGACTCGTCGCGCAGCCCTCCAGCGGTTTCGGCTGAGCGCGGCTGGCGTCAGCTGGGTCGGCCTGGTTCGGCGCACGAACGAGGACGTCGCCTCGGTGAATGGCGAACGGGTGGGCGCCCTGGCGGCGAAGACCCGCGTCCGGCGTCGCCATGTCCTGATCGTCGCAGACGGCATGGGCGGCCATGCAGGCGGCGAGGTTGCGAGCGACCTAGCGGTGCGCATCCTGGAGGCGCAGGCTGCAGACCTGGTCGATCGGGAAGCCGCGGCGGTGCTTGTGCGGGCCGCGAACCGCAGGATCTATGAAGCTGCCGACCGGGTCCCCGAGCTTCGCGGGATGGGCACGACGATCGCCGCTGCGGTCGCCAGCGCGGCCGAGGTGCTCTGGATCAATGCCGGCGACAGCCGGATCTGCCTGGTGACCCGCTCTGGCCTGCGCAGGCTCTCGGTGGACCATGCCATTGGGTCGGCGCTGACCCAGGCCCTTGGAGGAGCGGACCATCTGACCGAGGTGGTCCCGGCGTGCGGCGTCGCCCCCGGGGGGCCCGGCGCCCGCATTCACCTGTGCGCGGACGGGGTGACGGATGTGGTCGACGCCGCCGACCTTGAGGAGGTGCTGCAAGCCCGGCGCGAAGACGTTGTGGCGGCCCGCGATTTGCTGCGGCTGACGCGCGACTGGGGCGCGCCGGATAACGTCACCCTGGTCATCGCCACGAACCAGGGCTGACGTGACCGCCCAGTACACCCCCGGGCGCGGCCGGTCTCACCACCGCGGCCGACCGCGCAGCGGGGCGTAGGTCGGCCGCGGCATGCGGTTGGGAGCCGCCTGCCGCGTCGACTGCCGCATCGCGGCCGAGCCGGGCAGGCGGGTCGGGGCGACGCCGCCCAAGCAGAAGTTCGCCGGTGGGCTGTTCTTGCCCTCCTTGAACCAGCGCAGCAGCTGCACGACGGCGTCAACCTGGTCGTCGTGCGCTCCGTAGGGGAACTGCACGGCTTCCTCGACGAAGGCGCGCCGCCAGGGCTCGTGGACAGGCAGGTGGATCCGGCCCTCGGCGAACACCTCGAACACCGTCTGCAGGCGCTCCAGCTTCGACTGGCTGGGCCGGGGGATGCGCACGACGCGCGCGCCGAGCGCCTGCAGGGAGGAGATCAGCGCGGTGCCCAGAGCAGCGTCCTCGACCAGCACGGGGGCCTGGGGGTGCTGCAGGATCAACTGTAGGGCCTTGGCTTTCAGGGCCTCATAGTCGAGCCGGCCGCGCCAGACCTGCGAGATGTAGAGGTTGTGGTTGTAGCGGTGGACGACGGCGCAGGCGCTGTAGGAGTTGGCCTCGCCGACCCCGCCGCCGGCGAGGTCGAAGCTGAGGTAGGTCTCGAATGGCAGGTCCGGCAGGATCTCGTAGGGGGTGAAGAAGTCTTCGTGGAGCACGCCCTGGCCGGCGCCGACGGGGGCCTGCTGGTATTGGGAGAGCCAGACGAAGACCGGGATGCGCCGGCGCAGCGCCTCGACGCCGCCTTCGCCATAGTTCTCCGGGTCCAGCACATGGTCCGCCGGCCGCGCCCAGGGAACGCCGCCGATGTCGAAGGTCTGGGGCTGCTCGGCCACGAGCGGCAGGCAGACGACCTTGAACTCGCCGCCGGCCTGCAGGCGAGCCGCGAGGTCGTCGGGGTGCATGCGCTGCATCACCAGCACGATCACGCCCTCCGCCTGGCTGTTCAGGCGCGACATGAACTTCTGCACCACCAGGTCATGCGCCCGCTGCCGGGCCGCGGCGGACTGCACCTCGCCGGCGTCATGCGGGTCGTCGATGAGGATCCAGTCGGCGCCGTGGCCCGTCACCCCGGCCTCCAGGGAACGGGCGAAGACGTGGCCGCCCGCCGTGGTCTTGAAGTCGCCGGCGCGGTTGTGCGCCGGATCGAGCCGGGTCTGAGGGAAGACCCGCTGATACCAATCTGCCGCCAGGATCTTGCGGACGGCCTCGGTGTGCGTCAGGCCGAGGGTCTCGGCGTGGGTGACGATCATCGCCTTGAAGCTCGGCCTGCGGCCCAGCATCCAGGCGGTATCGGTGGGCAGGCGGAACACTTCGTAGCCATCGGGCACCGTGCCGCCCGACGGCCCGACCAGCGCATAGCGCCGCGCCTTGCCGCCATTGGTGCGGGTGCCAAGGTGCCAGGGCCGGGCGTAGAGGTCCATGAAGGCCAGCGTGTAATAGCGCGTGCCCATGTCCGGCGTGTCGATCAGCACCGGCCC
>CAZXVO010000087.1:4545-6604 GCA_964643835.1 uncultured Phenylobacterium sp. | reverse complement strand
GGTCCGGCGGCGGGTGTCGGCGGGGGGGACTATCATCGCCTTGACGCGCGGCCGGCGGCCCAGCATCCTGGGGGGGGGGGCCCCCACCGCGACAAAGCTTTTCAGGGACCGCGGCGGCGCATTGAGCATCAACCGCGAGGCCTGGCCCTCCGCCGCCAACTGCATCTCCGCGGCGAACAGCTCGATGTGCCGGCCGGGCCGGAGCGGCTGGGCTTCCAGGTATTCGAACGCCTTGAGGGTGAAGGCGTAGAGGTCCTCGCGTAGCAGGGCGTCGAGGGCGTCCTGGGAGTAGTTCGAGGTCATGCCTTGCCCTCCGTCTCGTCGCCCACCCCGGGGGCGGACGTGGCCGCCGCCTCGCGCGCGGTGGCGCGCGCGAGGAAGTCGTCGAGGATCTGGCGGTCGGCCTCGGCGAGCGGCGCCTGGGCCTCCGCCGCAGGTCCGGGCGTATCCTCGGTCGCTTTGGCGACCAGGGCGATGAGCAGGCTGGCGGCCCGCGCATCGCCCTTCAGGGCCTTGGCCACAAGCGCCTTCAGCATGGCCCGCTGCTTGGAGACGGTGAGCTGCCGCTCGCCCTCGCGGATGCGGATGGTCTCGCCCAGTTCTTCGGCGAGGTCCGTGGCCAGGTTCTTGGTCCCCTTCGGCCGGCCCTTGGGGTTGCCGGACTGGCCGGACTTGAAGCGGGTGGCGTGGGGCGGCCGGCCGTAGCCGACTGCGTAGTCGCCCTTAGGCTTGGTCATGGACGGGCTCCACGGCCAGCGCAGCCTCGCGCTCGTCGAAACGTTCGCCCGTGTCCGCCAGCACCGGAATGCGCCCGGTCTCGGCCGCGTAGCGGCGCAGGATCACGTCGGCGTAGGCCGGATCGAGCTCCAGCCCGTAGCCCCGCCGGCCGGTGCGCTCGGCCGCGATCAGGGTGGTGCCGGAGCCCAGGAAGGGATCGAGCACGATCTCGCCGCGGCCGGAGACGTCCTTGATGGCGTCGACGACCAGGGCCGCGGGCTTCACCGTGGGGTGCAGCTTGATCAACTCGTCGCGCTCGGCGCCGACGGCGTTCATGCCGCGGTAGGTCCAGAGGTTGGAGCGCGAGCGGCCCTTCTGGCCGAGCTCGAAGTTATTGGTGTGCGGCGCCGAGCCGTGCTTGGCGATCCAGACCAGCTCGTGCTGCGAGCGGTAGAAGGTCCCCATGCCGGCGTTGGTCTTGGCCCAGACGCAGAGGTTCATCAGCGTCAGGCCCGCGCCCTTGATCGCCGCCAGCACCTCGGCGGAGTGACGCCAGTCCATGCAGACGTCGAGGATCGCCCCGTCGACCAGGTGGGGGGTCATCGCCGTCAGCGCCTGGGTCAGGAAGGTGACGAACTCGTCCTCGGTCATCTCGCCCGAGCCCACCTCGAACTCGCGATGGCGGCCGCGGCCGGCGACGAAGCCGTTGATGGGGACATTATAAGGCGGATCGGTGAACACCATCCGCGCCCGGTCCTCGCCCATCAGGCGCGCGAGCGCGGCCGCATCGCGGGCGTCGCCGCAGAACAGCCGGTGCTCGCCCAGCAGCCAGAGATCGCCGGGCTGCGCCACGGTGGCTCCTGCCCGGGGAGCCGGCGGCGCATCCTCGACCTCGCCCGCGCCAAGCTCATCCTCGATAGCCAGCGCCATGTCGATCTCGACGGCGTCGAAGCCGGCGAGCTCGACATCGAAGCTGAGCGCCAGCAGTTCGCGGAACTCCGAGGCCAGCGCGGCCTTGTTCCAGGCGGCGTCCTCCGCCAGCCGGTTCAGGCCCAGGCGGATCAGGCGCAGCTCCTCGGGGCTGCGGCCGTGGACGACGACCACCGGGACCTCTTCGTAATTTTGCGCCTGTAGGGTCTGGGCCAACGCCACGCCGTCGACGATGCGGCCGTCGGGGGCGATAAGGATCGGACGCAACGGGCCGTAGGCGCTCGTGAAGGCGGCGATCTTGCGCTGCTGGGCGTGGTTATGGACCCGGAGGGTCTGATCCAGGCCGGAGAGTTCGGTCAGCTTGCGGTATTCGATTTGCAGGGTGTTGTGCATGGGCGTTCGGAGTTCCGCC
>CAZXVO010000087.1:648-4535 GCA_964643835.1 uncultured Phenylobacterium sp. | reverse complement strand
CGCCCGCCGCGGCGGCGGCCCGCCGCGGCTGGATTGAGATGACAGGGATGGGGATGGGATGAGCCGGGTCTGGACGGCGCAGGGCCGCCCAGGCCGACGACCGGGGTTAGGACTCGTCGTTGTCAGACGGGTCCAACGGCGCCTGCAGGTAGTGGGCGGCGAAGATTGCCGGTGACAGCAAGTCCTGCAGCTTGGCGATCCGCGCGTGGGGCCACGCAATCGGATCGGTCAGATGCCCCTTGAAGTACGTCGCACCCCAGTGGCGCGTCTGAATGACGAGCTTCTCCGGGACGACGACCGGGCAGCGACAGATCTTGTACTTGCCCGTCCCCGCCAGGCGGGCGGTCACGTCGTCCGCATGCTGGCGGTGAGTGAACAACGAGATCGAGCCGGTCGGCATCACGTGAGAACAGGCCGCCTCGACCAGGGCGAAAGACGCATCGCGGGCGGCTTGCGTCGCGACGTCGGCCTGAGCCTGCGGGGTGTCAATCACCAGCAGCTTGGGGCGGATGTCGATGCGGCGCTCGTCCAGGGTGCGGTAGACGATGCGGCCGCCGGCCGTGGTCTGCAGCACCGACGGATCATCCGTCGGCGCCAGCTTCACCTCAGGGAAGATTTGAGCGTAGTCCGGGTGCTCGATCAGGGCCCGCGCCAGGTCCGCCATGGCGGGCTTGGTGATCACCTCCATCTGGATGCGGGGGGTCAGGCCGAGACGCCAGACCGGCTGGCCGACGGCCTCCATCCACGACCCGGCCGAGGGCGGGGCGTTGATGATGTCGCGCAGGCCGTGCTTGTTCGTGCGGCTGACGATGAGGCTCGCTTGCACCCGCTCCAGCAGGCCGTTCGTCAGAACGACGCCGTAGAGCAGGTTCATGAAGTGGGCGACAAAGTCGTAGGGATAGTCGCGCAGGCGCTCCCAGAAGGAAGGAGCATCGTTGGTGGTGTTCATAAGGGGATGTCCCCGATGGGCCGGAGAAGGCCGGGGACGGGACCGATTGCATGCGACGCCAGCGCCAAGCCGCGTGCAGTCCCGATGGGCCTTTCCAGATAACTGCTGGCCCAGCCTCCGCCATATAAGGAGTTTTACACTTCGGGACTTCGCCGCCTGCGTGGCGTAAAATTCGCACTAAAACAGCGGCTTAGGCGGAATGTTGTCCCGCGAGCCGCGCGTTGAGCGCCAGACTGGCCGCCTCGCGGCATAAAATTTCTACGTCCCTGAGACGTTCTGTCGCATCTCGTCCCGTCGAAAGAGCCAGCGCGGCTTCGAGTTTCTCCCAGAGCAAGGTCAACAGTTGCTCTTGCACGGAGTCTTGCGTCGGCGTCGCCATGGCCCCGCATGACGCTCTGGTCGGCGAGGAAGTCCAGGCCGTGAAGATAAGTGACATTCCGCTGGACTTCTAGCGCCGGCAGAGCGGTAACGGTCCGACGCGGAGACGCGCACAGCCCCGGTCGGGGCCTTTCTCGGTAGCGGCGGGCGTCTCCCGCCGCCTGAGAAAGGAGCCCTTCATGACCCAATCCCAACTGACTGATGGCCAGCGCGCCATCCTGACCCGGGCGGCGGCCGTCGAGGACGGCGGCGCCGACACCTTCGAGGGCGACGCCCGGACCGTAGCCGGCCTGGTGCGCCGCGGTCTGATGATGCGCGTCCCGACCGCCGATGGGCCTGGGCGCGTCATGGTCACCACGGCCGGCCGGGCGTTGCTGGGCGGTGAGACGCCGCCGGCGCCGGGGGCGACGCCCCGTCGCCGCAAGGCGGCGATGCTCGTGCCGGCCTCTGCGCTTGCGCCGCCCCAGGCTCCGGCCGCCAACTTCAAGGGGGCTGGCGGTAAGCTCGGAACGTTGATGGCCCTGCTGCAGCGGCCTGGAGGCGCCACCATCGACCAGCTCTCCGCCGCCACCGGATGGCAGGTCCATTCGGTGCGCGGTGCGATCTCCGGCGCGCTGAAGAAGCAGCGCGGGATCGCCGTCACCTCGGAGAAGGTCGATGGCGTGCGCGTCTACCGGGCCGCGGGAGAGACGGCTTGAGCCGGTCGGCAGCTCAGATCGCGCTGGAGGCCCGCATCTCCGAGGAGGTGCGGGCGCTCAGCTCTCTCGACCTGGAGGCGCTGCGGGCGGAATGGCGGCGGCGATGGGGGGAGCCGCCGCGGTTCCGATCTCGCGACCTGCTGGCGCGGGCCATGGCCCACAAGATCCAGGCCGCGGCCTTCGGCGACCTGCCCGCGCCGGTGCGACGCAAGGCCAGCGACTATGCCGATCGTTTCAGCGCTGACCGCAAGTTCACGCCGGGCGCCGGCCCGAACCTGGCGCCCGGCGCCTCGCTGATCCGGGAATGGGGCGGGGTCCGCCATGAGGTCGCGGTCATCGCCGACGGCTTCGCCTATCATGGCCAGACCTTCGGCTCGCTCTCGCAGGTCGCCCACCGCATCACCGGCACGAAGTGGAACGGCCACGTCTTCTTCGGCCTCAAGCCTCGGTCGGCGAGGGCGGCATGAGCAAGGTCCTGCGCTGCGCGATCTACACCCGCAAATCCAGCGAGGAGGGGCTGGAGCAGGGGTTCAACAGCCTGCATGCCCAGCGCGAAGCCTGCGAGGCTTATGTCCTGTCGCAGGCCGGGGAGGGGTGGAGCGCGCTCCCCATGGCCTATGATGACGGCGGCTTCTCCGGCGGATCTATGGAGCGGCCGGGCCTCCAGGCGCTCCTCGCCGACATCAACCGCGACCTCATCGACATCGTCGTCGTCTACAAGGTCGACCGGCTCACCCGCGCGCTCAGCGACTTCGCGCGCATGGTCGAGCTGTTCGATGCGCGCGGCGTCAGCTTCGTCTCGGTGACGCAGGCCTTCAACACCACCACCAGCATGGGCCGGCTGACGCTCAACGTGCTGCTCTCGTTCGCCCAGTTCGAGCGCGAGGTCACCGGCGAGCGCATCCGCGACAAGATCGCGGCCTCCAAAGCCAAGGGTCTCTGGATGGGCGGCCGGCCGCCGCTGGGCTACGACGGCGTCGACCGCAAGCTGGTGATCAACGCCGGCGAGGCCGACGTCGTGCGGCAGATCTTCAGCCGCTACCTGGAGCTTGGATCCGTCACGGCGCTGGAGCCGGATCTGCGGGCCCGGGGCGTGGTCTCCAAGCGTTGGATCAACAAGCAGGGCCAGCTTGTCGGAGGCGGCGAGTTCAGCCGCGGCGCGCTCTATCACCTGCTAAGCAACCCGGTGTACCGCGGGGCCATCCGGCATCGCGATCGGCTCTACCCCGACGCCCATGCGCCGATCGTCGACGAGGCGACATGGAGCGCGGTCCAGGCCAAGCTGGCGGCCAACTGCCCGGATCATCCGCAATCGCCGCGCACCGAAGCGGACGTGCTGTTGCGCGACCTGGTCTTCGACGATCGCGGCAACGCCATGCGGGCGATCCACACCAAGCGCGGCGACAGGCGCTATCGGTATTACGCTGTGGACCTGCGCGATAAGCGGCGGACGGCCGGGAGCCTGCCCCGGCTCGCCATGGGCGTGCTGGACAGCTTCGTCGTCGATCGCGTCAGCCCGCTGCTGGCCCGGGGGTGGGAGCCGGATGCGGCGATAGAGGATCGCACCCGCACGGCGCTCCTGCGGGTGACGGTGGGCGAAGACCGGATCGTCATGACGCTGCGCCCCGAGGCGGTGATCAGCGAGCTGGCCGCCCGCAGCGATGGGGACGACGGATGTGAGGTCGCGGTGGCGATCCGGCTCAAGCGCCGGCAGGGCGCGGTCCTGATCGAAGCTCCGCAAGGGGCCTCGCTCTCCAAGGCGCGGATCGATCGGGCTCTGGTGCGCGCGGTCTGTCTGGCCAGGCGTTGGGCTGATCAACTCGCCGGCGGCGAGGCGGCGTCGACGCGGGACCTCGCGATTC
>CAZXVO010000087.1:0-638 GCA_964643835.1 uncultured Phenylobacterium sp. | reverse complement strand
CGCCACGGCCTCTGCAATCACTACGCCGCAAAGCTGCTGCCGCTCGCCTGGCTCGCGCCGGACCTGACGGCAGCGATCCTCGAAGGCCGGCAGCCGCCGGCGATCACTCTGGCCGGTCTGACGCGCCAGCCGCTGCCGATGGACTGGGATGAACAGCGGCGGCTGTTCGACGCCGTCGGCTGACGATCGCCGCGCCCAGCGGGGCGGCGATTCCGGCTCCCTGCTGGGCGCCGATGAATTCCCTGCAGCTTCCGCGCTGAACCGGGGAAAATTCCCTGTTCGGCTGTAGGGAATTAGCTTCTCAAGGCATTGAAGGTGCTGCACTTCTTCCGGCGGGCGATGCCTGTCGAGGCGCCGGCCGTTGGCAAATTCCCTGTAGATTCCCAGCAAGCAGGGAAATCCGGACCCTGGGGGCGAAACCTACACTTTTGAAAACGGCCGAGAGACGCGGGGCGGAGAACCCGGCGATTGGGCGCTATTCCCTGCATGCGGAGACGCGCGGATGCGGCCCGTGGGCGCGTAACCGACGGAAAGTGCGAGGGTAATTTGTCTTGGAAAACCAGCCTCTTGAGCGGGCTAGACTGAATGGTGGATGCGACAGGGATTGAACCTGTGACCCCCTCGGTGTGAACGAGGTG
>CAZXVO010000086.1:13891-16226 GCA_964643835.1 uncultured Phenylobacterium sp. | reverse complement strand
GACTGTCACGCTATCTGACTGAAATTCGCAAGTTTCCCATGCTCAGCAAGGACGAGGAGTTCATGCTCGCCAAGCGTTGGAGCGAGCACCAGGATCCGGAGGCCGCGCACAAGCTGGTCACCAGCCACCTGCGCCTCGTGGCCAAGATCGCCATGGGCTATCGCGGCTATGGCCTGCCGATCGGGGAAGTGATCTCTGAGGGCAATGTCGGCCTGATGCAGGCGGTGAAGAAGTTTGAGCCGGACAAGGGCTTCCGCCTGGCGACCTACGCCATGTGGTGGATCCGCGCCTCGATCCAGGAATACATCCTGCGCTCGTGGAGCCTGGTGAAGATGGGCACGACCGCAGCCCAGAAGAAGCTGTTCTTCAACCTGCGCAAGGCCAAGAGCCAGATCAGCGCCTTTGAAGAGGGCGACCTGCGTCCCGAACAGGTCTCGCAGATCGCCACCAAGCTGGGCGTGCTGAACGAGGAAGTCATCTCGATGAACCGGCGCCTGTCGGGCCCGGACGCCTCGCTGAACGCGCCCCTGCGCGCCGACGGCGAAAGCGAGTGGCAGGACTGGCTGGCGGATGAAAACACCCCCAGCCAGGAAGCCGTTCTGGCCGACTCGGAGGAGCGCTCGATCCGCATGAGCCTGCTCGAAACGGCGATGACCGAACTGTCGGACCGCGAGCGTCACATCTTGACCGAGCGCCGGCTGAAGGACGAGCCGACGACCCTTGAGGAACTCGCCTCTCAATACGGCGTGAGCCGCGAGCGGGTGCGCCAGATCGAGGTGCGCGCCTTCGAGAAGCTGCAGAAGTCGATGAAGGCCGCCGCCGAGGCTAAGAACCTCGTCGACGCCTGATCGACGGATCATCTGAACGATGAGCCCTTCCGGCGCCCGCCGGGAGGGCTTTTTCGTCACCTACAGCATCACGACCTGGTCGCGGCCACGGGCGGCGCCGTCGTCCTTGGGCAGGCGCGCCAAAAGCGGCTGGGAGACCTTGGCGATGGCCGTGGGGTCAAGAACCCCGGTCTCAGCAGCGTCGCGCAGGATGCGTTGCAGCTCGGCGGCCTCGGTGACCAGGGCCACGTCGCTCATGCCCACCCCGACCTTCTGCAGGTCGGCGGCCTGCGCGCGCAGGGCGCGAAGGGCCTGGGCGGTGTCGCTGGACAGGGCCGGCAGGGCCGACTTGATGATGCGGATCGCCTGCAGGACGCGCTGGGAATCGCTGGACTCGCGCACGTCGGACTTCCGCTTCAGCGGGCCCGTATAGTCCTCGGAATTGAAGCGGCGGCGATCAGGGCCGATGTACTGCACCGCCTCGATCCAGTCCCGCGGACGCAGGATCACCGCCTCGAGCCGGCGGACCAGCTCCTTGTTCGTGTAGGGCTTGCGCAGGAACTCGTGCACGCCGGCGTCGCGGGCGGCCAGGATCTGCTGGGCCGTGGCGCTGGAGGTCACGACGACGATCGGCGCCTGACGGCACATCATCTCGCCGCGACGGACCTTGCGGGCGAAGTCGACGCCATCGACGCCCGGCCCCGACAGCTCGACGAACATGATCTGCGGGTCGATCTGGCCGGCGATCTCCAGCCCACGCTTGTTGGTCTGGGCCGTGAACACCTGGCCCTGGCTGACATTGCGCAACAGGTCGCCGAGCAGCCGGGCGCTCGCCGGCGTCGGATCAACGATCAGCGCCTTGCGGAGCCGCGGCGCCATCTTGGCGATCAGCTTGGCTTCGTCAGTGTACACGGGGACGCACCTGGACTCGGAAGTCGTTCGGGCGACACCCTGAGCCCAGACCGTAAAGAACCGCTTTATACGCGACCTTTCGCCGCAGTTAACCTTGCGCCGCCCTCAGTCCTGGAAGGGGTCGCGGACCATGATGGTGTCGTCCCGCTGCGGGCTGGTGGAGACCATCGCCGCCGGCGCGCCGATCAGCTCCTCGACCCGGCGGACATACTTCACCGCATTGGCGGGCAGGTCCTTCCACGAGGTGGCGCCGGCGGTGCTTTCGCTCCAGCCGTCCATTTCCTCGTAGATCGGCTCAAGCGCCGCCTGGGCCTTCAGGCCGGCGGGCAGGTAGTCGAAGGTCTGGTCGCCCAGCCGGTAGCCCACGCAGATCTTCAGCTTGGGCAGGCCGTCCAGGACGTCGAGCTTGGTCAGGGCGATCCCCTCGATGCCGTTCAGGGCCACCGACTGGCGCACCAGGGCGGCGTCGAACCAGCCGCAGCGGCGCGGCCGGCCGGTGACCACCCCGAACTCGCGGCCCACAGTGCCCAGGTGCTGGCCGATCTCGTCGATCAGTTCGGTGGGGTCCGGGCCTTCGCCCACGCGGGTGGTGTAGG